>JBDHWD010000041.1:0-22859 GCA_039810005.1 Thermomicrobiales bacterium | reverse complement strand
CCGCCGATCGGGTGCGCGAACAGCCCCATCGCGAACGCCTGCAGCAGCAGATTCTCAATGCTGAGGCCGGCGTCCAGCAGATAATACTCCTTGTCGTCGACGATCTGTCCGTCGTCCGGCCGACCACAGACGGCGATCAGAATTGGCGCACTCTTGAGATACGAATTCCCGCGTGTCAGCGCCTCGTGGACCGCGGCCAGCGTCTCCGGCTTGCTCGCGACGATGTAGCGAGTCGGCTGGCGATTGCCATACGACGGTGCCCAGCGCGCAGCCTCCAGTAGCGTTTCGACGACCTCCGGCGAGAGCGGTGTTGTCGCAAATCTGCGACTGCTGAATCGCTCAGCGATCGGTTCCAGGAGCGGCAGAGTTCCTTCGCCTGGCTTCATCCGGTCGGTCCCCTGCCGATGCGATAAATCACGATGTCATCCCCATTCGCTTCTCCATCGTGGCGACTTTCCGGCAGAATAGGTTGCCGGTCTGGTGTCGTCAAACGATTTCTTCAGTACGATTCCTGCCCATATGGGTACACTTCCCGCTGATCACAGAGTCGCTGAAGGCACATGAGAGATCGGGATTCATGAAGCGGATTCTCGCCCATCGATGGACGGTCGTCTGCCTGATGACCATCACCCTGCTGCTGGCCGCCTGCGGCGGCTCGTCCGAAGAGCCGACATCAACGACGGTTCCAGCCACTGAGCCGATAGCGGCCGCGACCTCTACCAGTGAGCCAACAGCAACGCTGGAGCCGAGCCCGTCGCCAACCTACACACCCGAGCCAACAGCGACGCCACGTCCGGCGATCATCACCAGCACGCCGCGCCCGATCGCAACGCGCCCGCCGGTCGAGCCGACGCAATCGACCGAGCCGGTACCCACCGATCAGCTGGCGATCGATTTCACTGACGGCGCTGGCCCATTCCCGACCGGCACTGCCGACGACGGGTCGAGCCTGGAAGTCACTGACGGCGTCTATGTCGTCTCGATGCCCGAGGGCTACTGGATGAACCCGCAGCCGTCCGCACCGGAGCTCGTCCTGCGGAACGGCACTGTCAGCGTCGATGTCGCGTTCGCCGGTGGCGAGGGCTTCGCTGGTGTCCTCGGTCGGCATGCGCTCGACGCCGATGGCAACGAAGCGTTCCTCGTCTGCGGTATCTACACCGACGGTTCGGCCGGCTGCTACGAGTTCGCCGGCGGCGCGGCGAACGAGACGCTCTTCGTCGAGTCCGGCGCGTTCGAGATGCGCCAGTTCAACACCCTGACGCTCACGATCGTTGACGGCTGGTATGCGTTCGACGTCAATCAGCGCATGCTCGGCGAGGGCCAGATCAGTCATGAGGTTGACGGCAACTGGGGTCTGTACGTCCAGAGCATGGCCGGCACTGTCGCGGCGGGTTTCGACTGGTTCACTGTCCGCAACCCAACTGTCGCCTCAACGACGTTCGACTCCGGGTCGCCGGGCCCATTCTGGACCGGCACGCTGGACGATGCAGGTTCAGCGGTTGAAGTCGTCGAGGGTGCTTTGGCCATCACGATGACCGGCGCGAACCAGTGGTATTTTGTAGCGCCGACACCCGCCGTACCGTTCAACGACGGATTGGTTGAGACCGTGACATCGGTCGAGGGCAGCGGCGCAACTGGCGTGATCGCCAGAGCGAGCATCGACGAAAACGGCCTGAACTCCGGCTACATCTGTGAGATCAACGACAGCGGTGCGGCCGATTGCTACGTCGTCGTTGCCAACGAGTGGACATACCTGTTCGGATCAGAAGAGGGCGTCTACGACCCGACCGGCGCGAACCTGATGACCCTGCGGATCACCGGCACGCAAATCGATCTCTCGATCAATAGCCAGCACGTCGGCAGCGTTGACGACAGTACGCTCACAACCGGCGAGTGGGGCATGTACTCCCTGTTCGACGGCGACCCGACAAGCCGGCTCGTCAACCGCTACGATTCGATCCTGATCATGGACACGAGCGTCTACTAGCCCCGACTGCCACCCCCGCGTTCGTACGGACAAGCCCGCTGCTGCCCTCACGAACGCGGGGATACTGGAATGACGACGTCCAGCACACCCGCAGACCAATCGGCGCTAGCGGCGAGGCAAGCGCCATCGGGGGCGAAGGCGAAACCGCCGCCGGGGAAGTCCTCATCAACGGTACGCCCGGCTGCTGTGGCGGCCACAACGTAGACGCCATTGGTCCTGGCGTGGGTCGCGTCCTTCGTCATGCACTCGTTGCGCCACCAGGCGTGGCCCGACTCCCAACTGCGAGTGGCCTGCTCTCCGTAGAGCCCGGGCGCTGAAGCGTGGACAATCACCTGCGCGCCGGCCGCAGCACAATCGCGATACACGACGGGGTTGTCGATATCAGCACAAACCGCCACGCCGATCCTCACATCGCCAACCGGGAAGACCGTTGGCTGCGGCGGCCCGGCGCTGAACCAGTCCGCCTCATCCTCAACGACGTGACGCTTGCGATAGACGGCCACAAGCACCCCGTCTGCAGCAACGATCTGCGTGATGTACGGCTTCTGTCCAGGACGCGCCTCAACCAGCCCCGCGATAGCCGTCAGGCCACTCCCACGGGTCAGCGCCAGAAACCGCGCGATCTCCGGGGAATCGAGCGACAGTATGGCGTCCGGCCAGCGTGCCGGATCGATGTAGCCGGTGATGCTCATCTCCGGGAACACAATGAGATCTATACCGCGTGCTACGGCCATCTCAATCTCCGCACCGTGGCGCGCCAGATTGCCGGCGATATTGCCCTTCTCGCTGCAGAGCTGGACAAGCGCAACGCGTAGATCAGACATCATCCAACCTCATTCAACAGCCGGCAGCGTCCCACGGAAGACCGCACCGCGCTCACCATTGGCGGCCGTAAGATCGCCGCCGTGCGCACGCAGGATGCGCCGTGCGATGGTCAATCCCAGCCCGGCACCAGCAGTGCGTCGGTTCCGCGAACCTTCGGCGCGATAGAGCGGACTGAATATCCGCGCCAGATCCCCGGCAGCAATCCCCGGCCCATCATCGGCCACGGAGAGCTCGATCTGACCGTCGCTGCGTGTGCAAACCACCGTCACGACGCCGCCAGACGGTGCGTAGCGCACAGCATTGTCCAACAGATTCTCGACTGCCCGCGCCATCAGATGCTCGTCGATCTCGGCGACGCACGGCGTGGCGGGCACGTTCAGCTCCAGCGCCACCTGCTTCGCGTCCGCCAGCGGTCGGAAGCCCTCGACCAGGCGCTGCAACACGTCCCGTAAGTCGGCTGGCTTCCGGTCCGGTGCCTGGTCGAGATACTCCAGCCGAGAGTAGTCAAAGAGGTCGGCGACCAGGCGCTCCAGCGCATCCGCCTTCTCCTGCGCGACCGCGACGTAGTGCGCGCTCTGCTCAGGGCTGCGAGCAATGCCCTGTTGCAACCCGGACAGATAGCCACGCAGCGCGAAGAGCGGCGTTCGCAGATCGTGGGCGATTGCAGAAATGAAGAGCCGCCGCTCCTGCTCGACCTGCACCTGCTGCTCGACCGATGCGCGCAAGCCGCTGCTCATCGCTTCAAATGCCGAATTCACCTCGGCGACCTCGCGGACGCGCGATGTCGGCAGCGAGATGTCGAGATCGCCAGCCGCTATCTGTCGCGCAGCCTCGCTCGTCGCCGCAAGCGGCCGCACGACGGCACGCCCCAATACCCAGGCAATGCCGGTCAGCGTCAGCAACAACGTCGTAAACGCCGTAATCGGAATCAGCGGTGCGCGGTCGGCAGACGGTGAATCGGGGAGTGAATAGAGATAGGCGTGTCGGCTCGGCGAATCGCCGGGGAGCGTCAGCTGCCGCGCCAGCCGCGAACCGTCGTCGCGGGCCCACCAGTTGCGCGGCTCGCTCGCATCAGCGTGTGTGTCTGCCAGCGGGTTCGCCGTGCTGCGATACACCTCAGCGCTGTCCTCGAACAGAACGAACTCGACGCCGTGCGCGTGGAGCGCAGCGGTCGTCTGCGCCTGCCAGGCGGGATCGCGCCAGTTTGCCGCGCCCTCGGTCAGGATTCTGGCCGCATCGCCGTTGTCATGCTCGCCCGGTCGCCAGACGAGCGCTCCGGCAACAATGGCCGTCGCCATAAGAGGGACAAGGAACGCGACAACGAGTGCGATGGCCAGCCAGCGTCGCAGTGGCAACGTCCCGCTCATCCGCGTTGATGCCCTTCAAAGCGGTAGCCGACGCCCCATACCGTCGCGATGTACGTTGGCTTGGCCGGATCCGGCTCGATCTTCTCGCGCAGGCGACCGATGTGGACGGTCAGCGAATGACGGTCGCCGTAGTCACCCCACAGCCGCTCGTAGATCTGCTCGCGAGTCAGCACCTGTCGAGGTCGTTCGGCCAGCATCAGCAGCAGGTCGAATTCACGCGGCGTCAGTGAGATGATCTCGTCCGCTACACGTACTTCGCGCGCGCGGGGATCGATCGTCAGCCGGCCGAAGTCGAGCAGGGGTGAGACAGCCGATTCGCCGCGCCCCGCCCGTCGGAGGACAGCGCCGACACGGGCGACCACCTCAGCGGCCGTCGCCGACTTCACGATGTAGTCGTCTGCGCCGAGCCCCAGACCGCGCAGCTTGTCGCTATCTTCCTGCCGGGCGCTCAGGATCAGCACCGGCAAATCGCCGCGCTCGCGAATCCGGCGCACCGCATCGAAACCGGACATGCCCGGCATCATGATGTCCAGCAACACACAATCGACCGCTGCCTCGTCGATGATGTCGAGTGCGCGATCGCCGCGATCGGCGGTGAGGACCGCGTAGCCCTCAACCTCCAGAAAGTCACGCATGAGCGCGACGATATCCGGATCGTCGTCAACGACCAGCACCGTCGTTTGTTCGCTCATGTCCACTCCTCACGTTCGCTGCAATGCTGCTATGCGCCTATCTTGCCAGCCACTGTTGCGCCATACGAGCACATTACGGGCTTGCTGCTGAAGTTGTGAGCCACTGTTGACTGTTCGTTGAGATTCGCGGAACCGGCGGTTGACCTTTGGCCCCTATCGTCAGAACCAGCGGACGAAACCAGTCGTCTGCAGGAATCAGCGAAAGGAGCGCACCCATGTTGGACCAGCTCACCACCTCGGTCGTTCTGCTCCACGCGGACGGCTGGGGAAACGACGAACCGTGGTTCTGGATCTGGAGGCTCGGCATGTTCATATTCTGGATCTTCCTCTTCTTTCTCTTCTTCTGGGTCTTCCGCCGCTGGGGCTGGCGACACGAGATCTCCGGCACCGAGCGAGCCAGGGGCATTCTGGCCGAGCGCTTCGCCCGCGGTGAGATCAGTGCCGAGGAGTATCACCAGCGGCTCGATCAGCTGAAGTAGGGCACGATCTGATGAATGCGAGGGTGGCAATGCACGGGCAGAACGCCATTGAGACACACAACCTGACCAAGCGCTTCGCCGATGGCACACTCGGCGTCAACGATCTGTCGCTACAGGTTCGCCACGGCGAGGTCTACGGATTCCTCGGGCCGAACGGCTCCGGCAAGACAACGACGCTGCGCATGCTGCTCGGGCTGGCGACACCCAGCAATGGCTACGCGACCGTCCTCGGAGCGACGCCCGGATCCACCGAGAGTCTGGCTCGCATCGGCGCGATGATCGAGACGCCAGCCTTCTACCCGTATCTGTCCGGCCGCGACAACCTGCGAGTCCTGGCCGGGCACGCGGGTGTCGACGAGCGCCACATCGCCGAGGTCCTGGCGACTGTTGATCTGGCGTCGCGCGGAAGAGATCGGTTCCAGACGTACTCATTGGGCATGAAGCAGCGCCTCGGCGTCGCCGCTGCGCTGCTGAAGGATCCCGAGCTGCTGATCCTCGACGAGCCGACGAACGGCCTCGATCCGGCCGGCATGGCCGAGATGCGCGATCTGATCCGCACACTCGGCCAGGAGGGTCGCACCGTCCTGCTCTCCAGCCACCTGATGGGCGAGATCGAGCAGGTCTGCGATCGCGTCGGCGTCATCCGTCATGGACAGCTCGTCGCCGAAGGCACTGTTGATGAACTACGCGACCGCGACCGACTCCTCGTACGAGCCGAGCCGAGCGAGCAGGCTCGCCGCCTCATCGCCTCAGTGGCGGGGGTTGAGGACGTGACTATCGTGCGCGGCGAAATCCACGTCGATGGCGACCCGGCAGCAGCCTCGGAGATCGCCCGCGTGCTGGTCCAGGCCAGCGTCCGCCTCTACGAGCTCCGCGTCGAACGCGCATCGCTGGAAGACATCTTCCTGGCGCTCACCCGAGAAGAGGAGATTGCCGCATGACATCGAGCATCCGTGTCGAGCTACTCGTCCTTCGTAAGCGCATGGCGACCTGGATCCTGCTGGGTGTCTGGGTCATCCTGGCCGCGATCTTCGCCTACATCGTCCCCTACATGCTGAACCGCAGCGGCGCGACGCCACAGGAAACGGAGCTGATTCGCCAACTCATGCCGGACCGCTTCGCCGGCAACGTCAGCTCCGGCTTCCCGTTCTACGGCGGAGCGTTCGCGATCATGCTCGGCGTGCTGGCGATCGGCAGCGACTACACCTGGGGCACGCTGAAGACGCTCTTCACTCAGGGGCCGGGCCGCTTGCGCATCTTCGCATCGAAGATGATCGCGATTGCCATCACCCTGATCCCGTTCGTCCTCGTGCCGTTCACCATCGGCGCAACATCCAGCGCGATCGTCGCTTCGCTGGAGGGCAACGCGATGAGCTGGCCGTCAATCACGACGATCGGCCAGGCGATTCTGTCGAGCTGGGTCATCATGCTCGCCTGGGCCGCGTTCGGCGTCGCCCTCGCCGCACTCACGCGCGGGACATCGCTGGCGATCGGCGTCGGCATCCTCTACACGCTAGCGCTCGAAGGATTGCTCAGCGCGCTGGCTGGCTCGGTGAACTTGCTGGAGCCGCTGGTCAAGATCTTCGTCCGCACCAACGCCTACTCGCTCATCGAACCGCTCGGCGCGATGAACGCCGGCAGCGCCGGCGACGGCCCCGGCCGCTTCACCGGCCCGTTCGTCTCAACCACGCAAGCGCTGATCATGCTGAGCGTGTACGTCGTAGTGTTCGTCGGTGTTGCAGGCCTCGCGCTGCGGCGGCGAGATGTGGGGTAGATACCCAAGATCCACACGTAGGAACAGATGAATTCGTGATTCATACCGTCTTGACGGTATGAATCACGAATCTATCACTAATCGCGGCTGTAACTCGCACGCACTTAAACGATGATGACGTAGTCTCCATTGTCGCTGTTTATCTATCAGTCAGGACAGCAGGGTCGCCAAGTAACTGGTAATAGGGAACGACTATCGGATTGCTTTCAAAGACCCTTCCCGTGCGGTCAGTGAATCGCCCAACGAGTCGAACCGTTCCGGACCGCTTTCCGAGTTTAGCAATAAGACCATGAGCTGGGATGCAAATCTCCGCAAAGCCTCCACGCGCTGCAAGAACTTCAGGAACAGCGCTTTTCCTTGCCACAAGTTCATCGGCAATCAACTTGGGAGGTCGTTGGAATCGTGCGAGCTTTGTGGTCAGAAATCGACAATCGAGTCGCGTTGCCAGACGCAAACCATGCTTACGAGCGTTAAGTGCGAGCGGTACAGAGGACTCTCCGTCGTTCTTCGCACTAAGCACCAGAACGGATGGAAGCGGATAGCCATGATCAAACCGATGAAACACTTCGTACCGAAGTTCCACGCGAGGTTGAGAAACTCTAAGGTGATCAGTCGCCCAACGAATCAACTCCAGAACCTCAGTCAACCAAGGCATCTCGAATCCCCCAACTTGTGCACACCTTGTGTAGACGTCAGGCGGTATATTCACTGACCACATTAAAACCGACGTGACCAGGATGTTTCATGCCAATGTTAGTTGTTCAGATCACTTCGCACCGTCAATTGCTTGGTTACTGTTGTTGCTAGTGATTCCTTGCCGTTTCCACTTCTCAAAACGAGCTGAGAATAGTTGGGATTGTTGGCTCGGTCTGTGCCGACCATCGGATTTCGTGCCGTCGCCGAGTTCTTGGAGACTCACTCGATTCCAGACTACAGTGCCCGTCTATCCGCGCATCACGCCCTTACGGCTCTTCCAGCGAATCCCGCAGAATGTCGAAGTACTCCAAGGCGAGGCCGGTGCCGACGGCAACGGCGGAGAGGGGGTCGTCGGCGACGTAGCAGGGGACGCCGGTGACTTCGGTGAGCAGGTCGTTGAGGTGACGCAGCAGCGCGCCGCCGCCGGTGAGGATCATGCCCTTGTCAATAATGTCGGACGATAGCTCGGGTGGCGTGCGCTCAAGGACATCGCGGACTGCGCCGATGATCGACTCCAGCGGTTCGGTGATCGCCTCGACGACTTCGTTGGAATGCACGCGAATCGTCCGTGGCAGGCCGGCAACCTCGTCGCGGCCACGCACGTCCATCGCCTCATCCTCTTCGAGCGGCATGGCCGAGCCGATGGCGATCTTGACCTCTTCGGCGGTTCGCTCGCCGATCCGCAGGTTGTACTTGCGCTTGATGAAGTTGGCGATGGCCTCGTCGAACTTGTTGCCACCGACACGGATCGAGTTCGCGACGACGATGCCGTTGAGCGAGATGACAGCGACCTCGGTCGTGCCGCCGCCGATGTCGATCACCAGGTTGCCACTCGGATCAGCGACCGGCACGCGCGCGCCAATGGCGGCCGCAAGCGGCTCGGAGATAAGGTAGGCGCGGCGGGCACCGGCAGCCAGCGCCGCGTCACGCACGGCACGGCGCTCGACACCAGTCACGCCAGCCGGGACGCATATCATCACATCCGGCCGGGTCAGCGAAAAGCGCCCGACGGCCTTGTTGATGAAATAGCGCAACATCTCCTGGGTAACGACGTAATCGGCGATAACGCCGTCACGCATCGGGCGGACGACCTCAATCGTCTCGCGCGGTTCGCGGCCAAGCATGTTGCGCGCCTCAAGGCCGACTGCCTTTACCTTGCCATCGCGCGCCGAGATCGCCACCACCGATGGTTCGTTGATGACAATGCCCCGACCACGCAGAAAGACCAGGACATTGGCAGTGCCGAGGTCAATACCGAGCTGCTTTGCCAAGAGAGCTCCCAGGGTTTGATGACGCGTGTTGCGACATACGCATGTACGGACACCCCGCCTCGGGCGTCCGTACATGTCGATTCTATCATACGGTTGCGTGATTCTTTGCCTGCGTACGTACGCAAGTGGGGCATGCACCAACGGTCAACGTGCGTCAGGAACGCGCCGTCGTCTGCGAGTGCTCCCGCCAGAGCGCGGCGAGCCAGACGACGCCGAACGCCAGCGATATTGCACCGCCGACATAGCCCCAGCTACCGGCCTGATCAGGAATGCTGATTGCGGCGGCACCCAGGTACAGGTACACCAGTCCCAGGATCGTGCCGAGTGTGAGCCATCCGCCGTTCTTCGACGACGCGAGCAGGCCCGCGATAATGAGCGCAATCGCCATGATGGCACCAGCGCCCCAGCGCCGTGGATCGGCCGCGCCCTCAAACGCCGGAGATTCGAAGGCATGCATGAAGCTGCGAATGATGACCGGAGTCAGGCAGGCCGCCGCCAGAGCCGTCAGCCCCAGCAGCACACGGCTCGCGCCCGGCCGCGGAATCCGCAACAGCACCTTGCGGTCGGGGAACGCAGCGAACAGCATGCCGATAATGGCGAGCACGATCGGGAAAAAGCCAATCGCATCACCGGCGTCAATGATGGTATAGACCGTCACGAGCGTCAGGAATCCAAGGATATACATCTGCAGCAGCAGCGGCTTCCGCATCGGCTGCCAGACGAGCGCGAGCATGCTGCACGAGAACAGAATACCAACCGATGCGCCGTGGGAGGCGTAATGCCAGAGGGTCAGTTCCGGCTGCGGATCGTAGTCGATGTGGAGGCTCCATGGGGCAATCGCTTCGCGCACGCCATCGAGAAACGCAAACCCGAGCAACGCCATAAGTCCGGCGATGATGGGGAAGATGATGCGGCGCTTTCCGCCAGCCACCATCCCTGCCGCACCTGCGGCAGCAACTGTCGACATTGAGGCTTCCCTTCTGCACCATTGCACCGTTGCCCGGCCACGTTGCCTGGCAACTTCCGAATCCGTACGATAGCGACGGGGCTTCCCCAGCGGCATCCCTGAAAGTAGTGAGATCACCGCCACAGCATGAGACTGACCAAATCCCAGATCGCCGCGCGAACGCGCATCGAGCAGCTCGCGCAGCAGGGGCTTACGCCAATTTCACTCGCGGCAGGCATCGGTGCGGCGTTGAGCCTGGCGATCCCGAACGATGGCTACCGAATCTTCGGCACCGATCCATCGACCCTGCTGATCAATCGTCTGCTCGCGGCCACTGACACCGACGACTGGGCGCGGCGTGAGTGGCTCGACGAGGTCTACCTCCGCGCTGACCCTCTGCCTTATGTTGAGCTACCGACACTGATGCGCTTGCGCATCCCCGTCGTCGCCAGCCACGCAAAGCAGGCGGAGTGCTGGGGATTCCCGGCCGACATCCTGGCGACGATTCGCGCCGATGACCACGAGCGAGCGTTCTTCGATCTTGGCTCGCCGCACGGTGGGACGATCCTGGCCAACTTCTCGGCTGGTGGTCGCTGGGTTGCGTCCATGCAGATGTATCGTCGCGATCCACAGCACCAGTTCAGGCGCTCGGAAGTGGCCTTCGTGCGCTCCGTTGGAGGAACTATCGGCGATGCGTTAGCAACTGCGATGCAGCTGGAGCGCGCCGCGCTCCCGAGCAACGCGTCCGATCAGCCCTCGGGCGTCCTCATCCTCGCGCCGGACAGCGAGCCGACATTCTCGTCGCCGGTAGCCGACGAAATGCTGGCGATGCTCCGCGACAGCGACGCTCGCAACGGCTCGCACCTGCCCTCCCCCGTGGCGGCAGCCGTGGCGGGATTGCGCTCGAACGGCAAGCCCCGTCAGCAGGTCACAACACCAACACCACTGGGATTGATCGCGATTGAGGCGTCATCGGGCGGACGTGACGGCTCGGTCGCTGTTGTGCTGACACTCCAGAAGCCGGCCGGCCCACCGGCAGTACCGCTCAACTGGCCGCTCACGCCGCAGGAGCGCGAGATCGTCCAGCGGTTGGTCAGCGGCGACAGCAACCGCGCCATCGCCGAATCGCTGTTCATCAGCGAGAACACCGTCCAGACACACTTGCGCAATATCTACGGCAAGCTGGAAGTGAGCAGCCGCAACCAGCTCCTCGCCCGCCTGTTCCACGCGACCCAGTAACGCATCCGTCGACCGCTCGACACCGGCGAGCAGCATGAGCGCTGTCGTGTACCTGGATGCGAACGCTCACATTGGTTGCTGTGGGCGTCAACGCCAACAAGTCACGTACGTGAACGCGACAGCCAACCCGCCAAACACAAGACACCCCCTCTCCCAACGTTGGGAGAGGGGCGGGTTCCCTCTGGGTCGCGGGTGAGGGCTGTCCCCTTTTACGCGTACTGAATGTTCGCCCCGAGCTTCTGGAAACGACCGACGATGTCTTCGTAACCACGGCGGACGTGCTGGATCTCGTGGACGCGGGTCTCGCCTTCGGCGACGAGGCCGGCGAGGATAAGGCAGGCACCGGAGCGGATATCGAGGGCCTGCACATCGGTGCCGCGCAAGCGCGACGGGCCAGTGAAGCGCGCTTCCTGCGAGTTGACGAGGTGGATCTCCGCGCCCATCTTCTGCAGCTCGGAGACGTAGCGCAGACGGTCGTTGAAGACACGCTCGTTGATGCGGCTCGTCCCCTCGGCCTGCGTCAGCAGGACAGCGAAGGCGGCCTGCAGATCGGTCGGAAAGCCAGGAAATGGCAATGCCTGAATCTCCAGCGACTCCAGCGTATGGCCAGCTCGGACCATCATCGCGTTGTCGTTCCACCAGACCTCAGCGCCTGCCTCACGCAGCTTGTAGGTCAGCGGCGCCATGTCGTGCTCGTTGACGCGGTCGAGGATGATTTCGCCGCCGGTCACGACGCCGCCAATCGCGAACGTCCCGGCCTCCAGCCGGTCGGGCAGGATGGAGGTGTGGAATCCGCGCAGGCGCTCGACGCCCTTCACCTTGATATAGGGCGTGCCGAGCCCGCTGATCTTCGCGCCCATCTCGCGCAGCGCATTGCCGAGCGCGACGATCTCGGGCTCTGACGCCGCGTTGGTGATCGTCGTCTCGCCACGTGCAAGCGTGGCCGCCATCAGCAGGTTCTCGGTGCCGGTATGGCTGGGGTAGTCCATATAAAGGTCAGCGCCTTCGAGGCGCGGGGCCGTCATGCTGTAGTAGCCATCACCGACGAAGACGTTGGCACCCATGCGCTTGAAGCCACGGACATCAACATCGACCGGTCGGCTACCGAGCTTGCAG
Source organism: Thermomicrobiales bacterium (assembly GCA_039810005.1). Taxonomy (GTDB): domain Bacteria; phylum Chloroflexota; class Chloroflexia; order Thermomicrobiales; family CFX8; genus JAMLIA01. The sequence goes on along the minus strand of JBDHWD010000041.1, from coordinate 10,467 downwards.
CCACCCGGCGCGGGCGTTTCCATCTCACCGGTGCGAGCCAGAACCGGCCCGGAGACGAGGAACGACGCGCGCATGCGCTGGACGAGCTCGGCCGGCGCACTGCGCTGGTCGAAGTCTTTCGCGTGGATCCGGACGCGGTGCTTGGTGGTGTCGAGGTCGACCTCCGCGCCAAGATGGCGCAGGAGCTCGACCATGACATAGATATCTTCGAGGATCGGCAGGTTTTCGAGAACGCACGGCTCGTCGGTCAGCAACGCCGCAGCCATCATCGGCAGCGCAGCGTTCTTCGCCCCGCCGACACGGATGCGGCCCTTGAGCGGCGTACCTCCGTTGGTGACGATTACGCGGGCGGCGTCGTCAGCGGAAACAGTCGTTCCGCGAATGGTCGATAGCGTCACGTGGAGGCTCCTCTGGGTCGATCATGTTCGCGGCACATGCCACCCTGAGTTTACGGGTTATCAATCATGTTTGTCGCGCCGGGCCGTGCGCGGCCATGCTGGCGACGCTGGGCGACACGGATCCGAACCGCCGCGCGCTGCAGCGACTGCTCGGCGCGGGCCAGGTCGAGCCCCTCGCCACGCTGGGCAAGGCGTGCCTCGGCGCGCTGACGTGCCGTTTCGGCACGCTGCATGTCGATTTCCACGACCCGCTCGGCCGTATCGGCCAGGACGATGACCCGGTTATTGAGGACTTCCAGGAAGCCACCGAAGACGACGAGCGACTCCTCATTCCCGCCCTGCTTGATACGCAACTCACCCTCTGCAAGCAGTGAGAAGAGCGGCGCATGCTTCGGCAGGATACCGAGCTGTCCTTCTGCGCCCGGAGCAACGACCATATCGACGTCGGCGGCCTCGTAGACGACGCGTTCGCCGGTAACGATCTCAACGCTCAGCTTTTCCGGCCTTGCCATGCAACCTCCCCGTCAGGGACGAGGGACGGTGGTGTTGGATGCTGTTCGCACCCGGCCCCGTCCCTCATTCACTGGCTCTTGCTCTAGCCCTCTGCCGCCATGCGCTCGGCCTTCTCGACCGCTTCCTCGATCGGGCCAACCATGTAGAACGCCTGCTCTGGCAGGGAGTCGTGGCGGCCTTCGAGGATCTCGGCGAAGCCGCGCACGGTGTCTTCGCGGGTAACGTACTTGCCGGACTGGCCGGTGAACGCTTCGGCGACGAACATCGGCTGCGACAGGAAGCGCTGCATACGGCGGGCGCGGGCGACGGTCTGCTTGTCCTCGTCGCTCAGCTCCTCAATGCCGAGGATGGCGATGATGTCCTGCAGGTCGCGGTAGCGCTGGAGCACACGCTGCACCTCACGAGCGACGCGGTAATGCTCTTCACCAACGATCAGCGGGTCGAGAATTCGCGACGTCGACGCCAGCGGATCGACGGCCGGGAAGAGACCCTGCTCGGCGATCGCGCGCTCGAGCGAAACGGTCGCGTCGAGGTGAGCGAAGGCCGTGGCCGGGGCCGGGTCGGTGTAGTCGTCTGCCGGAACGTAGACCGCCTGCACCGAGGTAATCGAGCCCTTGCGGGTCGAGGTGATGCGCTCCTGCAGCTGGCCCATCTCGGTGGCCAGTGTTGGCTGGTAACCCACGGCGCTCGGCATACGACCGAGCAGCGAGGACACCTCGGAACCTGCCTGCACGAAGCGGAAGATGTTGTCGATAAAGAGCAGGACGTCGCGGCCCTCATCGCGGAAGTACTCCGCCATCGTCAGGCCGGAGAGCGCCACACGCAGGCGCGCGCCCGGCGGCTCGTTCATCTGGCCGAAGACCATGGCGGTCTTGTCGATAACGCCCGACTCTTCCATCTCGCCATAGAGCTGCGTGCCCTCGCGAGTGCGTTCGCCGACGCCGCAGAAAACGGAGTAGCCACCGTGCTCGGCGGCGATGTTGCGGATCAGCTCCATGATGATGACGGTCTTGCCGACGCCGGCACCGCCGAAGACGCCTGTCTTACCACCCTTGGTGAACGGCGCGATGAGGTCGACGACCTTCATACCGGTCTCGAACGGCTCAACCGAGGTGGACTGGTCAACGAAGTCCGGGGCCGGACGGTGGATGCTGCTCGTCAGTGAGCGATCGACATTCGCGTTGCCGTCCACCGGCTCACCAACGACGTTGAAGATGCGACCCAGCGTCGCCTCGCCGACCGGCACCCGGATCGGGCTACCGATATCGACGGCCTTCGAGCCGCGGCGCAGGCCGTCGGTCGACGACATGGCGACACAGCGGACCCAGTCGTTGCCGAGGTGCTGCTGCGCCTCAAGCGTCAGCGTGTTGCCACCGGGCATCTCAACCTCAATAGCGTTGTAGATTTCCGGAAGATGTTCTGGCGGAAACTCAACGTCGACGACGGCGCCCTGAACCTGGACGACCTCTCCCGTTGCTCCGCGTACGGCTGTCGTTGCCACTCTCTATCTCCTGCCTGCCTGCATTGAATCCGGGATGCCGATCCGCACTCCGCTCGAACGTCCGACTATGACCCGAGCGCCGCGGCACCAGCCGCGATCTCGGACACCTCGCGCGTAATCGCTGCCTGACGTGCCTTGTTGAGGGACAGCGTCAGCTCGTTGATGAAATCGCGTGCGTTGTCTGTTGCCGCGCGCATGGCAACCATACGTGCCGAGTGCTCGCTGGCCAGTGACTCCAGCATCGCCTGATAGACCTGCACCTCAACGTAACGCGGGAGCAGGGCCTCAAGGACTGTCTGGGGATCCGGCTCAAAGATGAAATCTGCGACGGCCTGATCGGCCGGGATGTCCTCAGGTGGCTCGATCGGCAGCAACTGCAACGTCTCGGGCCGCTGGGTCAGCGTATTGACGAACTTTGAGTAGATCAGATAGACCGCGTCGAGCTCGCCCTTGTTGAACGCTTCGGTCGCAACGCCAATGATCGGACGCAGCGAATCGAGCGATGGGTTGTCACCAAGCTGCGTGAACTCGGCAACGACGTTCTGGTTGGTTCGTACGAAAAAGTCGCGGCCCTTGCGTCCGACCGTCACGACGTCGGCCGGATGCCCGGACTCTTGCAGGAAGCGAACCGAGTGCCGGATGATGTTCGTGTTGAACGCGCCGGCCTGGCCGCGGTCGGCAGTCACGATGATGACGCCAACGCGGTTGATCGGGCGCTGCTCCAACATCGGGAACTGCGACACATCGACCGACTCACCGGCTACGGCGAGCCCGGCGATGATCGTGCGCAGGCGCTCGGCGTACGGTCGTGCCGCTCGCACCCGCTCCTGGGCGCGACGCATCTTCGCCGCCGAAACCATCTCCAGCGCGCGGGTGATCTGCGCTGTGTTCCGGACTGAGCGAATGCGCCGCCGAATCTCTCGTGGGCTCGCCATCGTGTCTCCTTCAGTGTGCGGCCGGCAACCCGCGGCCGGCCTGCCCGATCGTTAGATCGTCACTTCAAGCTGATCGGCCGTGATCGTCTTGGCGAACTCTTCGGCCGCCGAGCGCAACTGTGCCGTCAGATCATCATCGAGCGCCTTCTTCTCCTTGATGGAGGGGAGCACGCCCGAGCCGCTGTTGCGCAGGTAGTCCAGATACTGGCGCTCCCACGAGCGGACGCGATCGACCGGCACCTCATCAACGAAGCCGTTGGTCGCGGCCCAGATCAGGGCGACCTGCTCCTCAACCGGCATCGGCTGGTACTGTGCCTGCTTCAGCGCCTCGGTCAGGCGCATACCGCGGTCAATCTGCCGCTTCGTCGCCGGGTCGAGGTCCGAGGCCATCTGCGCGAACGCGGCCAGCGAGCGGAACTGTGCAAGCTCCAGCCGGAGCGAGCCGGCCACCTGGCGCATGGCGCGAATCTGCGCCGAACCACCGACGCGGGAGACGGAGATACCGACGTTCAGCGCCGGGCGAACACCGGCATAGAACAGGTCGGACTCCAGGAAGATCTGGCCGTCGGTAATCGAAATAACGTTCGTCGGGATGTAGGCCGACACGTCGTTCGCCTGCGTCTCAATGATCGGCAGCGATGTCAGCGAGCCGCCACCGCGCTCCTCGTTCAGCCGCGCCGAGCGCTCCAGAAGGCGCGAGTGCAGGTAGAAGACGTCGCCCGGGTACGCTTCGCGGCCCGGCGGGCGGCGCATCAGCAGCGACACCTGGCGATAGGCCCAGGCGTGCTTGGACAGGTCGTCATAGACGATCAGAGCGTCGCCGCCCGACTCCATGATCTCCTCGCCCATCGCGGTGCCCGAGTACGGCGCCAGATACTGCAGCGGGGCCGGCTCGGAGGCCGACGCGGCCACAACGATCGTGTGGTCCATCGCGCCGTAGCGCTCCAACGTCGCCACGATCTGGGCAACCTGGCCCTGACGCTGTCCGATAGCGACGTAGATGCAGATGACGCCGCTGTCCTTCTGATTGATGATCGTGTCGATTGCCAGCGCGGTCTTGCCGGTCTGGCGGTCGCCAATGATCAGCTCACGCTGACCTCGACCGATCGGGATCATGGCGTCGATCGCCTTGATGCCCGTCTGCAGCGCCGTATCGACGTTCTGCCGCTCGACCACGCCCGGAGCAATGCGCTCCATCGGGCGGAACTTCTCGGTTGCGATCGGTCCCTTGCCGTCAATCGGCTCACCGAGCGCGTTGACGACGCGGCCGACCAGCGCCGGCCCAACCGGAACCTCAGCGATGCGACCGGTCGAGCGAACTTCGTCGCCCTCTTCGATGTTGGTGTAATCGCCGAGGATGATGACGCCGACCGAATCCTCCTGCAGGTTGAACGCCATACCGATGACGCCCTGCTTGGTGAACTCGACCAGCTCGTTGGCCATGACATCGCTCAGGCCATGGACGGACGCGATACCGTCACCAACCTCGACGACGTTGCCAACGTTGGTCACCGTCATCCCGGCTTCGAATGACTGGATCTGATCCTTGATGATGTCGCGAATCTCGGTGGCGCGTACCGCCATATCGGCCTCCTGCTCCCGCACGACCCGTCCGCGCGGTGTCGTTCTCGTCCTGCTCTGCTACTCGAACCTCACGCCGCCTCAGCGCGCGAGTTGCGCTCGCATCTGCTGAAGCTGTGCCGCGACGCTCGCGTCAATCAGCCGATCGCCAACGCGTGCGATCAACCCACCGATCAGATCGGGATCGGTTGTCGCTCGCAGCTCAATCTCCTTGCCAACAATCTGCTGGAGCTGCGCCCTGACCTGCTCGCGCTCAGCCGCTGTCAGCTCAACTGCGGTGGTGACGTCGGCAATGGCAATCCCGCGTGCTTCAAGGATCAGGTCCCCGAACACGTCGAGCAGCTCTGGAAGGGTGCTGAACCGGCGCCGCTGGACAAGCAGATAGGCCAGGTTACGCGCATACTTCTGCGCCTCGCTCGGCAGCAGCCGATCGATCGCAGCGCGCTTGGCCTGCTCTGGAACGTTCGGGCTCGTGAGAAACTCCCCGACCACGCGATCGCTCGCCGCATTGGCCAGCGTCGTCAGGTCGGCAAGCCACTGCTCCTGCGTTCCATTCTCGGTCGCCAGGTCGAACACGGCCTGGGCGTACCGCTTGGCTACTCCACGAATCGCCATTTAGAAGTCCCCTCTCCGGCGCCGGTGCAACCAGCTCTCGCTAGTCATCCGTCACCGGTGAGCTGCCGTTGCTGCCAGTGCCACCGGCCTCGGCCAGTGCTTCCTCGATCAGCCGCGACTGTGCGTCGCGATCGAGATTGGCCCGGATGATCTTCGACGCTGCCATGACAGCCAGATCGCCGACCTCGCGCCGCAGATCGGCGCGTGCCTGCACGATCTCGGCTGCGATTGCCTCGCGTGCCTTCTCGATCATCTCGTCGGCCTGAACCTGTGCCTGCTCCTTCGAGCGAGCGATGTTCTGATCGCTCACCTCGCGAGCGCGGGAGATCAGCGCCTGCGCCTCGCGGCGCGCCTCAGCCATGATCTCCTCGTTCTGAGCGCGAGACTTCTGGAGTTCTTCTTCCATGCGCTGGGCAGCTTCGATGCTCTCGCGAATGCGCTCCTGGCGCTTGTCGAGCATACCGGTAATCGGCCCCAGCGCGAACTTCCAGAATAGCCAGATGAAGAGCAGGAAGGCCAGGATCTGGACGAGCAGATTTGCCCCGTTAATACCTAATGCGCCCATGAGTCCTCTCGACCTGTATCCAGTCGATCTGCCGGCATGGGGTAGGTACCCCGAACCGCCCGACCCATCCGTCGCGCGGCCTGCCGGCTCGCCAGCGTCTCGCTATGGCGGAGAGGGGAGGCAGAGCCACCCCCTCCGGCCTGCGTGCCGCCGACGACCGCCGGCACGCCACGCTCGGTGTTAGATCACGAACGCGATGATGATGGCGATAACGAAGGCGTAAATCGCGACGGCCTCGGCAAGACCAGCGCCGATGATCATCGTTGTGCGGATATCGCCGGCTGCCTCCGGATTGCGACCGAGGGCTTCCATGGCCTTGGCAACAGCCATGCCAATACCAATGCCTGGGCCAATTGCGCCGATACCAATCGCCAGCGCAGCGCCAATTGCCTTCGCGGCGTCGACACCCTCTGGTCCGCTTACACCACCAAACATGCTGTAGTTCTCCTCTCGCCGGAAGGGCCGCCCCCAGACCCGGCTCTGCCAATCGATTGGAGTCACCCCACGCGGGGTTCCCCCTCCGCCCAAATAACCCCTTGGGCCGGTTGGCCCGCAGACCCGTACCTATCGGAGAGAGTCGCCTCTCCCCCAGCCGCCTAGTCGCCCCCGCCTGTTGCGGGTGCCGCGACCGGACGCGGCTCCTCACCCGGCTCGGTCGTATGACCATGATCGTCGTGCCCCGCCGTGGCCAGCGCAATGTAGACCAGCGTCAGCAGCGCGAAGATCAGCGCCTGGATGAAGCCAAACAGAACCTCGAGCAAGAGGAAGACTGTCGGCAGGCCGAACATGATGACGACCAGCCACTTCGTCTTCTCGAGGATGGCCGCGGACATGGCGATCATGACCCCGACCAGCACCTCTCCAGCGAAGATGTTGCCGAAGAGACGGAAGGAAAGCGAGATAATGCGTGAGAGTTCCGAGATGAGCTCAAGCGGGAACATGAACGGCGGATCCGCCATGTGCTTGATGCGCCCCGCGAAGCCGTGGACCGAGATACCGGCGATCTGAACCGAGACGAAAGCGATCAGCGCCATCGCCAGTGTCATATTGAGGTCGGCGTTCGGCGCGCGCAGCAGCGGCGGCGCGACTTCGTGCTCAGCATCCTCGTCGGTTGCGGCCAGAACAACAGCATCACCGCCGGGATGCTGCGCAGACGCAACGACGGCGGTTGTCTCGGAGTGATCTTCCCAGCCGCACAGGCTCTTGCACTCGATCGTGCCGACGCCCGGCAGCAGGCCGGAATAGTTGGCCAGAATAATGAAGATGAAGAGTGAGCCAATAAGCGGGAAGATGCGGCGACCGACCCGGCGTCCGGCTGCGCCCTCAACGAGGTTCAGCAGGAACTCTGTCACCATCTCGAACATGCTCTGAGCGCGCCCTGGAATCAGGGTTGCCTTACGGGCGATCAACGCTCCAACGATGATGATCAACGCCATCACGATGATCATCTGGAAGAACGCGTTCGTGATGTTGAGCGTTCCGAGTGGCCCGAGGTCAACGGACCAGAGCGTTTCCGCCTTAACCGAGACGTGGACTTCCACTCAATGTCCCCCTCCGCGCGGCCCCACGTTTCAGCGGCGCGACCGCGAGTCAGAATCCCCCTGCGACCGGGCGTCCGATTTCGACTTCAGATGCACTCGCCCCCGATTGGGATCTCCGAGTACAGCCAGTTCGTACAGTGAATAGCCGGCCGCCCCAAGGCCAAGCGCAACACCGATGAGGGTGAAGATCGGAGTCATATCAAGCCAGCGATCGATCAGGATCCCGCCCCCGATACACAACAAAAGACTGCCCACGACCGTGAATCCTAGCCCTGAGGCCGCGCCGATCGCTTGCCAGTCTCTTTTAGTCTTGGGATCCTGCGGGTTTTCCATCGTGGCCCCGCCCCTCACACTCCGTGCAGTGTATCACAATCCACCCGCCGCCAAAACCTGAACCATCAATCGTGGACGGCCTGCGCGGCACGCGATTCGCTGCCCGCGATCGGCAGCGGACGCTGGTCTCCTTCGCGGAGAATCTGCGTTGCCGCACTGATGAAATCACGGAACAGCGGGTGCGGTCGAGTCGGGCGCGATTTCAGCTCCGGATGGAACTGCACGCCGACGAACCACGGATGATCGATCAGTTCCATGATCTCGGCCAAGCGGCCATCCGGCGACTCGCCGGAGACGATCAGGCCACCCTCAGCGAGGGCATCGCGATAGGCGTTGTTGATCTCGTAGCGGTGACGGTGGCGCTCATTCACCAGCTCCGTGCCATAGGCTGCGGCAGCGCGCGTGCCCGGGATGAGCTTGCACGGCCAGGTGCCCAGCCGCATCGTGCCGCCCATCTCGACATCCTTCTGATCCGGCATCAGGTCGATCACAGGATTGCGCGTGCCCGGTTCGATCTCAGTCGAGTTGGCGTCGGAAAGGCCCAGCACGTTGCGGGCGACATCAATCGCCGCCATGTGCAGGCCATAGCACAGGCCGAGGTACGGCACGTTCTGCTCACGCGCATAGCGGGCAGCAAGCACTTTCCCTTCAATACCACGCGCACCGAATCCCCCCGGCACCACGATGCCGCAGGCGTGGCTGAGCTGCTGACGCATCTCGGCCTCGGTCAGGTGCTCCGAGTTCACCCAGGTGATGTCAACCGCGACATCGTTCGCCAGCCCGGCGTGGGTGAGCGCTTCAGCGACGCTCATGTAGGCGTCGTGCAGCTCGACGTACTTGCCGACCAGCGCGATCTCCAGCCGGCGGCGCGGTGTCTTGATGTGCTCGACTAGCTCGGTCCACTCGCGTAGATCCGGCTCGGCCGGCCACGAGAAATGCTGCGACAGATAGTCTCCCAGGCCCGCTTCTTCCAGCATCAGCGGCACCTCGTAGATCGTCTCGGCCGTCTGCAACGGGATGACAGCGTCCTCGTCGACATCGCAGAACAGGGCGATCTTGGAGACCACCTCCTGCGTCACCTCGCTGTCGGCGCGGACGATGATGACGTCGGGCTGAATGCCGGCAGCGCGGAGTTCGCGAACCGAATGCTGCGTTGGCTTGGTCTTCATCTCGCCGGTCGCGCCGACGCGCGGCAGCAGCGTGACGTGCATATACAGAACGTTGCGCCGGCCCTCGTCCTTACGCATCTGGCGGATCGCCTCCAGGAACGGCTGCGACTCGATATCGCCAACCGTACCGCCGACCTCGACGATGACGACATCCGGCTGGTGCTCGTCGGCCAGTCGATGGATGCGATCCTTGATTTCGTTGGTGATATGCGGGATGACCTGGATCGTGCCACCGAGATAGTCGCCGCGGCGCTCCTTGGCGATCACCGACGAATAGACCTGCCCGGTCGTGATGTTCGAGCCGCGCGAGACGTTCTCATCGGTAAAGCGTTCGTAGTGGCCCAGGTCCAGATCGGTTTCAGCGCCGTCCTCGGTGACGAACACCTCGCCGTGCTGATACGGCGACATCGTGCCAGGATCGACGTTGAGATACGGGTCGAGCTTCATAATGGCGACACTGAGGCCACGGGCCTTCAGCAGCCGGCCAATCGATGCGGTCGAGATGCCCTTGCCGACCGACGACACCACACCACCTGTGACGAAAATGAATTTGGGCACTGCTCCGGTCCTCCGCCCGAACCGCCCCAGCGCGCTGCGACCCACTGCGCAGCGCTCGCTGGTAGCTCCTCGACCCCCACAACCAAACACGAGCCCGCACTCGCCGGGTTGGCGACTGCGGGGCCTTCCACTGCGTACGTCAGCCAGACCGCGCGCAAGAGGCGCGCCGCCGGGCACTACAGACTAAGAATGACCACCTCGGGTGTCTCGCTGAGATCGCTCTCCCGAACAACGAGCTTGTCCCGCGGCGTTGCCTCGGTGACGCCCATCTCGGTCAGGAACCGCTCCAGCGGGTCGCGCTCTGCATCACCATTCGCCGTGCGATATTGCATGGGAATGATGATCTTCGCATCCAGCGAACTGATGACCTCTACTGCCTGCTTCGCATCCAGCACCGGGCCACCCCCGACGGGCACGATCACAATATCGGCGGCGCTGAACTTCTCGGCCTCGTCTTCTTCGAGCAAATGCCCAAGATCGCCGAGGTGCAGCACAACAAGATCCTCGACCTCAAAGAGGTAGGCCGTGTTGCGACCGCGTTCTTCGCCCTTTTTGTCATCGTGATAGGTGCGGATACCGGTGATGAAGACGTCGTTCATCTCGTACTCACCGGGACCATCGACGATCTTCGGCTCGTTCGACACGATCTCGATCGCCGTGTGACCGGGGTGCGCGTGCGAGAAGGTGACGATGTCGACCTTCTGCTTCTCGACCTTGTAGCCGAACGAGCGCGGGACCGGGTCGGTCAGGATAGTCGC
>JBDHWD010000040.1:0-22923 GCA_039810005.1 Thermomicrobiales bacterium | reverse complement strand
CGATCAACACGAGCCCGATAAGGAAGCAGCACGAAACTATTCGACGCAACATGATTTCTTCAGCCTGTCTTACGGCACGAAACTGGCATGACAATCTCGCAGATGAGTGTATCGGAGACGCGCACAACAGCATGAATGCCCGTAAACTGGGCCCGTTCACTCAACTTGACTGGAGCGAAAGCGCAATGCAAGCACCGCCGACTACCGCGTTCGATCTACCTCTGCATAGCCTGACTGGCGAGCAAGTCCAGATGTCCGAAATCTGGAAGGAAGGCACGACAGCATTTACGTTCGTCAGGTACCTGTCGTGCATCTTCTGTAAAGCACAGGTCCGCGAATACAAACGCGCGGAAGAGGAGATCGCTGCAGCCGGTCTGCGGGTTGTGATTGTCTCGCCGGCGTCCGTTGAAGAGACGGCTTTCTGGGCGCAGTCGCTTGATGTTCCCTACCCGGTCTATTGTGATCCGGATCAGGCAGCGTACGCCGTGTACGGATTCGTAAAGGGCTCCCCGAGCCAGCTTCTCAATCCCCGGATCGTTGTTCGCGGCGCTCGAGAAGTGATGCGCGGCAACCTGCCCGCGTTGCCGAAGGGTGGCGACCCACGGCAACTGCCTGGTACCGCAATCGTCAGCGCCGATGGTCGATTACTCGATCATCACATCGCCCGTGACGCGTCTGACTATCTCGATCTGGACGACTTGCTGGAGGCCGCCAAGCGCATCGAATCGCTGATAGCCACCTAGCCGCCGGGTGGAGCGCCTGGCGAAGGCGTCGGATCATCGACGATGCGCGTCTCCTTAACCAGCAACGCCAGAATCGCCGATGCGCCCAGACCAACGCTTGCCAGAATGAATGACGTGTACTCAAAGCCGAGCGCGTCGGTCAGGCTGCCCACCGCCAGCGGCCCCCCGGCGCGGCCGGAGTCACCGATGAGCCGCCAGAGACCGAGGAACTCGCCGGTGGCACCGGGCGGAGCCAGATCGGCACCCAGCGTCATCATCGTGCCGCTGCCGAGGCCGTTGCCAACACCGATCAGCATCGCCGCCGCCATCAGCGTGAGGTAGCCGCTGGTGAACGGAATGAGCACCATCCCGACCGCCATCACGGCGAAGGACGGCACTGCCGCAACCTTGCGACCGAAGTGATCCATCAGATAACCTGCCGGGATGAACAGGATCATGTCGACGCTTGACGATGCCGACTGAATCAGCCCGACCTGCCCGGCATCAAGCCCCAGGACCGACAAGCCGTAGAACGGGATGATCGTCTGCCGGCCGGCCCGGATCATCTGCGCGAATGTCTGCGCGACGCTGGCGGCGCTGAGGTCGCGCCAGTTCGTCCGCACCATGTCGCGCACCAGCCCCCAGCGAGCGCTGCGCTCGGAATGCACGACAACCCGTGTGTCCTTGACGAAGATGAACGAGATCGCCAACGCGATGAGCCCGAGCACGCCGGCGATAAAAAACGAGGCCGATAAGCCGAACTGATCGCCGATGATTCCGCCGATAGCCGGACCACCAAATACACCGATCCGGTTGATCCCTCCGAACACCGAAATGGCCTGTCCGCGTTGGCGCGGATCGATTGATTCGGTGATAAACGCATGCCGCGACAGGCCCCACATCGCCGTCCCGACACCAGCCAGAAGCCGCAGGCCGATGAGCTGGTTCACGCCGGTCGCGAACGTCAGCGCCAGTGTCGCGAAGCCAACCAGCGCCGCGCCGAGGACCATCGTCGGCTTCAGGCCCATCCGGCCAAGCAGCATGCCAGCCGGCAGATCCGCCACAAGCGTGCCGATGCCAGACGCCGCCAACACCAGGCTGGCGACGGCAAAGCTCACGTCGAATGTCAGAGCAAACGCGGGCAGGGTCGGCAGGAGCAGGCCTTCAGCCAACCCCAGCAGCATCGTCGGAACATAGACCGGCATCAGCAGCTCGCGTCGCGTCGTTCGCTGCTGTGTTCGGCGATCGATATCCATCGAAGCGCGCTACCCCCAACATGCCGGTGAATCGCACCACCGGACAGGCGGGGATCGTAACATGCTCGTGGCACATCGCCGCACTGGTATCAGCGATACGCAAGGATGGGAGTCTGACAATGGCGAGCACATTCCGACTGGAGCACACGGCAATACCGGCTGAGGGCGCGTTGTTCGATGAGACCGTCACGTTCTACAAAGAGATGTTCGGCATGGAGGTCATCCGCGAGGTGCGCGGCGACCGCCAGCATTTCGCGTTCCTGTCCGATGGCAAAGGCGGCATGATCGAGCTGCTCGACGTCCCCGGTGAGCCACTGACCGCACCGTCGCATCTGGCCTTTATGGTCCCGATGGCTGAGTTCGAAGCGACTCGCCTCAATCTGGCCGAGCGCGGCATCGCCTTCGATCCGGTCTTCCAGACCGACGCCGGCGATCTGCTCGCCTACTTTCGCGACCCGGCCGGAAACTACGCGCAGCTCATCGGCCGCAAGGATCCGTTCGAGAGCTAGCCGGCATGCTACGATCCGCGACAGAGCCACAACCAATGAACGGAGCGGACACGGATGGCCAAAGCAACGACCAGCCAGGGACGAGTCATACATTATGACGAGTGGGAGGGTGAAGGCGAGCCAGTAATCCTGATTACCGGGCTCGGTGGCTATCGAGCCAGTTGGCGACCGATAGCCGAGCAGCTTGCCCCCGAGTTCCGCGTCATCACGCTCGATAACCGTGACGCGGGTGAGAACGACGAAGAGACAGCCGACTACTCAGTCTCGGACATGGCCAACGATGTGGTGGCATTGATGGACACGCTCGGGATCGAGCGCGCGGCGGTTGTCGGGCACTCGATGGGCGGGTTCATCTCACTACATCTCGCCACCGAGCATCCCGAACGTGTCGCCAGGCTCGTACTGGTCGGCACCTCGCCGGCCGCCGGCGTGGCGATCGGGCAGCCATTCCCGCCGCCGCCACGCGAGAGCTGGATCGTCGATCCAGTCGAGCGCTCGATGGCGGCGTCACCACCGTCGTACGGTCCGGGCTTCTTCGAGCAACACCCGGAGAAGCTTGCCGAGATCGCCGAGATGGCGCGCGGCAACCGCATCACTCGCGACGGTTACGCCCGTCAGTCCCGCGCGATCAACGAAACGCACGATGTCCGGCCGCGCCTCGGTGAGATCACTGCGCCGACACTCGTGATTCACGGCGATGCAGACTCAAGCGTCTCGGTCAAAGGCGGCAAGCTGCTGCTCGACGGCATCCCGAACGCCGAGATGCACGTCTATCCCGGCGTCGGCCACCACCCGATGCGCGAGGAGCCGGAGCGCTTCATGAATGACCTGCTGACCTTCCTGCGGGGCGATCAGTAGCAGCGACGAAGCCGGGCGCGGTTGACACCGTTGATGCGGTGTCAACCGCGCCCCTGCCGGCGATTAGCCCCTTACCTCGCCCTTCAGCACCTCTGCCGTTCGCAGCGCCAGCGCTGCCAGCGTCAGCGTCGGGTTGGCCGTGCCGGTTGTCGGGAATAGCCCGCAACCCGACAGGAACAAGTTGGGATGATCGTGCGTCCGACCGTCCGGATCAGTCACCGATGTCGACGGGTCAGTCCCCATGACGTGCGTGCCGATGATGTGTCCCGCGCCGAAGAATTCGGGCTGATGCTGCCGGAATGAGACACCGAGCGCATCGAAGATCTCGTCCGCCATCTTCTTCGCCTGCTCAATACCCTTGTTTGTGTAGTCGTCCAGCGCGTACTCAATTCGCGGTGTCGGCAATCCCAGCGCGTCGGTGCGTGATTCGGAGAGCGTAACGCGATTGTCCGGGTTCGGCAGCTGCTCGACGAGCGCGGCAAGACGCACCTGGCGCTGCGCCATCTCACCGATTCGCGCGCGGAGCGCCGGCCCGCGCAAGCCTTCGTCGGCAATCAGCCCCGCAGCAAGATCGGGCGGTATCTTCCCGCCGAACGACCAGCCGTCGTTGCCGATCGGTGTCCGAAAAGCCGCGTGCTCGGAGCGAAAATCGCCGTCGCGATACGTCTCGATTCCGGAGGTTTCGATCGGGCTCCGATATGGCCAAATCGGGTCGTTCGACAATGCCAGGCTCACCTGCGTCGGGTGATCCATCAGATTGCGACCAACCATGTCGCTAGAGTTGGCAACACCATTCGGCAGCGCGTCAGTCTTTGACATCAGCAGGAGCTTCGGCGTCTCGATTGAATGAGCCGCAACAACGAATACCTTGCCGGCCGCCTCATGCTCAGCGCCATCCGGTGTCTTGTAGTGGATCAGGCTGACCTTACCCTCGGCATCAACATCGATCTTGTAGGCGACGGCGGAGTCAATGATCTGCGCTCCGGCGTCCTGCGCCTTCGTCGCATGCACCGCCGCATCGTACTTCGCGCCGATTGGGCAGATTGGGACACAGATGTTGTTGCCGCAGCACGGCGGACGCCCATCCCACTCTTGGGAGTTCTTCGCCTGCGCATTGATGAACACCTTGTGGCCGAGAGGCGTGGCAACGTCGGAAATACGCTGGTCCAGCACGGTCATGACAAGTGGCGGCATCGGAAACGCTGCGCTACGGGGCATCAGGTCATTGTCGTACTGCTGGCCAGCCACGCCGAGTGCCTGTTCAGCCTGTCCATACCATGGCTCCAGATCGTCGTAAGTCAACGGCCAATCCTTGCCGTGGCCATAGAGCGTTTGCATCTGAAAGTCATTGGGAACAAAGCGCATCGCCGTCCCCTGCCAGTGCCAGGTCGTGCCGCCAACGCGCCGCTCGTAGGTACTCTTGAAGAATACGTCGCCGACCTGCTCGTAATACTGGTCCAGCGCAATAGTGAGCGGCCGAGGCGCCCATTCAAGATCCTCATACGGCGCTTCGGGTGTCTTGGCGACGGCGGCGCGGTATTGCTCAACGCCCTTCTGGCGATCCACCCATGTGCCGGATTCCAGCACAACAACCTTGATACCGGCGGTTGCAAGCTGCCAGGCGATCAACGATCCTGCAACCCCCGCGCCGACGATTACGACATCTGCCTCTACTCGATCTACCATCGGTACTCCTAGCTACGGTGTGGTACTTACGCGGGCGGCGAGGACCAGACGCCGGTCTGGCCGGTGCACGTGCTTGGGCCAGTGAGGCGATAGCCGGTTGCCGGCCACGCCAGGGCGTTGATGAACGTCGCGACGGCATCCTGTCCATCGGGCTGCTGGTACTTGCCGCTGTACCAGTAGACCGTGATCTTGTCGGCGAGGGCGCTCAGACGATCGTCGTCAAAGACACCGGCTGACTTGACCTGATCGAATGTTAGTGAGACGTCCGGCGATTCCAGTCCGACAGCGCTGAACAGATCAACGAGCGCCGAACCTTCGTCACCGAGGTTGCTCATGTAGGTTTCCGCCAACTGCTGGTCACTCAGATCGTCGAAGCCGGTAAGGGCAGACGAGAGCGTCAGGAACATAGCGACCGAGCGATCAGGCTGCGGCGATCCTCCGGTGGCCGGCGAAGCTCCAGTGGCTGGTGACGCCACTGCTGACCCAGCCGCCACTGGCGAGCCAGCCCCTGCTGTCGGCACCGTTACGGTTGGTGTCTTGTTTTCGTCGTCGTCGTTGGAGCAAGCTGCCAGCGCGGCAGCAGCGACGCCTGAGGTGACGAGTGCGAGAAAGGCTCGCCGACTAAGCAGCCGATCCCATTCCATGTCGCCAGACATGCGAGGTAAGTGAGGGGCAGGGGGCACGTTTCTCTCCATTCGCGCGGACAGCGTGTCCGTGTGTAGCAGATGATCTGGTCAGGCTCGTGCTACGCGCCGCCGTGTTGTGGTCAACGCGTCAGGCATTCGCGAAGCGCAGCAGCACCTTCCTCGATCTCCTCAAGACTGAGGCCACCGTAGCCGAGCAGCAGCCCGTTTGTCGCCGAGCCATCGACGACGTAGCCCGACAGTGTCGTTACCGCGACGTCACGGTCAAAAGCGCGCTGCCTGACTACCTCGGCATCCAGCGGCGGCTCCAGCTCCAGATAGACATGCAGACCGGCTTCGAGGCCGCGCAAGATCGCACGATCGGCCACCGGCTCGAGCGCCCGAGCCAGTGCCGCCCGCTTGTCGGCATAGTGTCGCCGCATCCGACGAATGTGACGCTCGAGGTGCCCATCGTTGATAAACGCGGCCAGCGCCTGCTGCACCGGCCAGGCGGTGTGATAATCAGCCAGACGCTTTGCGCGAACGACGCGTTCTCGCAGGGGAGCCGGTCCTATCAAGTAACCAACTCGCAGCGACGGTGCCAGCAATTTCGAGAACGTCCCGATATAGGCAACACGACCATCATTATCGAGGCCGGCCAGAGCCGGTAATGGAGCCCTGTCATAGCGATATTCGCTATCGTAATCGTCTTCAACGATCAGTCCATCAGTCATCCGTGCCCACTCCAGCAGCGCCATGCGACGCGCCAGCGACATCCTGACGCCCAACGGATACTGATGCGACGGCGTGACGTACGTGAGCAACGGCGCTTCCGCGTGCTCGGCAAGGTGCTCGACCTGCAAGCCATCATCATCAACACCGATCGGCACAATACGCGCACCGCGCGAGGTCAGGACGGCGCGAGCGACCGGGTAGCCGGGATTCTCAATCGCCACGGTATCGCCGGGCAGCAACGTCGCCCGCGCAACCAGATCGATCGCCTGCACCGCCCCAGAGGTCACAACCACATCCGACGCCTGACAGATCACGCCCCGCGAGCGCCGGACATAAGCGGCTATCGCTTCGCAGAGGCGCGGATCGCCGGCCGGGTCGCCATAGCCGGACGGCACTGGCTCCGATGCAACCGCCTGCCAGATGCGCCGCCAGGCATCGGACGCCAGTAGGCTCGTCGACGGTCTACCCAGCCGGAAGTCGATTCTGGCCGTTGGATCGGTATCGATCGGTGCCAGATCCGGTATGTCGCGCAACCAGCGCGGTGTCCCACTCGGCGCTGGAAGAGTTCGCTCCGATGTCGTCGGGAGATCGTGCGCCACGTACGTGCCGGAGCCATGGCGACCCTCGACGTAGCCCTGCGCGAACAGCTCGTCGTAGCAGGCCAGCACGACATTGCGCGACACGCCGACTTCGGCTGCCATCTGCCGCGTCGCCGGCAAGCGGTCGCCGGCCGCCAGCCGCCCATCGAGAATTGCGCGCCGAAATTGCTCCGCGAGTTGCGTGTGCAGCGCCGCGCCAGAATCTCGGTCGATCTGGATGGGAATCGCGAGGTCGACAGTCACGCTGTGGCTCCAACCGTTTCCTTCCAAGTGGCCCTTTACTCGGGGCCACTTGAGGATATGCTGAAACGAATGATTTCGCGACATTGGGAAGGGATGAATGTCACATGAGCGCAGCGGAACGTCCGACGAGCCACCCGTTCAACATGTACCAGCACATGCACGATCAGCCAGACGCGATCGCGCAGGTCGTGCCCGCGAATAGCGAGGGTATCGACCGCCTTGCGGCTAGTGTCGCCGATTTCGATCGCCTCTGGATCGTGGGCATCGGGACGTCGTATCACGCCGCACTCATGGGTGAGTACTTCTTCCGCGCCTTCGGCGGCGGACTGACGGCGATCGCCTGTCACTCGTTTGATTTCTGCCTCTACGGCCCGCCGCTCACTGACCGTGACGCCGTTATCGTCATCAGCCACACTGGCCGCAAGAGCTACAGCGTGGAAGCGCTGAAGCGCGTTCGCGAGACATCAGCCGCTCTGGCATTGATTACCGGCGAGGAGGGCAAGCAGCGCCACACTGAGTTGCAGCATGTCCTGACCACGACCGGGCCGGAGGGTTCGGCGACGTACACAATCTCCTATACGGCAGCCCTCGCCGTACTCGCTGCGCTTGCCGGCGCGGTCGGCGAACGGCGAAGCGGCGCGCCGGTGGCCGGCATCGATGCGCTGACGAGCCAGCTACCGGACGCGATGCGCGGCGCGCTCGAGACCGAGCAGCAGATCCGCTCACTCGCCGAGGTTCACTCCGGTCATCGCAAGGTTTGGCTGTCTGGCGCTGGGCCCGCCGGCGTGACGGCGCTTGAGGCGGCGCTGAAGATCAAAGAGGCGAGCTACATCAACGCCGAGGCACTTCCCGTCGAACAGATGCTCCACGGCGCGTTTACTTCAGTCGAACCGGACGACCTGATGATACTGGTTGCGCCGGAAGGAGCCGGGCAGTCGCGGACCATCGAGCTTGGCGCGGCGGCGAAAGACCTTGGTCTTGACCTCTTCGTCGTCAGCGACGGGACAGCGACTGATCTGCGCGAAGACGCTGCCGGCTGGGTCGTCGTCCCAGCCATCGCTGAGCCGTTTTCAGCGCTGACAACGCTCGTCCCACTGCAGATGCTCGCCTATTGGTACGCGATCACACGCGGCACGAACCCCGATAGCTTCCGCCGCGACGACCCACGTTTCGCGCGCGCCTACACACTGGTCCCGCTCTAGGGCACGTACCAATACCGTCACACCATCAGCGCGGCATTGTCCGCCACGCTGATGGTGTGGCAGGGTTCTCCCTGACCTCAATACCCGCATGGCCAGAGTACCCAACGTGGGATGGGAAGGGATGACCTTATGCTCACACGGTCCAGACGAGCAACCGCACTTGCGCTTACCTTTGTGCTCCTGGTGGTGGCGATCGTCCAGACGCAGGTTGCCGCCGAGCAGCCGGCCAACGACGCCTTCCAGCGCACCTGGGCACGAACGGATCAGCCGGTCGCCGATGGCGCCGTGAGCCGAACCTGGATGTGGGGGCCACAGGCCAACACTGCTGCACTCATCGAGGACTACGCCGAGGCTCCCGACCACGAGCGCACCGTCCAGTACTTCGACAAGTCGCGCATGGAGATCTCCCACGACGCGTCGATCGCCGAAGATAGCCCCTGGCACGTCACGAACGGCCTGCTCGTTGTCGAGCTCATGACCGGCAAGATGCAGGTCGGCGACAATCAGTTCATCCAGGGTGATCCCGCCGAGGTCCAGGTCGCCGGCGATCCGGGGCCGAACAACGGCCCGTCCTACGCCGATCTCGCAGACCTGCGGTCCGCTCCGGCGACAGACGTCGGCACGGTACTCACCCAGCGAGTCGATACGGACGGTAACGTCAGCACCGTCGATGACTTCGCCTCGTATGGCGTCACCGCCGCCGAGCGCGTCGTGGTGCCGGGCATCGACCACACCGTCGCCTCGGTCTTCTGGACGTTCATGAACTCGACTGGCCCGATCTCCAGCAATGGAACTCTCGTCGAGGCCAGGCTGTTCGAGAATCCGTATTACGCTACCGGCTACCCGATCACCGAGGCGTACTGGACGACGGTCAACGTCGGCGGTGATCCGACTGATGTCCTGCTGCAGTGCTTCGAGCGCCGCTGCCTGACCTACACCCCGGACAACGCCGCCGGCTGGCAGGTCGAGGCCGGCAACGTTGGCCAGCACTACTACTCGTGGCGCTACGACGCGTCGCAGCCGGATGTCACGCCGACTCCATCGCCGTCACCGACACCGTCCCCCACGCCGACTGCCCCGATCACCGACGGCTATGTCGTCGTGATCGAGTCAGTCCAGACACCCGGCCCAATGTCCGAGCAGATCATCATCTGGAACAAGACGCCGTTCGAAAGCTCGATCAACATGCAGGGCTGGACGTTGTCTGACGAGGACGGCCACGTCTACACATTCCCCGAGGTGAACGTGAAGGCCGGCTTCTACGTCACTGTCAATGTCTGCAACGGGCAGAACGTCATCAAGTCGCGCTACGCCATCCTCTACTGGGGGCTGTGCCAGTCAGTTGCCGACGGCGACACGGTCACCTTGCGTGATGCGCAGGGACGGGTAGCCGATACCTATCCGTAGGCATTCAGCAGGCAGACACGCAAAAGCGGGGTGGCCAGATGGCCACCCCGCTTTGTGATGACGGTGCTACGAGCGCACGACCGGCTCAAGGACGATCGGTTCGATTGGCTTCAACCCCGCCTCGATCATGGCGCGCCGTGGCTCCAGGAACGGCGGTAGTGCCAGCGACTCGCCGAGGTGCTCAGGATCCTCGTCGACCGCGAAGCCCGGACCATCCGTCGCCAGCTCGAACAGCACGCCGCCTGGCTCGCGGAAGTACGCCGACTTGAAGTAGAAGCGGTCGATCACCGGCGTAATGCCGAGGCCGATGCTGGCCAGCCGTTCGCGCCAGGCCACGTGCTCCTCGTCATTTGGGACGCGCAACGCGATGTGATGCACGCCACCTCCGCCGACCATTCCGCGCCGCGCCAGATCCGGCCGCTCGATCAGCCGAATCTCAGCGCCCGGCCCGCCCGGACCGACCTCGAAGGTCAGCGCCCGATGGCCGTCCTCGTCGTACTCGTCAACCTGTCGGAAGCCGAGCGCGTGCGTGAGGATCGCGGCCGTTGGGGCAAGCGACTTGAGCGCGAGGCTCACTCCCTCCAGGCCGCGCACAGCCCAGTCTCCTGAGACCGGCCCGGCCGCCCAGGGGATGCCCGGCGCAACCGGCGCGTCGCCACCATCGACCAGATCATCGACGATCTCCAGCGACTGCCCTTCGGGATCCGTGAAGCGGATAAACGCCCTGCCGCCGCGCTCTTCGATCTCGCCGACCGGCACACCGAACGACAGCAGCCGCTCGCGCCACAAACCGACTGCCGCGCGGCCCGGCACACGAAGCGCCGTCGCGGAGACCATGCCGGCCGCCGGCTGGTTCTGGCCGGCGAACTCCCAGTCGAAGAACGTCATGTCAGTTCCGGCATTGCCCTCGTCGTCGGCGTAGAACAGATGATAGGCCGACACGTCGTCCTGATTCACCGTCTTCTTGACCAGGCGCATGCCCAGAACTTGCGTGTAGAACGCCACGTTCTCCGAAGCGGTCGTCGTCACGGCTGTCACGTGATGAATGCCACCAAGCTCCATCGTTGTCTTCCTCTCCATTACTGCCGCGCCGCCATCACCGGCTCGGCGTTGGCGCGTCCAAGCGCCTGATCCAGCTCGCGCAATATGCGCTGTAGCGTCGTTCGCTCGTCGACGTCGAGCGCTGCAAACTGTTCGGTAATCAATGCCTCATGTAGCGGCAGGACTTTCTCGCGTATCGCGCGGCCCTGCGCCGTCAGCCGCAGGCGACAGACTCGTCCCTCCGGCTCACGTTCGACCAGCCCGGAGCGGGCCATGCGGTCGAGCAGCTGGGAGACGTTACTCTTCGTCACCAGCAAGCGATCGGCGAGGTCCTGCTGTGTGAGCCCTTCGTCAGCGCCAACCTGCGCAAGAACGTCGAATTGCGACAGGGTCAGCCCATGGTCCCGCAGTTGCGATGCCGCTGCCTGCTGAATCCGGTGATACACCCGCATCAGCCTGAGCCACGTCACAACCGCAGCGCTTTCCTGATCACTCACAATCCATCTCCTCATTTCACAAAGATAAGTTTATATGTGAACAGTTCATATGTCAACTATCTGGCTGCGATTGTTCCGCGTATAGTTCGACGCATAGCAACAGGCGCAGCAGGCAGCGGGAGATGAGCATGCGAACGGTACGGGTGTTGACGACGATGGAAGCTCACGCGGGCGGCGAGCCATTGCGCATCATCACCTCCGGTGTCCCGCCGCTCCGCGGTCGAACGATTCTTGAGCGCCGTCGCGAGATGCTGCAGGAGCACGACGACGTCCGACGGGCGCTGATGTGGGAACCGCGCGGCCACGCCGACATGTATGGCGCGCTGCTGACTCCGCCAGTGACGGACGAAGCCGACTATGGCGTGCTGTTCATGCACAACGAGGGTTACTCAACGATGTGCGGCCACGGCATCATCGCCCTGACCACTGTGCTGATCGAGACCGGTCAGTTTCCCGCGAACGCTGATACCGCGACGATCGGCTACGACTCCCCCGCCGGCTTCATCCGCGCAACCGCAACCATTGCCGACGGTCGCGTCCAGACCGTCGCCTTCGAGAATGTCCCGTCGTTTGTCTTCAGTGATGGCATCGACGTCGAGACGACGCGCGGGAAGGCGCGCGTGCCAGTCGTGTTCGGCGGTGCGTTCTACGCGCTGCTGGATGCAGCGTCCGTCGGACTCGAAGTTCGCCGCGAGGACCTGCGCGAACTCATTGATGTCGGCATGGAGATCAAGCACGCGATCGAGGCCCAGGTCGACGTTACTCACCCTGACGAGCCGGATCTGCGCGGTATCTACGGCACGATCATCACCGGCACACCCAGCGACGGCGCGGACGGCCGGAACGTCACGATCTTCGCCGAGGGTGAGGTTGACCGCTCGCCGTGCGGCACAGGCACCGCTGCGCGGCTCGCCTGGCTCCACGCGACCGGCGCAGTCGGCCTCAATACATCGTGGATCCACGAGAGCATCATCGGCACGCGCTTCACTGGCCGGGTGCTGCGCGAGACGACCGTTGCCGGACAACCAGCCATCATCCCCGAGATCGCCGGGCGCGGCTACCTGACGGGCACGTCTACGTTCGTGATCGATCCGGACGATCCTGTATCCGGCGGCTTTCTGGTCCGCCCGGAATCGCTCCCGTGACGTGCCCATTATCGTGATCGGGTGCCTGAGCGACTGTTCCACGCGCACGCCCGAGATTAACGATCGCGTTGATCAGGCCGAGATGCGAGAACGCCTGCGGGAAATTTCCCAGAAAGCGACCGGAGCGGCCCTCGATCTCCTCGGAGAACAGGCCCAGATCATTCGCGCGCCCTAGCAGCTTCTGCAGCAGATCCTCAGCACGATCCAGCTCACCCAGCCCAACGAGGCAATCGATTAGCCAGCAGCTACAAAGGACGAACGCGCCTTCGTGCCCCTCCAGGCCATCGACATTCGTGTCTTCGTGATGCGAGACGTAGCGCCAGACCAGCTCTTCGTGCGACAGCTCCTCAATGATGCGATCGATTGTCGCCTTCATAACTGGATGATCCACATCGATGAAGTCGCGCAATGGGAACGAGAGCGATGATGCATCGAGCACATCGTCATTGAACGCCTGGCTGAACAGACCCTCGGGCGTAACGCCGCAGGTCATCACATCGTCGCGAATGCGATCTCTCAGCTTTCGCCACTCATCAAGCGGGACATCGCGCTCGTCCTTCTTTGCCAGCCTGATCGCCCGATCGATCGCCACCCAGCACATGACGTTGGAATACGTCATCCGGCGCTCGTCGCTGCGCACCTCCCAGATGCTGGCGTCCGGCTGCTGCCAACGCTCCTCCACGACCTGCGTGAGCTTCAGCAGGTACTGCCAGAGGGCATCGTTGATCACGCCGCCAAAACGACGATGAACCCAGGCGGCATCCAGTACCTCGCCGAAGCGATCGAGTTGCCGTTGCGCGTGGGCACCGTTGCCGATCCGGACCGGCTTCGAGCGCATGTAGCCTTCGAGGTGGTCGAGCGTGTGCTCAGCAAGATCGCCGGTGCCATCGACGCGATACATGATCTGGAGTGAGGACGGGTCATCACGGGTAACATCGATGACCCACTGCAGGAAGCCTTCAGCCTCGTCGCGGTAGCCAATCGAATGGAAAGCGTGCAGCGCGTAGCTCGTATCGCGGATCCAGGCATAGCGATAATCCCAGTTCCGCTCCCCGCCGATATCCTCCGGCAACGACGTCGTCGCTGCGGCAGCCATCGCACCGCTGGACACGCTATCCAGCAGCTTCAGCACCAGAGCGCTGCGCCGAACGTGATCCGCGTACGGGCCATCGTAATTACAGCGCTGGATCCAGCGTGTCCAGCCTTCGACCTCGCGAACGAGCAGATCTTCGGCCATCGCGCGCGACAGGTCCGACCAGACAACGGTCGCCGTGTCGTGGTAGTTCGCCGAGACAATTTCCTGGTCACCGTCCGCAACCTGGAAACGGGAAATGACCATTGCATCCCCGGATTGCAGCGGCGTGGTCGACGCCACGCGCAGCGCCCCGCGGCTGCCGCAAATCAGCGCGCCCTTGCGTGGGATGATCTCCCACGATGGAACGTCCCGCCCATAATCAAAACGCGGTGCAAGCTCCATCCGCATCGACACTGTGCCTCGGACGCCCCGGATCAGGCGGATCAGCATGCCGTCGCGCAGGCGCTGGGCGATGCCAAAATCGCTGCCGAAAGCGATCGACGGCATAAAGTCGACAAGCTCGACCGCGCCGTTGTCGGTCTCGAATCGCGTCACCAGCACGTTGGTGTCATCGAGGTAGGAGCGGCTGGCCGACCACGGTTCATCGGGGACGATTTGCCAGTAGCCGCCGACGTGGGCATCAAGGATTCGCCCGAAGACTGAAGGCGAGTCGATTCGCGGCAGCGGACACCAGTCAATCGACCCGTCAGTGCCAACGAGCGCCATCGTGTGTCCATTGCCAATTGCGCCATAGGCCTCAATCGGCAAATAGCCCTGGTCGTCTCGCAGACCAACGATCCGGCTCGACATCGCACCTCCTCGTAATCACGTTGGCGGCATTTTGTTCGCTATCGATGGTACTGCTCTGTTCCAGTGGCAATCGGCGCGCCACCCACATTAACAAAATCTTCTCTTGGCCTGACCGAAAGTACAGGTTAAAATGACCCCTTGAACGATACGCACGCCAGGGAGCAATCCCTATGCTGTTGGGCATCGGCTTGGCGTCATCGCCGGTGCGCGCTGCCCATAGCGGGGAATGTCTACCGCCATGAGCCACGGCGTGACGCGCTCGGGCCGAAGAGTAGTAGGAATCGCGACCGGAGCGCACTAGCGCCTGAATGTGTCTGGGGTAGGCAGCGGGTCTGAGGACGACCCGGGTGAGCCGTGCTGTTGCCTGACAGCCTTCCAGAACTTCAAACGGTCATCTGAAAGAGGATTGGATGCAGAGGACAGCTCGGTTCGCGAGCCTGTGTATGGTTGCGCTGTTGCTTCTCCTTGCGCTCGCCGCGTGTGGCGGAAGTGATGACAAAGACCCGACCCCGGAGGCTGCTGCCTCACCAACAACCGCCGAGGCAACGGCCGAGGCCAGTCCAACCACCGAGCCGACGAAGGAAGCGGCGGCCGCAACGCCGACCGAGGAGCCCGCGACCCCGACCGCCGAACCGGTCGCCAGCGGCCCGGTCGAAGTTGATGCGCTCTGGTTCGCCAGTGACGGCCAGTCGGTCATGGGTGGCACCAGCCACGTCAAGGTCCGCGTCGAGCCGAAGACGAGCGAAGACCTGCGCGTCGGATTCTTCGAATCGGAAGTCGGCGGATCAGGTCCGCAGTGGCGCGCGGCCGGCTGGATGGCCGTCATCACCGGTTCGCTGCTGCTCTCCGAAGACCCGTCGCAGCATGAATTCTCATTTGATGTCGCTGGTCGCATCGACGGCCCGTCGGCTGGTGCGCTGATGACCTCAGCAGTGCTGGCTGCCTACCTGGGCGATGAGATTGACCCGACCGTGACGATGACTGGCACGATCAACCCGGACGGCACGATCGGCCCGGTCGGTGGTATCCCGCACAAGATTGAGGGCGCGGCTGCGGCCGGCAAGACGACCGTCCTCGTCCCCGGCGGACAGCGCTATGACTATGACTACGCCGAAGGGCAGTCGGTCGACCTTGTGCAGGTGGGCCAGAAGTACGGCGTAACCGTCAAGCTCGTCCCCGACATCTACACCGCCTACCGCGAGCTCACCGGCAGCGAGCTCCCGTCGCCGGTCAGCACCGGCCAGGCCGCCTATCCGCCGTCGGCGTTCGACAAGTACCGCGCCGCCGCGACAAGCTGGTACGCCGCCTACGATCAGGAGCGCACGGGCTTTACGGCGCTGCCGGCCGAGGTGCAGGAATATCGCGTCGACACGATTAATCTGGCTGACTATTACGCCCAGAAGGCCAACCAGTTCCTCGGCGAGGGCCAGATCGCTGCCGCCTACGAGCACGCCTTCTCGGCTGCTGCGCTCGCCAAGCTGGCCCGCGAGGCTGCCGAGCTGGACAACATCTATGTGTCCCAGGGTCTGGACCCGATGATCGCCCGCCTGAACGCGAGCTCGACGACCATCACCCGCTTTGACGCTGTGCGCCAGAAGCTGGAAGCCGAGGACCCGCGCACTGCATCGGACACCATCGCGCTGATGGATGCGTTCTCGAACCTCTCGGTTGCGCAGGGCATGGTCTTCCAGGCCCGCAGCGCCATCGCGACACTGCAGAACAACCCTGACGCAACTGAGGATGACGTCCTCGACACGATCTACCTGGCCAACTACTACTACGTCTATGCCGACCAGTTCCTGCAGCTTGCTGAGGATCAGGAGTCGATCGGCCTTGGCTATGGCAATGCACCCGCGCCGAATCCTGACGTCCTGAAGGCCATCTCCGAGACGCTGCGTCGCGGTGCCGAAGCGAACGTCACCTACTTCGAGACGCTCATCATCGAGCCGTTCGCGCAGCAGTATGGTGTTTCGGCCGACATCGCCAAGGTCTACTTCCAGCAGTCCGACAACGGCTATCTGACTGCGGTCGCTGCGATCGCTGGCGCAGATGCACTTGCCGACGCGGTGAACAAGGACGAGGCGAAGTCGTGGGTGCACCTCGGCTCGGCCCTGACCTCATACTCGCAGTCAGCCGGCCTGATCGCCAAGTACTACTCACTCGGCGCGCAGGTTGACGACAGCGGCAACATCGTCGGTTACGACCGCCAGACATCGTTGGCCGACATGCTCGACCTGGCCGACCAGCGGGCCAGAACGCTGCTCGGCGCAGTCGCCACCGAGGACCCGATTCAGGCGCTGTACTACTACGACAACGCCCGCCTGTATCGAACCGGTGACGCGACGGACCAGCTCACAGCGCTGAACTACTACTGGCAGTCAGCAATCCTCTCCTCCACGCTCTCGGCGTTCTCCTCGGAGCCGGAGAGCTAGATAGTCCAATCTCAGGCGACGCCGCGGTGGAGAGGTACTGCTCCACCGCGGCGTCGTTCTATCTTTCCCACGGCTTTCACCGATGCGTTACGCTATGATCTCCGTCGAGGAGGCGTCGTGACCGTCGCGCACAATCCAAAGGTCGACCTGATCGCCCATAGCCCGGAGCAAACCCGCGCAATCGCTGCCCAGTTGGCGCGGCAGCTTTCGCCCGGCCAGACCGTGCTGCTCAACGGCCCGCTCGGTGCCGGCAAAACGACGTTCGTGCAGGGTTTGGCACGCGCGCTCGGCGCAGGGGAACAGGTTCAGAGCCCGACATTCACCATCGTCTCCGAGCACGACGGGCAGCTGGCCGACGGCCAGCCGGTGCGGATCTATCACATGGATCTCTATCGCATGTCCGGACCGGACGATCTCGACTCGATTAGCTTCGACGATTATCTGAGCGACCCAGAGGGTATCGTAATCATCGAGTGGCCCGATCGCGCCGTGAGTCGCTTGCCGTCGGAGTACATTCTCGTGCGCATGGAGAACATTGCCGACACCAAGCGCTCGATCAGCATCGCGCCATCGGCATCACGCAGCGCCACGCGCGAACGCCAGGCGATTGAGCTGCTGCGGAAGGAGGTCGGCGGTGGCCGAGGATAAACCGGCCGGCTGGCTGCTCGGCATCGACACGTCGTCCGACATCGCATCAATTGCGCTTGCGCCGACGCAGGGCAGCGGCCATCTCGCCGAACTGACATGGCCGGCACCGCGCAGTCAGACGACGACGCTGCTATCGCAGATCGATCACCTGTTGCGCAGTTGCCACCTGGAGCCGGAAAGCCTCGGTGGCATCGTCATCGCGACCGGTCCCGGTGGTTTCAATGCCCTTCGTGTCGGCATGAGCGTCGCCAAGGGCTTCGCCTTCGCACTGGATTTGCCGATATTCGGTGTCGGCACGCTCGATATCGCCGCCCAGGCTGTCGCCTCGTGGGGTTTGCCGGTGCGCGCCTTCGTGCCGGCTGGTCGCAATCGCGCCGTCTTCGCCGACTACCTTCATCTGGGCGGGGCGCTACAGCGCAGCGGCGAGATGGGCAATCGACCGATCCCATCTCTAGCTGCCGATCTGATGACACCGACCGTCCTGACGGGCGACCTCACGGTCGATGACGAGGCGGCATTGCGCGAGCATCCAAACGTCGTCCTGCCACCAGCCGGCCTGCGGCAACGCCGCGCCGCCTTTATGATCGATTTGGCGCTGCCGCGCTTTCAGGCCAGCGAGCCAGACGACATCACGCGGCTGGAGCCGCTCTACGTCCATCAACAGTCAAGCGAGACCGGCAACGCAGCCCGGCAACGCGCGAACGCGAGAGCACAGCAGTGAGCTACTACATTGCGCCCATGCAGATCGACGACATCCCCGAGGTATCGCGCGTCGAGCACCTCTGCTTCACCAACCCGTGGCCACAGTCCGCCTACCGCCGCGAGCTGCGCAATCCGGGCAACAACGCGTACATCGTTCTCTGGCAGCATGATGACAATCAGCCAGAGCCGCCATCGGAAGAGAGCCGCGGTGGGCGCTCAATCCTGCCCTTCCTCCGGCGCAACGACCGCTCGGGTGACGATCAGATTGTCGGCTTTGCCGGTATGTGGATCCTCTACGACGAGGCCCACGTCACGACGATCGGCGTGACACCGGAGCTGCGTGGTCAGGGTCTCGGCGAGCTGCTGCTGTTGCGCCTCTTCGAGATCGCCTACGAGCGCAACGCCGAATGGGTCACGCTTGAGGTGCGCGTCTCCAACGCCAGCGCCCAGGCGCTCTATCACAAGTACGGATTCAGCCAGCAGGGCGTGCGTCGGCGCTACTATAGCGACAACGGCGAGGACGCCTACATCATGTGGTCACCGTCAATCCGCACGCCGGAATATCGGCAACGCTTCGGTGAGCTGCGCGCCAGCGCGTTGGCCCGCCTTGCCGACAAGCTCAGTCCGGATCGGCGCGACAGCGGCACAGACGCAGGCCGGATGGAGTCGTCATCGTGAACATCCTCGCGATCGAAACGTCGTGTGATGAGACGGCCGTCGCCGTCGTCCGCAGCGGTCGCACCGTGCTGGCGAACATCGTCGCCTCTCAAATCGCGCTCCACGAGGTATTCGGCGGTGTCGTCCCCGAGCTCGCTTCCCGCCAGCACGTCACGGCGATCGTGCCGGTGCTGAATGAGGCGCTCGAAACAGCCGGCGTCACCCGCGACGAGATCGACGCCATCGCCGTCACCGAAGGACCCGGCCTGGCTGGCTCACTGCTCGTCGGCATCAACTTTGCCAAAACGCTGGCGTTCGTCTGGAAGAAGCCGCTCGTACCGGTCAACCACCTGGAAGGGCACCTCTACGCCACCTGGCTGATCCCACCGGGCGAATCAGCCGAAGATCACCCGGCACCCCAGCTCCCGGCCATCTGCCTGATCGTCTCCGGCGGCCACACCGACCTGCTGCTGATCCACCGCCACGGTGTCTACGAGATCCTCGGCCGCACGCTCGACGACGCGGCCGGCGAGGCATTCGACAAGGGTGCGCGCATCCTCGGCCTCGGCTATCCCGGCGGACCGGCGATCCAGAAGGCCGCCGACGGACATCGGCCGCTGGAACAGCTCCCGCGCGCATGGCTCGGCGAGCGCTACGACTTTTCGTTTTCCGGCGTCAAGACGGCGCTGCTGCGGGCCGCTGAGCCGTATCGCAAGCAGGAGCCGCCACCCGGACGCGGCGCGCGCAAGACGCCCACGCAGGACGAGCCGTTCGTCCGCCACGAGCCGCCGACCTATTCACCGAACATGCCGGTCGGCGAGCTGGCCGCCGCCTATCAGGACGCCATCGTCGACGTCCTCGTCGAGAAGACCGTGACGGCCGCACAGCAGGAGAACGTCCAGAGCGTGCTGCTCTCCGGTGGCGTGTCGGCCAATGCGCTGCTGCGTCGTCGCATGGCGACGCGACTCCGCTCGCTCGACATCCCACTCTATGTGCCGGAGATGCAGTTCTGTACCGACAACGCCGCGATGATCGCCGCCGCTGCCTATCAGGTACTGCGTCGTGGCGCGCTGGCCGGCTGGGAGCTGGATGTTCGCGCGCAGTTGCCATGGAGTGCAATCCCCGGCGTCACCATCATCGACCGCGCAAATGGCTGATCACGACTTGCAGCGCGAGCTTGAGGTCGCATCTGCCGCAGCTACTGAAGCGGGCGTGCTGCTCCTCAGCCGCCTCGGCGATTTCGGCAAGGTCGAGTTCAAGAGCAGCCTCGTCGATCCGGTGACGAGTGCCGACCGCGACAGTCAGGCCCTCGTGACGAAGCAGCTCCACGCCGCATTCCCCGACGACGACATCTTCGGCGAAGAGAGCGAATCCCACGAGCGGCCGTCCGATGCCCACCGCACCTGGATTATCGATCCGCTGGACGGCACGGTGAACTTCATGCACGGCTACCCAACCTTCGCCGTCTCGATCGCACTCTACGCCGAAGGTCGTTCACAACTCGGCGTGCTCTACGATCCGACCCGTGGCGAGCTGTTCCACGCCATCAACGGCCACGGCGCGTTCCTGAACAACGAACCAATCCGTGTATCAACAACGTCATCCCTCATCGCCGCCATGGTCGCATCCGGCTTTCCGTACGACCTCGAAGCCCGTCGCAAGGTCATGCCGCTGTTCAACTGGATGGTCCAGAGGACGCAGGCGGTGCGGCGTGGCGGTTCGGCCGCGCTCGATCTCGCCTACGTCGCCTGCGGTCGGTTCGACGCCTATTGGGAGAACAACATTCAGTCGTGGGATGTTGCGGCGGCTGCGTTGCTCGTCCAGGAAGCGGGCGGCAGGCTAACGCGGTATGATGGCGCACCCTTCGACATCTGGGCCGGCGAAGTCCTGGCGTCGAACGGGCTGATCCACGATGCCATGCTGCAGGGCATTGATGAGGGAAGTTCGGATTGAACAAAGACGGCAATACCACAAGGTTGACGCGGAGCGGGAGTCATGGACAACGCGTTTGAGCTGTATCACGACCGGATCATCGAGGCGATCGAGCAGGGCGAAGTCGTCTGCCTGTTCTTCCCGCGCCTCGGCAAGACACTGATCCTCGACCCGCGCCACACCGACGATGTGCCACCAGCAATCTTCGTCGAGAATATGGTTCGTTCGGCTCGCGAACGGCTCGATAGCCTGCGCCGCCTCCGTCCGGAGTTCCCGCTGCCCGAGGAGATGCGGCTCGTGCCGTGGTTCGGCTTCGTCGGTTCGCTCGATGATGCCGGCGTGACGAAGGCGCTTCTGCGTCGCTGCCATGAAGCGGGGGATCTGCGCATGGCCCGCGCCTGCACCGCTGCGCTCCGCGAGCTTCGCAAGATCGAGCACGAGTTCGTGCGCTCGATCATTCGCGGCGAGAGCAGCCGCACCCTCTGGGAGCGCCCGCGAGCCTGAGCAATTAGCGCAACTGCCGAATGCGTGGCACCCGCAGCCAGGCGTAGAGCGCCAGCAGCACCACGCCGGAACCCATAATCGCGACGGTTGACTGTACGCCGATCCACTCGCTGGCAAACCCGGCTGCGACCGTGCCCAGCGGCACCATGCCGCGGTTCAGGTAGAAGATGCTCATCACACGACCGCGCATCTCGTCCGACGCGTTCGTCTGCAGTAGCGTCGTGTTGAGCGCCATGAAGCCCGTCTGCCCCATGCCGACGCCGAAGAGCAGCGCGAACGACAGCAGCGGAATCGCTGACCAGCTGAACAGCACCAGCATGACACCGAAGAGCACCATGACCAGCAGCATGATTTTGCCGAGGCTACCGCCCTGGCGCAGCGCTGCGACGATCAGCGCGCCACACAGCGCACCAATGCCGGTGAAGGCGACGAGGATGCCGTAGCCCTCGTTCCCGATACCCAGCACCTTGTCGGCAAAGATCGGTAGTAGCGTCATGTAGGGCATGCCCAGCAGCATCGGCACCAGTGCCAGCACGACCAGCGTTCGCAGCACTTCATGGCCGCGCAGGTACGACAACCCCTCAGCGATTGAGGCCAGGATGTTCTTCTGCATGCGCGAGACGAACGGCGGAATGGTCATCATCGCCAGCGTGACGATCAGGATGATGAACGACAGCCCGTTCAGGAAGAAGACTCCCGCCGTGCCGACCAGCGTAATCAGCACGCCACCCAGCGAGCCGCCAAGGATGCGCGTGAGATTCAGCGTCGCCGAGTTCAGCGCGATGGCATTCGCCAGATGCTCGCGATCGACGATGTCGGACAGCAACGCCTGCCGCGTCGGCAGGTTCACACTCAGCATCACGCCACGCAACGCCGCAATCGCCAGCACATGCCAGACAGCGACAGTGCCGGTCCAGACCAGCGCCGCCAGCAGCAGCGCAAGCAGCATCGCGAACGTCTGCGTGATCTGCATCAGCCGCCGACGCTCCATGCGATCGGCCATCGCGCCACCGAAGAGGGTGAAGAGCAGGATCGGAAAGGCGCGGCAGAACGACATGATACCGAGGTAGCCGCCGCTCTCGGTCAGCTCCCACATCAGCCAGCCAATGGCGATCTGGTCCATCCAGTCACCGGTGTTGGCGATCAGCGAGCCGATCCAGTAGAGCCGATAGTTGCGATGGCGCAGCGAGGCGAACATCTCGGGGCTGAAGTGAGGCATGCTGACACCGGTGGACTCGCGTCCACCCCGCCCACGCAGCTTCAACCAGCCCGGTCGAACTCGCTCACCCGACACACAACCCCCTCAGGTCGTATCGCGCAGAGTAACGCGCTCGCAGAGAGTGGGTCAAGTGGCCCCTGCCGGTTATCGCAACCGGGTTTGAGCTATCCACACTCTCACGGTAATGCCCGACGGACGCATAGCGAAACAGGCTTCGCTCCATGTGCGTTAGGATCAACAACCAGCGTCCGCCGGCATAGTCGGATTCATGCATGATCAGGAGTCAGTCAATGAACGATGAGATTCGCGCCCAGCTGCAGCAGGGCCACACCATCGATATCACCACCATCGGCCGCAAAAGCGGCAAGCCGTCTCGCATCGAGCTCGTCTTTCAGAACATCGACGGTACCGTTTTCCTCTC
>JBDHWD010000039.1:0-23739 GCA_039810005.1 Thermomicrobiales bacterium | reverse complement strand
CGGCCAGGGAACCCAACGATTTCCGTGGTCGGTGTCGTACTCAACGATGATCAGGCGGCCACCAGGGCGCAGAGCGTTGCGCAATTGTCTGACCACCGCTTCCGCGTCCGGCTGGAAGTGCAATGAGTTGGCTAGTAGCACCCCGTCCAGCACCGGCAGGTTGAGCGGCTGGCTGAAGTCTGCGACGCGATAGCGCACATCCACGTCCGGGAAGTCGGCGCGCATGCGACGCTCCTGCTCGCGCAGGCTCCGAGGATCGCGGTCGATCGAATAGATCACGCTACCCGGCCCGAGGAGGTCGGCCAGTGCCAGCGTGAATGCACCAGTACCAGAGCCGAGATCGGCCCAGACGCCGCCCGGCTCGACGCCGGATCGAATCAGGGCGACATGATCGTTGTGATCCACCGATGGCTCCTCAACTTCGCCTGTATCGTCATCCGGTTTCTCAGTCGCAAGACACGCGTCAGCGCGGTAAGGTTGGTCGCTGGGTGGATGCTCATTCGCAGAGAACGACGCGAGGACACGCATGGTTCGATTCAGCCCAGGTCACGCTATCACGCTCGTCGCGGTGTTGCTGATCTCGTCCGCGTTGGTCGCCTGCGGTGGATCGAATGACGACGACGCGCCGGCAGCGCTTGCCGAAGACGGCGGGATCACAGTCGTGGACGCCTGGGCGCGGCCGGCCAACATCGGCGACGCTGGGCACGACCATCACAGCGCCGACGCCTCACCGGCAAGCGAGCACGACCACTCCACATCCGTGACCAGCGCCATCTACCTGACCCTGGAAAACACCGGCGATACCGATCAGCAGCTCGTCAGCGTCCAGACCGATGCTGCTGACATGGCCGAAATTCACGAGACGACGGACAACGCCGGGACGATGCAGATGCGGCCAGTCGAGGGTATCGATGTCCCTGCCGGCAAGCGCGTCGAGATGACGCCCGGCGGGCTGCACATCATGCTGATGGGCCTGCATGAGTCGCTCGAAGCCGGGGACGACATTGAGGTCACACTTGAGTTCGCGTCCGGATTGACACTGACGATCGACGACATCGAAGTCCGCGACCAATAACCTGGAAGAAGAGACCGACGACTCATGGCTGAGACGACAAGTACACCAGCCGAAGCAATCCACACCGGACCGAGTCGAGCTGTTCGGTTTGCGCTCCTCGCGGTCATCGGCGGCCTCATCATCGGGCTGTCGGCGTTCACGACCTGGACGTATCTGGACCGTGGCAACGATGTGCTGCCCGGCATCGGCTCGAAGCAGGTGCTCGAGCCACCAACCCAACTACCGGACTTCACGCTCACTAGCCAGACCGGCCAGCCGCTGAGCCTGAGCGAGCTGCACGGTAAGCCAGTGCTGCTCTTCTTCGGCTTCACGCACTGCCCGGACATCTGCCCGACGACGCTCGCCGAGTTTCGCTCGATCAAGCAGGATCTCGGTGACGCCGGCCAGGAGGTTGCGTTTGTCTTTGTGAGCCTGGACGGAACACGCGACACGCCGGAGATCATCGCCAATTACGTGGGCCGATTTGATCCCACATTCATCGGGCTGACAGGCGAAGAGGATAACGTTCGGGAGATCGGCAAAGACTACTTCCTGCAGTTCCAGCGCGTCGAGCTTGGCGACAACGCCGCCGAGGGCGACTACACGGTCGACCACACGGCCTACACCTACCTGATCGATGCGGATGGCCGCCTGCGCGTTGTCTACCCCTTCCAGACTGCGCCATCAACGATCGTCGACGATCTGAAGTCATTGCTCTGACGCTGACACTACAAACGAGCTTCTGACACGGTATCCTCCGACGCTGGAGGGTAGCTGGTTGGAGACGACATCCGTGAGCGACGTCGGGGCGAAGCATGTGCTCTGGCTGCTGTCGCTGGGGCTGATCTGGGGCTCGTCGTATCTGTTCATCAAGGTGCTGGTCGATGCCGCCAGCCCGACGGTCATGATCGCGGTCCGGCTCGCGCTCGGTCTGCTCACGCTCGGCGTCGTCATGCTCGTGCGAGGCGAGCGCCTTCCTGCCTGGGGGCGTCCCTGGGGGCTGCTGCTGGTCATGGCGATCGTCGGCAACGTCATCCCGTTCACACTCATCACCTGGGCGGAGCAGCACGTGACCTCGGCGCTTGCGGCTGTGTTGAGCGCCACGACGCCGTTGTTCACGCTGCTCGTCTCGGCGCTCGTCTTTCGGCAGGACCGGCTATCCGGCACGCGGCTGGCAGGCCTGGCCATTGGCTTCGTCGGCGTCATCCTGCTGACCGGCCGCTCGGTGCTGGACATCGGCAGCAGCGATGCGATCGGCACGCTGGCGTTGCTCGGCTCCAGCGTCTGCTATGGGTTCTCGTTCGCCTTCGCGCGGCAGTACATCCGCGGCAACCCTGTCTCGAACGTCACTGCGCAACTGATGATGGCGCTCGCGATCATGACGCCTTTCGCGCTCCTGCAGGGCTGGGTTGAGCCGGCCGAGCTGCATACCGGCAATGTCGCTGCCTGGATCGTGCTTGGCGCGGTCGGCACCGGCATTGCCTACCTGTTCTATTACGCGCTGATCGGGGAGATCGGCGCGACGCCGTCCTCGCTGGTGACCTACATCATTCCGCCGGTCGGCGTCATTCTCGGCTGGCTGGTGCTGAATGAGGGGCTCGGCGTCAACGGGCTGGTCGGCATGGTGCTGATCGTCGCCGGTGTGGCGGTCGCCTACGGCTGGCATCGGCGTCTGCTGCCGCGCGTCGGCTGAACGCGCGAACCGCTGCGCCGCCGCAGGTTCGCGGTGGCACAGCGGTTCGTTATCGTCAGATCAGGGTCAGGCCGGCTTGTCGTCGTTCTCGTCGGCGCGGCCTTCGTCCTCGCGCTGCGGCTCCTGCGCCAGGTCCTCGAGGACTTCCGGCTCGTCGGGAGCTACGTCCGCAGCCTTGTGCGCGATGTCGCCACCGTTCTCACGCATCGGCTCGAGCGTCAGATCTTCGAGCGTCTCTTCTGCCTCAGGCATCTCCGCAGACTGCCCGAACGAACGGGCGGGTGGCTTTGGCGTGTCGGCCTGCTCGTCGCTCTTGCGAGGCGGCCTGGCAGGGTGGCCCTTGCGGGGCGGATTCGGGACTCGGGGCATCGTTGCCTCCTTCGATACTGCACTCCCTGTCCGGTCGGTCGCCGGTCAAGACAATCTAGCAGACCAGAGCAACCGCGACGATGTATCGGCTAACCGAATCGCGCCCTGCGACGCCTTCCAGCCACATCCTGTCGCCGCGGTCGAGACGCCGTGGAACGCAGCACGACCGGCGGCAGTGCGCTATCGTTCGGTCGGGTGTGTCGTTCCGACGGATCGCGGTAGGATTCCGCGCGCTCGATCGGACAGTCGGGCACGGGATGAGGGAGGCTGGCTCAGCGATGGCAGGACGGATCGTGGCACTGGCCGGTGGCGTTGGCGGGGCGAAGCTTGCCCATGGCCTGCAGCTCGCCCTGCCTGACCCACGTGCGCTGGCAGTCATCGTCAATACCGGCGACGACTTCGAACTCTACGGACTCCACATCTCGCCCGATCTGGACACGGTCATGTACACCCTCTCCGATCTGGCCAATCCGGAAACCGGCTGGGGCATCCGCGACGAAACGTTCGCAACGCTGCACATGATCGCGCAGTACGGCGAGGAGCCCTGGTTTCAGCTTGGCGATCGCGACTTCGCCACCCACATCCTGCGGACGGCCGCGATGCGAGCCGGCACACCGCTGAGCGAGATCACCGGCCAGATGGCACGCAACCTCGACATCGTTGCCGATCTCATCCCGATGACCGACGACCGCGTTGCCACGCTGATCGATACGCCGGACGGCCGCCTCGACTTTCAGGAGTACTTCGTCGCGCGGCATCACGCAGATGCGGTCCACGGCATCATTCTGGACGGCATCGAGAGTGCCACACCAACACCGGCCGCGCTCAGGGCCATTGCTGAGGCGGAGGCGATCGTCTTCTGTCCGTCCAACCCCTTCGTCTCTATCGGGCCGATCCTGGCGCTGGCGGGACTGCGCGCGGCGCTGGACGATGCAGCAGCGCCGGTCGTCGTCGTGTCACCGATTGTCGGCGGTGAGGCGCTGAAGGGTCCGGCGGCAACGATGATGCAAGGCCTGGGGCACGAGGTTTCGGCGCTGGGCGTGGCCCGCATCTACGCCGGGCTGGCCGATGGAGTCGTCATTGATAGCGTCGATCGCGAACTGTCCGACGCAATTGAAGCGCTTGGCATGCGCGTGCTGATAACCGACACAATCATGCGTAATACCAACGACCGCGAGCAGCTGGCGCGTGAGACGCTGGCCTTCGCGCAATCCCTGACGACAACGTGACGCGCCCGATGACGACGTGCGCCATCGACCAGCCCGTGTCAGCGGGGCACTGCGGCACCAGCCTGCGCCTCTTCGCACTGCTGCCGTTTCGCGGACTGACGAATCCGAAGAGCCGACTGGCAACCCAACTCCCCGAGGCTGAGCGTACGGCGCTGGCGCTGCGCCTGCTCAATCGCGCGATCGCTGCCGTCACTGGCGCAGGAATCGACCGGGTGGCGGTCGTCACGCGCGACCCGGCACTCCAGGCTGCCGGCCTCGACCCGCGCGCCGAGGTGCTGCTACAGGAGACGGAAGGGCTGAACGCCGCCGTGCGCCAGGGGCAACGCTGGGCGCTCGCCGGGGAGGCTGACGGGCTGCTGATCCTGTTGCCGGATTTGCCAGTGCTGGAGATCAACGACATTCGGGCGCTGGTCGATGCCGCCTCGTTGGACGGCGCAGTGATCGCACCAGACCGCCACGGCACCGGCACGAACGCACTCCTACTGGTCCCGCCCGATGCCATCGCACCAGCCTTCGGGCTGGGGAGCGCCGGCCGGCATCGTCGCAGTCTGGCGCTGGCCGACATCGCGGTCACCGACATCGAACGCCGCGGCACCCACCTGGATCTCGATACGCCCGAGGACTACCGGGCGCTGGAGACTGCGGTCGGCGATCCGTCCTTCTCGGACGGCGTGTCGAACGTAAACCACCACTCATCGGGCGTATAGGGAAACGGCGTGCGCAGCCACTGGCGCACGAGCAGCGAGATGGTCGTTACCAGTGTCGCCAGCCCGAGCCCGCCCGACGCAATGCCAACCAGACGCGCCGTCCCGATAGATGCGAGTCGATTCAGTTGTGGTGCCCGCACGATGCACCTCCTCATTACGGCTTCGGTGCCGCAATCGGCGCCAGGAGCTTATGGGCCATCTCACGCGCGGCCATTCGCAACGCATTGATGTCGGACGGAATGCCAAACGTCAGACATGAGTACGCCGCATCCTCGATGGCGCTGGAAATCAGATAGGCGAGCAATTCGGGATCGCCACCCGGGACGGCTGCTTCACCACGATCAACTGCCCGACGGATAGCCTGCACGAATGGAGCAACCGCATGCCGCCGACTCTCAGCGAGGCTGCGAACCGCCTCCGGCTGCACCTGCCGCCGGAAGAGATCGAGCTCGCGCTGGTAGGTGATCTGGAGATCGAATGAGACATCGACAATTGCGTCGAGCAGTGCGGCAAACGGGCCGTCCCAGCGATCGATGAGCGACGCGACCTCATTGGCCATCGCCTGCCGAAACCGCGCCCGAACGGCGCTGATCAGCGCCTCTTTGCTCTCGACATAGAGATAGACGGTGCCACTGGCAATGCCTGCGCGCTGGGCGATCTGAGCAATCGTCGTGGCCTCGATGCCCTGCTGCAGGAAGAGCTCCAGCGCAGCGTCCAGCAGATCGGTCTGGCGCTGCTCGACACTCACCAGGCGTGGGCGACCGCGTCGTCGTGGTTGCGCCATAGTCGTGCCCTTCTTCGCGCACGCTGATTGGTGACGCGAGTTCATTATATCACCGACCGCACGAAGCGTCTCAGATATTCGCGCAATCCCCTTCGCATGTTACAACGCAATACCATGCCGCTCTGTTCCGGTCGGGACACGGGATTCCCGCCTGTCAGCCGGGGAAAAATACCGGCAGTAGTTCGGCAGGAATGCGCCGTGGGCGGCCATTCTTGTCTGCCCAGACCCACAGCGTCCGGGCGCGAACCAGTAGATCACCATCCGGCTCGGCATCTGCCGACCAGAAGTGGTCTGCCGGAACGGGCGTGTCTCCGGCCGCGGCCGCAGTCGCAACGAGCCGAACCTCGTAGTCGCGGATCGCCTTTGCGCCAGCGAACGATACCGGCCAGGTCAGCACGACGAGCGTATCCCCCGGCGCTGCCGGACGCAGATACTCAATCTCGTGTCGCCGGACAATGAACGCGCCACCGAGCGCCGCGAAGCGCTCCAGCGTGTAACCCAGCGCGCCGGAATGCTCGATCGCCGCGTGCTCCAGATAGTGCAGCCAGGTGGCATTGTTGACATGCCCGAGCGCGTCCGACTCGTAGTGCCGAACGCGGAAATAGACGGCGAATCGTGATGCTGTGTCCTGGTTTGCCTGAGCGCTCATCCCTGGCCCTCCCCCAACGAGCAAGCCACCATGCGTATGACAACCCTGTGCATCTGCCAGCAGCAGACGAACCGGCTCTGTTATCCTCTAGTCAGACAATGACGTCCGATGTCGGCTCTCCGGCCGCGTCGCAGGATCTCGAACAGGAACGGACCCGTCCATGCGCCGCGCCGCCGGCCTGCCACTCATTCTCCTGCTGGTCACACTCATCGCTCCACTCGGGCTGCCCGCGACCGACGCGCGCGCCGAGCCGGCCGGTGTTGTTGTCGTCCTCGGCCAGTGGTCGGATCAGATCCAGCAAGCAGCCGCTGCAGCAAACGTGCCGTGGCAGGTCGTCGCCTCGATCGTGATGGTCGAGTCGGCCGGTGATGCCAGCCTCGTCGGCCCCGCCGGTGGGCAGGGACTGATGCAGATTCGGCCTGACCTCAATAGCGTCGACGCCAGTGTCGACCTGCTCGATCCAACCGCAAACCTGAGTACCGGCGCACAGATCCTCGCCAATCTCTACGAACGGTGGGGATCGTGGTCACAGGCCGCAGCAGCCTACACCGGCCGCATCGACGAACGCGGCAACGTCATCGAGCGCCTCGACGATCATGGCCTGACCGGCCGCGAATACGTCGCGCTGTTCGAGCGCCAGGCCGCCAGCCTGGGCTACGCCGTTGGGCCGGTCGCCGTGCCATACAGCCTGATCCCGCGTGAGGTCGACATCATCCGCATCGCGACGACCGCGCTCGGCACGCCCTACGTCTGGGGCGGCGAGTCCTACGAAGAGGGTGGCTTCGACTGCTCCGGCCTCGTCCAGTGGGCCTGGGCACAGCTTGGTGTATCGGTCGCACGTACGGCAGCCGAGCAGTTCGACACGACCGAGCGGCTCGATCCGGCTGACGTTCAGCCCGGCGATCTGATCTTCTTCGCCAACACCACGCCGGTCGGACGCCAGGCGGACGCGCTGGCTGGCGGTGAGCCAGTCTCGATTATCACCCACGTCGGCATCTACGTTGGCAACGGCATGATGCTCCACGCACCGGATGTCGGCGAGTTCGTCCGCGTCGACAAGCTCGACACCCCATTCTGGCGCACCCACCTCGCAGGCTACGGCCGGGTGCAGACCGGCGAGTAAGCGGCAGATCGCACATCCATCGGCGACAGATTCCTGACCACGTCTGGACGACAGTTATGCGACAGCTATCTTCGTAGCCTGTCATCATCAGTGGATCGTCAACGTCAACGTGTCAACCACATTGACACGACAGCCGCCCCCGTCTTCTGTCATCTCGAACCGCAGTGAGAGATCTCCCACCCGCTGGATGCAGTTGAACACAAGGAAGATTTCTCGCGTGCGTGCTCGCCCCGCAGTCCACGCCAATTCAAGCATTCTGTTGACAAGTGACTCGACGATGTACGTCAACCTCGTATCCTTGACAGATGCGCGCCCGGGCACGTGTCGGCGCGGCGAATGGAGCCTACTGGATGCGACTCCGCCTGCTTCCCATCTGCCTGCTCTGCCTGCTCCTGCTCAGTGGCTGCAGCGCCTTTGATCAGACGACTGAGCCGACGACAACGCCTGTAGCCACCACAGAGTCGGCGTCTGGTCCGACAGCGACAGAACAAACCGCCGAGCCATCGCCAGCAGAACTGCCAACGCGCGATGAAGCGTCGCGCGAAACAGCGACAGCGCCTGCGTCTCCGACAGACGAGGCGACAGGGCTGGATGCGCAGTTCGCCCAGATACTGGAGCGCGTTGTCGAGCTGAACGGGCTGCAGCCAACCGCGCCAATCACGCCGCAATTCATCTCGCGCGATGAGCTGCGCGAGAACCTCATCCAGATGCAGACTGAGGAGTACAGCGCAGAGGACGCACAGAACGACGCGACGACCCTCTGGCTGATGCGCTTGTCGGACGATCGCGACCTCGATCTGTTCCAGCTGTACATCGATCTGCTCTCCGAGCAGGTCCTCGGCTACTACGACCCGGAAACGGACGAGCTGTTCGTCGTGACCGATGGCGACGAGCTGTCGGCGCTGGCGGAGATGACACTGGCGCACGAAATGGTTCACGCGCTGCAGGATCAGCACGTCGATCTGATGGCACTCTCCAGCCCGGCAATCGACACCGACCGCGCGATGGGAGCTAGCGCCGTCATTGAGGGCGGTGCGGAGGTCGTCGCGACGCGCTACGTTCTCGAATACTTCAGCGCGTCCCAAATGCTCGAGTTGACGATGCAGGCGAACATCGCCACGACCGACGTACTCGATCGCGCGCCGGCCTATATTCGCGAGACGCTCTACTTCCCCTACATCGACGGTGTCGATTTCGCCACACAGGTCTATGAGTCACAGGGCAATGATGGGCTGATCGCCCTGCTCAACGATCCGCCGCAATCGACCGAGCAGATCCTGCATCCCGAGAAGTATCTGGATGACCGCGACGACCCGCAGACGGTGGTCATTCAGGATCTGGAGCCAGTCCTCGGGGCAGCCTGGAGCGCAGTCCAGGGTGACACGATAGGTGAGCTCGATCTGCGCATCATGCTGCAGGAGAACGGCGCTGCCGATGCGGTCGCCGCTGCCGCAGGTTGGGGCGGCGGGGAATACATGCTCTACACCGCAGCGGACGATGCCCTCCTCGTCGTCTCGACCGTCTGGGACAGCGAGGACGACGCCGACGAGTTCGTTACTGCGCTCGGCGAGACGCTTCAGACAGCGGCCCCGACCTCAGGCATCATGACCGACGACGCTGGACGATTCCACGCCGTTGTCGCTGACGGTACATCGGTTACGCTGATCAGCGGCACCAACCGGGCAACGGTTGACGCAGCGCGTGCGGCTCTGCGGTCGCTCATTAGCTAATGTCGCAACTCAGACGAGAAGGACACCCCCTGATGGAAGAGATGACACAATCGACGCTTCTTGCCCTCTTCGCCCATCCCGACGACGAGTCGTTCGGTTGCGGCGGCGCACTGGCGCGCCTGGCCGACGAAGGGCACCGCGTCGTGCTGGTCTGCGCAACACGCGGCGAGCTGGGCGAGATCAGCGATCCGGCACTGGCGACTCCTGAGAACCTCGGCGAGGTACGCGAGCAGGAGCTACGCAACGCCGCCGCCGCGCTCGGCATCAGCGAGGTGATCTTCCTCGATTACCGCGACTCGGGCATGGCCGGCACCGAGGGCAACAATGACCCACGGGCGTTCTCAGCGCAACCGCCGGATGTCGTCGTGCGCCAGCTGGTCGGGATCATCCGCCGCGAACGACCGGGCGCAATCCTGACCTTCGAGCCGAACGGCGGCTACGGCCATCCCGATCACATCGCGATGCATCACAACGCGATGGCGGCGGTCAGCGCAGCCGGTGTCGGAGCCTATGCGCCAGACCAGGGACAGCCGTGGCGGACTCCGCGTGTCTGGTGGTCGGTCATCCCAC
This sequence comes from Thermomicrobiales bacterium, assembly GCA_039810005.1. Lineage (GTDB taxonomy): Bacteria > Chloroflexota > Chloroflexia > Thermomicrobiales > CFX8 > JAMLIA01. Next base: position 13,831 of record JBDHWD010000039.1, on the reverse strand, counting down.
AGCAGGCATTGCGCGGCCTGCGTGACGCGATGGTCACAGTCGGAATGGAATCAGATTGGGCCGAAGAGCTGATCGAGAGCGGCGCAGGCTGGCCGGACGACGACGTCGATCTCAACCTTGATGTCGCAGCATGGGCCGACAAGAAGTGGCGCTCATTCGAAGCCCACGCGACGCAGTTCGGCGAGGACAGCCTCTTCCGTCGCGCGAAGGATGCGCTGGGCGACGCGATTCTTGGTCAGGAAACGTTCGTCCTCGCCATCGGCGATAAGGAACCGACCGGTACGCTGATCGCCCCGCCCACGGGCACGCCATCCTAGACGATGGCGAAGGCTCGCACCGGAATCGCCGAGCCACCACCGATGGCCAGCGGCGCAGCGTAAAACCGAAAGCCGCTGGTTGGCAGTTGGTCAATGCGGCACAGGTTCTCGACGATGGGAATACCGGCCCGCAGCAGCCGTGAATGAACGGGTCGGTGTCCATCGTTCGTATCGTCGACGTTCCAGCTATCGATGCCGACCAGCACTGCCCCGCGCTCGATCAGCAGCCGGGCGGCCGCGTCGGTCAGGTGTGGGTTGGCAGCGAGATAGTCTGGGCCCGGCCAGTGCGCGTCCCAGCCAGTGCGCATCAACACGGCACGCCCCTCAACTGGTATATCGATCAGATCGTCGGCATCGACATGCAGACGACCGACGCTAACCAGCGCAGTGGCGTCGAACACAACGCCCGCCAGATCGACGGTGTGCGCCAGCGGCAGGCTCGCGAGATCGTCCCCGTCGGCATAACGGTGAAACGGCGTATCCATGTAGGTTCCACTGTTACCGACCAGATGGTAGCGCTGAATCAGGAAGGTCGTGTCACCAGCGTAGTGTGACCGCGACGCCTCGCGCGAGACAAGCTCCTCGCTCTCCGGTGCCGGCAGGCCAGGGAACATCGGGATGTCCGCATCGAGGCGGTGCGACAGATCGACAATACGTCGGTCGTTCGCGGATGTTGTGGAAGCTTGCATTAACCTGCCCCTCTTTCAGAACGCTAGAAAAGACTCTTTGCCGGGCCGAGGCGACCATCACTGAAGCGATCGTAGGAGAGCTGGCTGATATCGACCGATGTCTGCCCTTCGGTGATCAGCTCCGACATCAGCCGACCGACAATCGGCCCCATCGCGAACCCGTGTCCGCTGAAGCCGGTCGCCAGCACAAAGCCCTCAACGTGACCCGCTTCGCCGAGGACCGGCAAGGCGTCCGGCGTGGAATCGATCCAACCGGCCCAGACGCGCCGCAGGCGGACATGGCCGAGCGATGGGAAGAGCGCCATGAAGTTCTCGACAGTGGCCTGCGCGATCTTCATGTCCGGCTTCGGCTCGCTGTCACCCGCGTGCGCGTATTCCGGCAGCCTGTCGCCCTTGCGCAGCCCGGTAGCCTCGCCGATGTCGCGGAGCAGGCGCGTTCCGGCTCGCATCTGGAACACACGGCGGTTCTTCAGATAGTTCGGCACGAAGTAGCGCGCGTAACGGAGCGAATCGAGGGTGAGATCGATCTGGCCGCGCGCTCCGCCGGCTATGTAGACGCGCCCGTTTGGCCGCTGACGCAACGCACAGCCATCAGACCAGACGGCGGTATTGGTGATCTCGCGCACCGGCTCCGTCTCGGCGGCCGTCGAGAGCACCGCGACCTGCGGCAGATCGATCCCGATCGTCCGGGCGATCCTGGTCGACCACGCACCGGCGGCGCAAATGACGATTGGCGTCCTGATCGTCCCTCGCGGCGTCACGACCCCGCTCACACGGCCCGCAGAGAGCTCGATGCTCTGCGCAGGACAGTCGGTGTAGATCGTTGCGCCGAGCGACTCAGCCGCCCGGGCCAGCGCCAGCGAGACCTTCGTCGGCTCCGCGTGACCGTCGCTCGGCGTGTACATGCCGCCGACCCACGAGCCGCGCATGTCAGGGATGAGATTCGACACTTCCTGACGAGACAGCATCTGCGTTTGAACGCCGAAGTCCTTGACCGACTTCAGCCAGCTCTCGTGGCGCTCGTACTGCTCGTCGTTAGCAGCGACGGTCAGGACGCCGCCCTGCACCCATTCGATATCGGCCTCAAGCTCGGCAGACAGGTTGCGCCAGATCTTGTTGGCTTCGATGACTAGCCCAAGCTCAGCCGGATCGCGCCGCTGTTGCCGCACAAAACCCCAGGCGCGGCTGGATTGCTCGTTGCCGATGCTGCCCTTCTCCAGCAGGACGACGTTCGCCTTCTGCTTGGCGAGGTAATAGGCAGCAGAGACGCCAACAATCCCTCCCCCGATAACGACGACATCGGCGTGTGTTTCAACTGGCTGAGCGCTCATCGCCTGGCCTTTCACTTTCGACGTCGAACTATCGTGCACCGGTCGCTGGCACATCTGAACACATATGCGTGCGAATCATTGTGACTCTCAGCACATCGTCGGCAAGCAGCGTAGCAGCATCAACGCTGAGGGCAAACAGCGCGGCACAGAGAACAGGGCAGCGTGCCGCATGAGTGCACGCTGCCCTGTTTCCTGAAGCCATCTGGCGATCCGGCGACTGCCGGTCAGTCGCGAGCGCCCGGCACCGGTCGTTGAACCAATGGGTCGCTGTCGCGATTGATCGGCGTGTTTTGCCCACCGGCCAGTGACGACGGCATCTCCGGTGAAGCGCCGGCCACCGCTTCGCCAGTCGTCGCGACTACATCCTCGCTGAAGCTCGATCGCAGCGGGATCTCCTTCAGGAAGATGACCGACACGAGCGCGACCGCCATTGCGACTGCGCCAACCATGAACAGGTCGCCGATCGAGGCCGACAGGCTGTCGCGAACCGTCAGCATGAACTGATTGAACAGGTCGTTGCCGTTCGCCCCGACCGAGTCAAACAGCTGGCGCAGATTCGTTGTCGTCTGCTCCGAGAGCAGCACCTGCGGGTTGCCAAGCTGCGAGAGCTGGTCCTCAGGGATGACCGCCCGAACCTCCGGCGAAAGGCTGGCGTTGAACGAGGCGTGGAAGCGGTTCGTCATAACCGTGCCGAAGAGCGCCGCGCCGATCGTCCCACCAATCGAGCGGAAGAAGGTCAGGCTGGCCGTCACCTCGCCGAGCTGGCGGAACGGGAACGCGTTCTGGACGATGATCGTGAACAGGCTCATCGAGACGCCGATGCCGAGACCGAGGATGATCATGTTGCGCACGACGACTCCGCTGGTGACATCAGCCGGCATGATCGCCAGCAGCACCATGCCGATCGTGCCAACGGCGAAGCCACCCAACGCCAGGAATTTGTAGTGGCCGGTGCGGGACATGATCTGCCCGGCGACGATGCTGCTAACGATGAAGCCGAGCATCATCGGCGTCAGGACAGCGCCGGAACTGGTCGCGCTCTTGCCGAGCACGCCCTGAATGAACAGCGGCAGATAGAGCGTCGCGCCGAACATACCCGCCGCCGTCAGGAACGTGGCCAGCGACGAGACGGTAAAGATCTGATTGCGGAAGAGATGCGGGCTGATGATCGGCTCGGCTGCCTTCGTCTCGATGAAGACAAAGGCGGTCAGCATGATGACAGCGAACGCTAGCAGGCCAATGATCTGCGGAGACGTCCAGGCATATTCGGTGCCGGCCCACGAGAAGCCGAGCAGCAGCGGGACCGTGCCAGCCACGAGGGCGGCGGCACCGTAGTAATCGATCGTGTGCGCCCGCTTGCTGACCTGCCGCGGGAGCGCCAGCGCCGCGACGATGATCGCGATCGCGCCGACCGGCATGTTGACGTAGAACACCCAGCGCCAGCCCCAGTTGTCGGTCAGCCAGCCACCGAGCGTCGGACCAACGATTGTCGTCAGCCCGAAGACGGACATCAGCAGGCCCTGCCACTTACCACGCTCGGACGGCGGGAAGACGTCGCCGATGATCGCCATCGCAATCGGCATCATCGCGCCAGCGCCGAGGCCCTGGATACCGCGGAACAGGATGAGCTGCGGCATCGTTTGCGCCATACCGGAAAGCGCCGAGCCGACCAGGAAGATCGCCATCCCGAGGACATAGAACGGTCGGCGACCGTAGATGTCGGACAGCTTGCCGTAGATCGGGACGCTCACCGTCGACGCCAGCATGTAGGCAGTGAAGACCCAGGCGTAATGCTCCAGGCCGTTCAGGTCGGCGATGACACGGGGCATCGCTGTGCCGACGATCGTCTGGTCGAGCGACGAGAGCAGCATGCCCAGCATCACCGACGCGACGATCGAAATCAGCTTCCAGCGCGACTCGTGAGCTTCGCTAAAGGGCGATTCGACGTCATTTGCTGGTGAGAATGATTCCAAGCTCTGGGTGCCTCCGAAACCGCCGGGCGTTCCCGGCTATCTGCCGACTTCCGGCACGACGACCACTGGGCGATCGGCGTGCGCGATCAGCCATTCGGTCGTTCGACCAGCGAGAGACGACGCGCCGCGGCCGATGCCGTGTGAGCCGACGACGATGAGTGCCGCGTCTCGTGCTCGCGCGGTCCGCATCAGCACGCGGCTGGCGAGTCCGCGTGCTCGAACGCTGCGCGCCAGGACCTGCGGCTCAAACGCGAGAAACGCGGCTGGTTCGACCGTTTCGGGCTCAACCGCCTCGACCTCGATCACGTCAACCGCCAGTGAATGCGCAATCTGGCGCGCAACACGCAGCACTGCCTCCGCCAGCGCCGAGTGATCGTTCCCCACGACAATGCGATGAATCTGCGACGGCGGAGCCGCTCCCGGCGGAATGACAACGAACGGCGTTGTTAGCGCATCGAGCTCCTGCAAAAACCGCCGCGGCTCTTCAGCGTCGCTCACATGTCGATCCGGGTCGACCAGGATCAACAGCGAACCGGGTGTTGAGCGCCCGATCTCCGGGATCACCGCCAACGGATCACCAGCGAGCACGCGAGTATCGACGGCGATGCGCGCAAGACGGGCATCCGACGCGAGGATAGCCAGTGTGTCTTCCGCAACGACCGCAGGCTCCGCGTTCGGCGGGCCTACCGCGTCAGCAACCCGCACCAGCGTCAGCGGCAGGTGCAGCGACGCTGCCAGCGCCGCCGACCAGGCGATGAGCAGATCGTCCGTCCGCTCATCACCGGTCACCGCCAGCAGGTGTGTCAGATATCGTGGTCGCTCGCTCATGACGCCTCTCCTGTTCCACTCAGCTCGGCACGTGGCGTCGGTCGGTCAGTTGCCGCACCTTCGCCACGACGGCGGCGCAGCCGCTCACGAAGCCCGTCAAACAGGCTGTAGACGACCGGGATCACTAGCAGCGTCAGCAGTGTCGAGCTGAAGAGACCGCCGATGACAACTCGCCCGAGATCGCTAGCGATCAGCAAGCCCTCGGTCAGGCCAAGCGAGAGCGGGATGAGCGCCAGCATCGCCGCGAAAGCCGTCATCAGGATCGGGCGCAGGCGGGTCTGAGCGCCCTCGATCAGCGCATCCTGGAGCGTGTAGCCGCGCTCCTTGCGCAGCATGATGACGAACTCCAGCAGCACGATCGCATTCGTCACGACGATGCCGACGAGCATCAGGATGCCGATCAATGCGCTCAGGCTGATGGCTGAGCCGGTGACGAGCAGCGCGACGATTGCGCCGATTGCCGCCAGCGGCAGGGTGAACAGGATGACCAGCGGATCGAGCCAACTACCGAACAGCAGCGCCATGATCAGGTAGACCAGCGCGATCGAGATGATGATCGCGACGAACATGTTGGTGAAGCCTTCGTCGATGTCACCGGCGACGCCTCCAACGAGGACCTCGATGCCATTCGGCACTTCCAGCTGGTCGACCTTCTGCTGGACCTCGGCCGAGACGCCGCCGGTGTTCTGGCTGGTGATGTCGGCCGAGACAGTCGCGGCCGGCTTGCCATCGACCCGCGTGATTGTCACCTGCTTATCGACGACCTCCAGGTCGGCGACATCGCCAAGCTTCACGCCGCGCGCAACCTCAAGCTGGGAAAGTGCATCGACATCGTTCGCCTCCGCGCCGGACACGATCAGGCGCACCGGATGCGTGCCCGTGTCGAGCGCCGCCATCGTCACGGTCGTGACCGACGAGAGGCTGGTCAGCGCGCTGGAGATCTGGGCCGGAGCCAGCCCGGCTTCAGCCGCGCGCTCCTGATCGACCCGAATCTCGACCGATGGCTGGACAGCGGAGAGGTTGCTACTGACATTGGCAGTGTCATCGACACTCGCCACTGTATCAGCGACCTGCGCCGCGAAATCCGGCAGCGCCGCGACACCTTCCGGCGTCTCTGCCGACAGCGTGATGCTCACGCCGGAGCCGAAGTCACCACTCGATGCTGAGACGGAGATTGTGTCGGACTCAGGCATCTGCTCGGCAAGCATCCGCCGCAGATCAGCCGCAGCCTCCTGGCGATCCATGCCGGACGGCAGGTCGGCCGTGATCGTGGCGCTATTGGGTGAGTTGCCGGTGATGATGTTGCCGATCGCGCCGATGTCGCCCGACGCGCCGGTGATGACGGTCTGGTAGCCGGTCGCCCCGAGCTGATCGAGCAGCCCCTCGACACGGATGGCCTCGTCGAGAACCGACTCAGCCGTCTGTCCCGGTCGGGCATCGACGCTGATGGTGATGGCGTTCTCGCCCGAATCCGGCAGGAACGCGACCGGCAGCAGCGGCGTCAGCGCCATGCTGCCGATGAACAGCACAGCGGTGATCGCCAGCGTCTTCCAGCGGTTGCGCAGTGCCCACTTCAGCACGGGGGTATAGATGCGGCCCAGCACGGTATCGCCGGGGCGCTTCTCCGGCTCGATCTTGACCTTGTTGGCCAGCGTGAAGCGCGACATCATCGGCACGACGGTCACGGCGACGAGCAGCGAGGCGACGAGCGCCGCGACAACCGCGATGGCGAACGGCAGGAACAGCTCGCCGATCAGACCACCGACGAGGCCGAGCGGCAGGAAGACCGCACAGGTCGTCGCCGTTGCGCCGAGGATCGCGATTGTCACCTCGCGCGCGCCGTTGATGACCGCCGCGAACGGCGGCTCTCCTTCCGCCATATGGCGGTAGACGTTTTCGAGAACGACGATCGAGTCGTCAATAACACGACCGATGGCGATCGTCAGACCAGCCAGCGTCATGATATTGAGCGAGTAGCCCATCTGGTCGAGCACGATCACCGCCATCACCAGCGAGAGCGGGATCGAGACGGCGGTGATGAGCGTCGTCCGCCAGTTGCGCAGGAACAGGAAGACAACGACGACCGCGAGGATTCCGCCGATGACGCCCTCTTCGACCAGGCTCCGAATCGACGCCGTGATGAAGTCGGCCTGATTCTCGAAGATCGACACCGACACGCCATCAGGCAGCTGGCCATTCAGCGTGTCGAGCTCATTCGCGACGGCATTCGCAACCGTCACCGTGTTGGCGTTCGTGTCCTTCGTCACCCGCACCGACACGGACGGCTGGCCGTCGGTGCGGCTATAGCCCACCGGAGTGCCGGACTGCAGCTCGACCGTACCGATCTCGTCCAGCCGCACACTCGAACCATCGGCTGTCGGGATACTGATGGCGCTGATCTGGTCGATGCTGGTGAGCAACGCCACCGTCTGCAGCGGCAGGACGGTATCGCCGGTCTGGAGCTGGCCGGACGGCAGAATGACGTTGTTCGCTTGCAGGATCTGGCTGACCTGCTCATAGCTGATGCCGCGCTCCAGCAGCTCGCTGCGGTCGAGCGTGATCAGGACTTCATCGATCGCGCCACCAACGACATCGACGGCAGCGACGCCATCGAGGTTCGAGAGTGCCGGGATCACCTGCGACTGCGCAATCTGCAGCAGCTCGGACTGCGACCGATCGCCCTGCAGGTCAAAGGTGAGGACCGGCAGCGAGGCCGGATCGAAGGTCAGGATCATCGTGTTGGCGGTGCGGCCAACCGGCGAGGCGGCGATTGCCTCCCCGAGGAGCTGCTCCATCTCGTCGAGACCGGTCCCGAACTCGAAACTATAGAGGATGACGCTCAACCCGGAGACTGATGTCGATTCGATCGACTTCACGCCTTCAACGTTGCGTGTGGCCGCCTCGATCGGCCCGACCGTGCTCTGAACGAGCTGCTCCGGCTGCTCACCGGGGCTCTGGACGATGACGGTCGCCAGCGGGAACTGGATATCCGGCAGCAGCTCCTGATCGACGCGAGTCAGGGTGATTGCCCCGAAGCTGCTGAGAAGGAGAACGATAGCGATGACATACCCGGCGCGGCGATACGACAGCTCGCTCAGCCAGGAGATAATCCGACTCACAGAGGGTGCTCTTCCGTTGGCGCTTCGGTGACACGTGAGGCGCTGCCGGTGACGTCACCGGCTGTTGCGCTCTCATTGCGCTCGATAGCGGCGGCCAGAATCTCGAAAGCATCGACAACGACGGAGAGATCGTCGTCGCTCAGGGTGGTGACCAGATCGTCCATGCGGCTGCGCCCAACGGCGTAGAGCTGATCGATCTCGGCCTGACCTGCCGGCGTCAGCCGACAGAGGACGACGCGCCGGTCGGACACATCGTGATGGCGCTCGACGAGCTGCTTGTCGACCAACCGGTCGATCAGGCTCGTCGCCGCCTGCATGCTGATGCCCATCGTCGCCGCGATCTCGCTCATGCGATACGCGCCGGTCGACAACAGACCCAACGTGCGGAATTGCGGCATGGTCAGCTCCAGCGCCGACCACTCGGCGGCGTAATGCGCGCGCGCCATGCGCGTCTGAATCTCGTGCGATAGCTCGATCAATCGCTGACGCTGCTGGTCTCGATCGCGGTGAGGCATTGTCCTCCGACTTTGGCTCTGCACACTGCACTACATAATATTCGGTCGAGCCGAATACTTCCACGACGCGGAACTATACCAGACACATGGAGCGATGCACAGGGCAATCTGCGAGATCGGATTCAGGGGAGGAGCGGTGGCGAAATGTTGCGCGTTATGTCGATTTAAAGAGATGTGGCGAGACACCCAACGGGAGCGCCGTCGACGCAGGAGCGTGGCCTCACAGCCAGGACTGACCGCGGTCAGTCCCTACGAAACGGCAGGAGATTCGCCAGACCCATGACACGGGGGGTGAGGGCCGCTCCCCTCACTCAATCCACCCCACCTCATCAGTCATCACCCACGCGCTGAAAACCGCGCGGGCGTGTTCCAGCACCTCCGGGTCCACACGCTCAAGGTCGGCTTCGGAAGCAACCGACGCCGCAGCAACAGCATCTGCGAGCGAGCGGGACGCAGCAGCCATCGCAGCCTGCATCGCCGGCTCGGCATCGGCCCACCAGCCGCGCGCCTCAACTGCCAGCGTGCCATCGCCGATGCGCCGCAGGCCGGCACATCCGTCAATCTCTGCGGCACGCTCGGGTGCCATCGAGACCTGCAACGTGAACACGGCCGGAAGTGTCGGCACAGGACATTCAGCCGCCCGTCGCATGCAGCTCGCTGCAAACGCGCGAATCGCCTGCTGCGCGTCGATGGGGTCCGTCCACGCGGACTGCGTTGTCGCGCGCCAGCTACTGTGTTTGACGGCCAGGAACGGCGTGCCCGTCAGTGGCCCGTCGAGCTGCGCCGCGAGGCGGTCGTCGCCGGTGATACCAAGGAGCGGCACGCCGGCGCGATAGGCGTTGAGGTGGCTCTCGGTGATCGGCACGTCATCTACTGCCAGGCGTAGACCGGCTGCCTGCGTGTGCGGAATGAAACCCTCGTTCGTGCCACACCGTGCATGCCGGCCCACCTGAAACGCGGCGTCGAACGCGCCGGCGCGCATCTGCGCAAACACGTCTTCTTCGGGTAGCAGCACGACGCCCTTGGGCAGCGCTGTGGCATCAAGGTTGGCCGCGCCGCTCCAGTGGCCGTCGTAGACGAGGACCTCGTCCGCGCCGCCGTCGAGGAGGCCCTGAGCAGCGGCTGCGGCGTCGGCCGCCATGGCGGCTCGGCCAGTGCGCCAGAACTCCGGCCAGATTGCGGCGATCTGCCGGTAGTCAGTGACACCGGAAGCGCCCTCCATGTCCGCCTGAATCAGGACCCGCACGCAAGGCACCTCCGATTCGACGCAGCATCATTGGCTGAGCGTCTCTTGATGACGTTCATGTCCAGGGGATGTATGCGGCTACTCGCAGCGCAGCAACCCGGCAACCAGAAGCGTGGCTGCCAGCACACCAAGTGTCAGCGGCCGCCAGATGCTCAGGAGCGTCGCTCCGAGGCTGGAACTGGCTGATGTCTCATCGAGTAACCGACGGGGAATAAGATAGGTGCGGCCCTGCCGCTGGACGCCAACGACCGGTTCCTGGTCGTCACGATGTGATCCAGAAAGCACCATCAGGATCGCCCACAACGCGGCGAGGCCTGCGAGTGCGATGCCGATGACGACGATCATGTCTGCAATCACGTCATCCTGCCTGTCATCTAACGCGCGACACGTCATCAATACAAACGGTTGCAGACGCCGTGCCACTCATCTACATCATACCCCGAGGACCTGAAGTCGCGATGATACAACCGTGACAGCAACGTGACGGATGCCGCGATGAGTCGGTGGCAGGTGTACTGTTAGCGAGGCACGCACGCTCACTATCGAGAGGGCCACATGCAGGAGATCCGAGTCGCTAGCTGGGACGAACTGATCGACACACTCTACGCCAACTCGTGGGAGCCCGGCATCGAGCGCTTCCGCTCCAACGATGTCTTCCGCGGCGTATCGAACGCGTCGTTCTCAACGCTCAACACGACCTTGATGCGGCTCGGCGGACCGTACCACCAACTTGAGGGCCATCTCCTGCGCAACTTCCGCAAGTACGCCCACCTCGAAATGATCGACCGGATCCCGATCGATTCCACCTGGCACTGGCTCGCGGTCGCCCAGCACCACGGCTTGCCGACCCGGCTGCTCGATTGGACCTACTCGCCGTTCGTCGCGATGCACTTCGCTACCTCGGCGCTGGAGCATTTCAATGTCGATGGGCTCATCTGGTGCGTCGATTATGTCGCGGCCCAGCGTCTGCTTCCCCCGCCTCTACGCGAGGTGCTGAGCGATGAGGGCGCGAACGTGTTCACCGCTGAGATGCTCCAGCGTGCCGCAGCGACACTCACTGACTTCGACGCACTGACCGATAGCAACGGTCCGTTCGTCGCCTTCTTTGAGCCGCCTTCGCTCGACAACCGGATCGTCAATCAGTTCGCGCTCTTTTCGCTGCTCTCCAGCCCGCAGCTCAGTCTCGACCGCTGGCTTGGCGACCATCCAACCCTGCTGCGCCGGATCATCATTCCGGCCGAGCTGAAGTGGGAGATTCGCGACAAGCTCGATCAGGCAAATATCACCGAGCGCGTCCTCTTCCCGGGGCTGGAAGGCCTGAGCGCCTGGCTCCGCCGGCACTACGGTCCGCGCCGACACCTGACGCGGCAGCACGCCGAGGGACTGGATGGCGTTCAGAGCACATCGCTACCGGTGCCGACGGAGCAGTAGCCGTCGCTACGCTACTCGTCGACTGGCAGGCGCGCCTCAGCCGCAGCGGCGCGCGCAGATGGGTAGCCGATCGTCAGCAGGAACGCACCCGCCTCAGCCGCACGAACGGAATGCCGCACGCCCTCCGCGAAGGAGATGACATGGCCGGACGGCAGATCGATGTCCCCCTGAGCCGATCCAACCGTCATCCGCCCACGCAGGGTGTGGATCGTAATCGGGCCGGGCGCTGTGTGCTCCTGCAGCTCAGCGCCGGCGTGCATGGTCACCAGCACGACTCGCAGCCGGTCGACCTTGACCAGGATCTCCGCCCGACGGCCGCTCTGGTTATCGTTGGGCGCATAGCGCTCGATTTCCGCGTCCAGATCGAAAATCCCCAGTACCGCATCGTTATCCATAACTGCGCTCCTGTTCGCACACTAGCCTCATCAATCCGCTACACAGTACCGCAGATTTCGCGTTCCAGACAGCAAGTCAGAAATGGCAGTCACAAAAAGGCGCGTTAAATCGTCTCAGTTCTGGAAGGCACGGCAGTCACGCAACAGACTGGCAGGAGACATGATCAACACACCCGATCGCACCGCTATTTACGAGCACTATCGCTCGCATCTGTTTGGCGTCGCCTATCGCATGCTCGGCACAGTGTCCGACGCTGAGGACATCGTTCAGGAAGCATTCCTGCGCTGGCAGGATGCTCCTGACGACATCGATTCACCGAAGGCGTATCTGACGACGATCGTATCGCGCCTGGCGCTGGACACGCTCCGGGCGGCGCGGACGACGCGCGAAACCTACATCGGACCGTGGCTCCCCGAGCCGCTGCTGACCGAGCCTGAAGCGGATGCCGCTGCAATGGTGGACCTCAACGAGTCGCTCTCACTGGCGTTCCTGACGTTGCTGGAGCGCTTGAACCCCGTCGAACGGGCGGCGTTCCTGCTCCACGATGTCTTTGGCTACGGTTTTGACGAGATCGCGACGATTGTTGAGCGCAGTCCCGCCGCCTGCCGAAAGGCGGCGCAGCGCGCCCGCGAGCGAATCCGCGACGACCGACCGCGCTTCGAGCCAACGCCGTCCGAGCAGGATCGCCTGACGAACCAGTTCATCGCCGCCTGCATCACCGGCGATGTCCCGGGGCTGGTCGCGATCCTGACTGAGGATGTGACGGTCTGGGGCGATGGCGGCGGTGTTGTCGCCGCGGCACGGCAGCCGATGAGCGGTGCGTCGCGCGTGGCCCACTTCCTGACCGGGCTGCGCAAGCTCATCCCGGCCGACGCCATGATCCGCGCCGGACGTGTGAACGGCGGCCCAGCCGTGATCGCCCTCGACGGCGACCGAGTGATCGCCGTAATGGCGCTGGAGATCAGCGCGGGCCGCATCCGACGCATCCGCAGTGTCGTCAACCCGGAGAAGCTGCGCGCTGTCGAGCGCGCACTCGCCGGAAATACCAATACCCAGGACTAACCGAGGAAAGGAAGGTCGAGCTATGCCACGCATCGAACCACTCACCGGATCACGCCAGCCTTTGATGCTGCGTCTCATGCAATGGTATTCGCGTCGTCGCTTCGGAAAGGAAGCCTTGCCGCCGCGGATTCTGGCCCACAACGCCCGCTTCCTGCTGCCGTATACATCGCTGGCGATGCTGTCTACCGGCAAGTCGGAGATCGACCCGGGTATCCGGCAGCTGGCGATGCACCGCGTCGCCGAGGTGAACGGCTGCGGCTGGTGCATCGACTTCGGCAACAAGATCGCGCTCGATATGGGCTTGACGCCTGAGAAGCTGATGGCTGTCTCCGACTTTGCGGACAGCCCGCTGTTCAGCTCGTCCGAACGCACAGCGCTGGCCTGTGCCGACGAGATGGCGCGCAATCACGGCCAGATCAGCGAAGCGACGTTCGACGAGATGCAACGACACTTCTCCGACCGCGAGATCATCGAGCTGATCGTCGCCGTGGCGGCCGAAGGACTCTATAACCAGGTCAACATCGCACTGGAGATCGAGTCCGAAGGCTTCTGCGCCGTGCCACTCCGCCAACTCGCGCACGCTGCCGCCTGATCGACGCACAAGCCATGGCACCGCGCCTGCGCGCTCCGGTTGCAATGACCGGAGCGCCAATGTAAAGGAGCATCCTATGGCACGCTGCGATGTCTGCGGCAACGACTACGACAAGGCCTTCACCGTGACGCTGTCCGATGGCTCCAGCCATACTTTCGATAGCTTCGAATGTGCGATCCACGCCGTCGCGCCAACCTGTGCGCACTGCAGCTGCAAAATCATCGGCCACGGGGTCGAATCGAACGGCTCCATCTTCTGCTGCGCGAGCTGCGCGCGGATGAGTGGTGTCGACGGACTGCAGGATCGCGTCTGAGCGGGCTGTCAACGCCTAA
>JBDHWD010000038.1:0-23979 GCA_039810005.1 Thermomicrobiales bacterium | reverse complement strand
AGCGCAGTGAATCTGTCAGGCGAGAATCGAGCCCTTGATCCTTGCGTAGGGACAGCGCTGGCGCTGTCATCGCCGTAAGGCGACCCTCCCGCGCCGGCCCCAAAATGTAGGGGCGTATCGCTTACCCCCGGCCAGAAACACGACCATCCAGCATGGGCAACCAGACACGTGGCTGCCGATCGGAATCGGATGGTGGCCAAACGGGCGTATGCGATACGCCCCTACATTTCGAGGCCGATGTGGTGGTGATACGTCCAGAACGCCAATGGCTCAACTGGAAGTGATCGCCTCACGGCGATGGACAAGCCGGGTCATGTCCCTACGAGCGTATCGGCGGCGGCCCGCCTGACAGATTCACTACGGTCGAATATTCAGAATGACAGATTCACGGGAAGGCTGGGGAGCGGCTGAGTTCGATGGTATCGAGCGGGGGAGATTTCTCGCGCGCTCGAAATGGCAGGACATAGGAATGACTGTCGTACCGAGAGGCGCGACAGTCTCGCATTGATAGCACCTGAACGCAGTGGAGAATCCGTCTCCCCGCTGGGACCTCCGGGAATCGGAGATGGCTACCGCTTCTGACAACATCCGTGCAATGGTGGATACCCTTTCCGCCCCATACCTAACACCGCCATGTATAATGCTGCAAGGTACGCATGGCAGTGAATCGGAGCAATGCATTTGAGTGACGTGATGGAGATCAACAAGGATCTGATCGCCGCGTCGTCGACCCCGATCGTTCTGGCGATCCTGGCCGAGGAAGATAGCTACGGCTACGCGATCCTGCAGCGTGTGCGGGAGGTGTCCGGTGGGCGGATGGAGTGGACCGACGGGATGCTCTACCCCGTCTTGCACCGCCTGGAGCGGCTTGGCCACATTGAGGCTCGCTGGGAGACGGCTGAGACTGGCCGACGACGTAAGTACTACCGCATCACTGAGCAGGGTGAGGAGCGGCTGGTCGAGGAACGCCGGCAGTGGCTGGCGGTCGATTCGACCATGCGCAATATCTGGAATGCCCTGTCAGGCTCAGCTATTGGTGGGATTGTCCCGGAAGGAGCCGGCCAATGACGGCTCAGGGGCCGGCGATGTCGCTTGAGGATCAAATCGACCTGTGGCGCTCCTACCTGCGGCGTCGGCAGGCGATCCATCAGGTCGACGTCGAGGAGCTCGAAGACCATCTGCGCGAACAGATCGATGTGCTGGTCGAGGCCGATCTCTCGACCGACGAAGCGTTCCTCGTCGCCGTCAAGCGCATCGGCAGCCTCGATGTCCTCTCGCGCGAGTTTGCCCGCGAGCACGCGGATCGACTCTGGAAGCAACTCGTCGTGGCCGCGCCGGAGAGCGCCGAAGCGACTGGCGTGCGCCGCACCGACGCGGTCGTCGCTGTCGGGCTGGCCATCGCCGCCGCGATCGCCGTCAAGCTGCCGGCGCTGTTCGGACTCGACCTCGATGACGATGCGGGGTTCTATGCACGCAATGCCAGCCTGTTCGTCCTGCCGTTCCTGACGCTGTACTTCGTCTGGAAGCGACGACTCGACCGGCAGATAGCACGCTGGCTGGTATTGCCGTTCATCGCGGCGGGCATTTTCGCCAATGTCTACCCGTTCGTCAGCGAGGGGTCGAGCGAAGTGCTGACGGCGCTGCATCTGCCGATCGCGCTCTGGCTGGCGGTGGGCATCGCCTACGCCGGCAGCCGCTGGGGCGAGGTCAGCGGTCGCATGGATTTCATTCGCTTCTCCGGGGAGCTGTTTATCTATTACGTCCTGATCGCGCTAGGCGGAGGCGTTCTGACGGGCGTCATGGCCGTCATCTTCCAGGCAATCGGGATCGACATCGAGCGCTTCTTCGAGTCGTGGATGCTGCCGTGTGGCGCGGTCGGCGCGGTGCTTGTCGCGTCGTGGCTGGTTGAAGCCAAGCAGAGTGTGATCGAGAACATGGCGCCGGTGCTAACGCGCCTGTTCACGCCGATGTTCGCGGCGATGCTGCTGGCGTTCCTCGGCGCGCTGGTCTGGACCGGACGCGGGATCGACATCGAGCGTGACGCGCTGATCGTGTTCGACCTGCTCCTGATCGTCGTCCTCGGTCTGCTGCTCTATTCCATCTCAGCCCGCGATCAGCACGCGCCGGCCGGCCCATTCGATCTGCTGCAGGTGGTCCTCGTTGTCAGCGCGTTGCTGGCGAACTCCGTCGCGCTGTGGGCAATTGCCTCGCGGATTAACGACTTCGGCTTCACACCGAACCGGACGGCTGCGCTGGGCGTGAACGTGCTATTGCTGGTGAACCTCGCCTGGTCGGCTGTGCTCTACGTCCAGTTCCTGCGCGGACGCGGCACCTTCGCCAGCCTCGAACAGTGGCAAACCCGCTACATCCCGCTCTACGCCCTCTGGGCCGCCGCCATCGTCGTCGTCTTC
The DNA here is from genome assembly GCA_039810005.1 of Thermomicrobiales bacterium. GTDB lineage: Bacteria > Chloroflexota > Chloroflexia > Thermomicrobiales > CFX8 > JAMLIA01. The sequence goes on along the minus strand of JBDHWD010000038.1, from coordinate 21,568 downwards.
CCGCCGCTGTTCGATTACATCTGAGCGGGCGCGGGCTGGGAGCTACGTGACGGAGTACGTTACGTAGCTTCCACTCCTTTGCAAGGCAATGAGACAACGTCGTCACGTTCACACCCGAGCACGTGGCGACGTTGTCTCATGACAGCGAAAGCGTTACCTGTGGTGCATACCCTGTGACCAGACAGCTTCAAACACGCAAGGGCTCGACTCGGATGCTCCCCTGACGCTGACGTAACAAAGCGCCCGGCTCTGTTCTCTTAGCCCCATTCCGCGCCATGAGATAATCTGCCCATCATCTCAACCAGCAACGCACTACCGAAGGGACGGACCGGCGATGCAGGCGACACCTTCCGTTACCGTCGAGACACTTGAAGCGATCTGCGAGGCGTTCAACCAGCACGATCTTGACGCGGTCATGGGGTTCTTTGCGGATGACTGCGCGCTGGTGATGCCGCGTGGGCCGCACCCGTGGGGCCAGCGCTTTGAGGGCGCAGCGGCCGTGCGCGAGGGGCTGGCCAGCCGATTCGCGGGGCTGCCGGATGTGCATTACGGTGACGCGCGACACTGGGCCTGCGGCAACTTCGGCGTCTCCGAGTGGACGCTCACCGGCACCTCGCCCGCCGGTATACGCATCGAGGTGTGCGGCACAGACCACTACACGTTCAGCGCCGGCAAGGTCGTCCGGAAGAACTCGTACTGGAAGATTGTCGAGGACTGAGCGGCGCCTGCGATCCCGTGAAAAGCGTGCATAATCTGACGGCGTGGGTCGCCATCAGGAGGCGCACCATGCTGTGCTGAAAGAAGGGGATCGCGCGGAGTGAACGAGATTGAGACAGCAGCCCAACAGCTGATCGATGAGTTTGAGGGCGAAGCCGCGTACCTTGCATACAACCTGCAGACCGGCGCGGAAGTTGGCTACCGGGCCGACGCGGTGATGCCGACTGCCTCAACGATCAAGCTCCTGGTGCTGGCCGAAATTGCGCGTCAGGTCGATGCGGGCCTGATCGACATAAAGCAGATGCTGCCATTGCAGCCGGAGGACACGACCGGCGGCTCGGGCATCCTGAAGGATCTCTCGCCGGACGTTATGCTCTCGGTGCGTGACATTGCAACGCTCATGATCGCCCTGTCGGACAACATCGCCACGAACGCACTCATTCGGCTCGCCGGTCGTGAACGGATCGAGCAATCCGGACGCGAGTGGGGCATGACGGCAACGACACTGAAGTCCGGTGACTGGCCGGAGCGCAATGCGCGGCAGTACGCATCCAGCACGCCGAAAGACATCGTGCAACTGCTGCGGCTGGTTGCAACCGACACGCTCGTTTCGCCTGAGGCATCAGCGCTCGTCCGCGACATTCTGGTAACGCAGCAATATCATGACCAGATCGGCCGCTATCTGCCTTTTGGCCAGTACCAGCGTGTGGGCGCCGTCCATCAGGGGCAGGTTGTCATTCGCTCCAAGAGCGGGTTCATGACGGATGGCAACGGCGCGGTCCGCGTCGATGCCGGAATCATCGAGATCGACGGTGAGCAGCGCTACGTGCTGTGCCTGATGAACGAAGGCCATCCCGAGCTTGCCTTCAATAGCGAGCATCCGGGCGCAATCCTCAACGGCCGCATCTCACGCATCATCTTCGACGCCTGGAGCTGAGCAACGAACGCTACGCCTGATCGGGTTGTGGCTTCGTCACCAGTCGCATTAGCACGAAGCCGACGGTGCCGGCAATGGCCGAGGCAACAAGGATAGCGGTCTTGATTGCCGCGAGGTGTTCGCCGCCATTAAATGCCAGCTCGCCGATGAAGAGTGACATGGTGAAGCCGATCCCGGCGAGCCAGCTGACAGCGTAGATATGGCGCATCGTCACGCCATCCGGAAGTGGCGCAATGCGGAAACGGACCATTGCAAGCGCCATGAGCGTGATGCCGATCTGCTTGCCAACGATGAGCCCGATGATGACGCCAAGCCCTGCTGCGCTGGTTAACGCCTCGCCCAGGCCAGAATCAAGCGGCACACCAGCGTTTGCCAGCGCGAAGAGCGGCACGATCAGAAACGCGACCCACGGATGCAGGACGTACTCCATGCGCTGCATCGGTGACTGCACGAACTCGGTGGTGGTCTCCAGCTCATGCAGGGCAGACTGCTGATCACGATTGGTCATGACACTGACACCGGGAGTAGCTGCCGATTCGATGTCGGACAGGAGCGCGCGGCCGCGCGCGACGAAGTCGAGCGTGTCGATGCGCGTCCGCGCCGGAATCACCATCGCCAACAACACACCGGCGATCGTCGCATGTACACCGGACTTCAGGAAGACCAGCCAGAGCACGATACCGAGGAGTGCATAGACCGTCGGGCGGATGACGCCGAGCCAGTTGAGCACGAGCGCGATGCATAGCACCGCAAATCCGGCACACAGATACGTTAACGAGACGGACTCAGTGTAGGCGATGGCGATGACGAGCACGGCGATCAGGTCGTCGGCAATCGCCAGCGCCGCCAGGAATACCTTGAGGCCATTTGGCACGCGGCTGCCGAGCAATGCCAGGACACCGAGCGCGAAGGCGATATCGGTCGCCATCGGCACGCCCCAGCCGCGCGCTGCATCTGTCCCGACATTGAATGCGAGGAAGATCAGCGCCGGGACTGCTGCTCCACCAAAGGCTGCGGCAATCGGAAACACCGCCTGACGAAGCGATGCGAGCTCGCCGACGAGCACCTCGCGCTTGATCTCCAGCCCGACGACGAAAAAGAAGATCACCATCAGACCATCGTTGATCCAGTGGCTGAGTGTCGCATCAAGCTGGAACCGTCCGGCTTCGATCGACAGCTCGGTTGACCAGAGCCGGGCATAGCTGGCGCTCCAGGGGGAGTTTGCCCAGACGAGCGCGATGACTGTCGCGAGGAACAGGAGGATGCCGCCAGCTGCGGCGGTGCGGCTGAATGTGCGGAATGGGGCGAGCATGCGGTCGATTCGCGGTGGCTCGGTCGGTACGCTCGTCAGCGACCGGACAGCATCATACATCGACGTTGCGCGCCTCCAGTACTCAGGCTTTGACGGACAGGCGGGTGTGACCGCAGAAGGTGGCCAGGCGAGGATTCCGCTCGCATGGCGCTTACACACATTCTACTATGTGCTTGGGCTGGCTAGTCTGCTGAGGCGCGAACGAACACGGAGATCGGCGCGGTGCTGCCGTCCGTCATGGTGAAGTCACCACGGAATTCGTAGACGGGCAGCAGCTTGAGCTCATTACTACCAGTCGTCAGGATGGAGCTCAGTTGCACAGACGTAGCGCGGAACTCACCGCCGCCAGCTGACATGCCACCGTCGCGCCAGTAGCCACCTCCGTGCGTGACAGCATCCCAGGCGCGCTCGACACTGATGACGTCAACCGGCGCTTCCTGATTCACCGAGAGCCAGTAGCCACGCGCCTCGGCCACGGTGCCGTCGCGGTGCAGCATGAGGTCGACGCCGAGCGGATAGCCAACGCCGACGGACGGCAGATCCGCCATCGGAAACTGCACCTGCCAGAGCTCGCCGAAGTCGTCGACGGTCGGCGCTCCGAGCAACGCGGTCGGATAGCTGATCGTCGCCAGCCAGCGCTGCGCAGCATCCACGATCTCGCCCTCAGTCAGCTCGGTTCCACCGCCGGCTGCGCTGCTGGAGATCTGGAAGACGCCGGAGTCTGGCCGCCAGTAGAGCATCCCGCCACCAGGGGCTCCGGCAAACACTTCGGTGCGGCCGGATTCGTCAGTCGAGTACACATCGTCAGTAGCCATGCCAGCACGCTCGGCAACGCTCTGGCAGAACGCGACCGGGTCTTCGTCTGGTGGTGTCAGGTAATAGACCATCGAAGTCGTCGCAACCGTCGCCGGAGCCGCCGCCATCACGTAGGTCACATCGGCGCTCGGGCCGCTGCCTCCACCGTCAGCAGCCGGAACTGGTCCCTGCTCGATCGTTGCCGGATCAATGCTGGGGACGTTTGCCTGCTGGATCGGCGCGGTCGGGGCAATCGGCTGAGTTGCGGCCGGCGTTAGGGGAACATCCGGCTCATCGGTTCCGGCAGGTGCTGCCTGCGTCTCCGTCGGAACATCCGCCGGGCCAGTCGCGGTTTCGACTTTCGCCGTCTCAGCCGGCTCGGTCACCGACGCAGCAGTCGACTGCACGGTCTGGAACGCCGTCTCAGAACTCGTCGCCTGCGTCGCGGAACTGATCGCCTGCATTGTTGCGATGCTGGTTGCCTGCATCAGACGCGCAGTCGTCGTCGGCGTCGAGGAGCGATCGTCGTCCTGCATGAACATCAGGAAACCGGCAACGAGCGCAACCGCAAACACGGCAGCGACCGAACCATAGACAGGAAGATGACGGACGACATCCGGGAAGCGCCGCTTCGCTGGCTTTGCCGCAGGCAGCGCCGGGGCCTGGCGGGTGAGATCGTGCTTGAGACGCTCACGGAAGGCGGGGTCGGGCAGATCGCGCGGCAGCTCATTGTGCAGACGGGCAGCCAGCGCTACGAGTGGGGCGATCTGCGTGTCGTCGGTCGGTGGTGTGCCGCCGCTGACGATCGCCTCAATCGCCTCGTCAAGCCGTTCGGCCTGCTGGGGATCAAACGGCAGCGGACGCTGGTCAGACATAGTCACGCTCGATCGTTCCGCGCAGCGCGACGAGCGCGCGATGGACGAGCTGCTTGACAGCGCCCTCGGAGCGCCCCATCAGATCGCCGATCTCACGGTTCTTCAGACCATGCGAGAACTTCAGCACCAGCACGCGCTGCTGATCGGGGGGAAGCTTGCTGATCATTCCGGCCAGCTCATCAGCCTGCTCAGACCGCCAGACGCGGTCGGCCGGGTCATCGTCCGATTCTTCATAGCTACTGAACACGGTGACGTCCTCAACCGGCACCTCACGACCACTTGTTCGGCCGCGACGATTGATGATGTTTCCGGCGATCCGGAACAGCCATGCGCCAAAGGGCAGCCCGCGCCACTCGTAGTCCGGAAGCGCCTGCAGCGCCTGCTGGAACGTCTGCGCCGTGATGTCCTCCGCTTCGTGATGGGTTCCAACACGTCGGTATGCATACCGGTAAATCCGGTCAACATATCGTTCGTAGAGCGCACCGAACTCACGCGGGTCGCGCTTGGCTGCCGCGACCATCGCTCCTTCGAGCTCTATGTCCGAGACGTCTGCCGCATTTGCTGACTCCAGCGACTGCGACTGACGCATCCCGCTCTGCTGATCGTCCGGGTCGTCGTTTCCGGTCAACTCCCGGGCGTACCCTTCACGAGGCCACAATCCAACTCCGGGCTGGGGGTTACACACCCGCCAACCTCATCATCCTTGCCGATTCACAGGCACGTCGTTGTCATTCAACGATACAAACCTGAATCTCAGGTGAACACGCTGAGAACGATAGCCGATACCGTATCATCGCCACGGTATCCGAAACGTAACAGCCGATAAATCAGGAGACACGGCCGAACATGCCAGACTCCATTGTTACCGACACGCAGGTCATCGTCCGCCCCGCAACTATCGCCGACGCAGCGGCCGTCGCCGAGATCTACAACCAGGGGATCGTCGGTCGCATGGCGACATTCGAGACAACGCTGCGGACACCCGATGATATCCGCCATTCCCTCGAAGCGGGAGCCGAGCGCTTCCCGTATCTCGTCGCGACAATCGACGATCAGGTCGTCGGCTGGGCCAGCGTCTCAACCTACCGGCCCCGCGCGTGCTACGCCGGTATCGGCGAGTTCTCGATTTACATCCACGAGCAGCAACGTGGCCACGGCGTCGGTAAGGTGCTCCTGCCGGAACTGATCGCGGCTGCCGAGGCGGCCGGGTTCTGGAAGCTGCTGTCGCGCGTGTTCCTGTTCAACACCGGCAGCCGGAAGCTCTGCGCCGCCTGCGGATTCCGCGAGGTCGGCATCTACGAGAAGCACGCCCAACTGGATGGCAAGTGGCTCGATGTCGTCATCGTTGAGCGCCTCATCCCGGCCAATCAGCCGGAATAGCCTCCCGAAGAAGGAGAAAACCGCCGCCCCCCGGAGGGACAGGGCCCGGCCTGTCCTGGCCGTGAGGCCACCCTCCCGCGCCAAATGATCGTGTTCCGAACCTGCGCCATCAGCGTTCGACATCTGCGCAAAATCGACGAACGCTGCACGCGATGCCGAGACGACGCCGTGCGACAGGATAATAAATCTTTGGCGATCGGGCCGGGAGGGTCGCCATGGTCCAGCGGGCACCCCGCGACGGACAGCCCGGGTCCGGTCCTTACGGAGAGAGATGCGGTCGCTTCGATATCAGGGCAACTCGAGGCCGTACTGGTCCAGTAGCACCTCGTCGTCAATGATCTCTCTTGTCGACGCGTCGACGACGATGCGGCCGTCCTGCATGATGACGGCGCGGTCGAAGAGATCGCGCACGAGGCGCATGTCGTGGGTTGAGGCGATGAGCGTCTGTGGTAGCCCACGAAGCAGCTGGATCAAACCCTTGCGGGCGCGCGGGTCGAGGCCGGCCGAGGGTTCGTCGAGGACGAGGATACGCGGGTCCATCGCCAGCACCGTCGCGACGCTGATCCGCTTGCGCTGGCCTAGCGACAGGTGATGCGGCATGCGCTCCTCGAAGCCGGCCATATCGACCGCCGCCAGTGCGTCGCTGACGCGCCGGCGAATATCGTCCTTCGGCAGCCCCATGTAGAGTGGGCCGTACGCAATATCGTCGAATACCGTCGGTGAGAAGAGCTGGTCGTCGGGATTCTGAAAGACAAAGCCGACGAGGGCGCGGATCTGCCGGACGGTCGACTCGTCGAGCGGAATGCCGGTAATCTCGATCCGGCCCTGCCCGGTCAGGACGCCATTCAGGTGCATGAGCAGGGTCGACTTGCCTGCGCCGTTCGGACCCATCAGCGCAACGCGCTCACCTTCGCGAATCGTCAGGTTGACGCTGCGGAGCGCTTCAAACCCGTTGGGGTAGGTGTAGCTCAGGTTGGTGACATCGACGGCACAGCCGGTGGACGGCCCGGCAGTCCGCTCGGCGATAATGGCTTTAGAGTCGAGCAACGAGTACCAGCCCTCCGAGTGCAACACACGCGATCGCGCCAAATATGCGGTCGGTGCGGCTGAGCGACGACTCCTCCATGAACCGCACCGTGCCATCGTAGCCGCGCGCCAGCATCGCTGCATAGATGCGCTCGCTGCGCGAGAAGCTGTGAATGAAGAGCGTGCCAACCATTGTGCCGAGCACACGCGCACGCCAGGCGATCGTCCCGCCGCCACTCACCCCCGGCATCAGCGCGCTGCGCGACTCGCGCGCGCGCATCATCCGCTGCCCTTCAGCGCCGATGACGAAGAGGTAGCGGTACATGAAGAAGACGGTCGAAGCGAGAATGCGAGGGACATGCAACCGCTCAAGCGCCCGAATCAGGTCGAGCGGGCGGGTTGTTGAGGTCAGCACGACCGCCATCAGCACAGCAAGCCACGATTTCAGCAGAATGCTGGCGACGGCGATCAGCCCGCTATCGGAGATCGTCCAGCCCAGCACCGGCAGCGTCGCGACGGTATCGCCGGAGCGGGTGAAGATGAGCGGCACTGCTGCCAGAACGAACGGCAGCGCCAGCAGCGAGCGGCGCAGTACTAGCCAGAGCGGCAGCCTGCTGATCGCAATCGCGACCGCTACGAACAGCGTGAACGCTGCGAACGCGCGCCAGTGCCCTTCCGGGATCGCCGTCGCGGCAAATGCAAAGGCGACGACGATCAGCAGCTTTATGCGCGCATCAGTGTCGTACAGCAGGCCCTCGCCGTGATGAAAGCGTTCGCCTGGCAGAAATGCGGTCAATGCAGTTCGGTCCCACTCATCCCGGCGGCGCGGTGCTGGTGGTGTCGTTTGAATGCGTCGGCTCGGCCCGTGATGCCGCCAGACGCTTGAGCCCGAAGCCAACCGCCAGTCCGATCACCGCGACGATCAGAACACCGATGATGCCCGACAGGATCGTCGCCAGGCGCTCGTTATGAATCCCCGGCACAGCGTAATCAGGGATGATCTCGAACGATGGTCCCTCGGCGTGGTGCAGGAAGTCTTTATCCTCGGCGACCCGCTCCAGTCCGTCCGGGTTGCTCGACGCGAACGGGCTGAACAGAGTAATGATCAGGGCTAGCCCAATGCCACCGGCGATCAGCGCGATCCATCCTTTGCGTGCGGTCATGATGCACTCTCTCCGGAATAGCCCGAACTCGCCAGGCTGCTTCTGACAGCGGGAGCCTTCGAACGCAGCAGGTCAGGTCGCGCCGACAGGACCAGGCCTACCGCTCCGGCCGTTATCAGCCCCTCGCCGATGCCGATCAGGACATGGACGCCGAGCATCGCTGGCAGCACGACACTCCACGGTGATGTCTCGGAGATTGCCAGTTGAGCGGAGGTAAGCAACGCCGCCATCATCACCGAAATCCACGCGGCAGCGAACGAGCCGATCAGCATGCTGGCGCGCGTACCACGCAGGAGGCCGACGACGGTTCGGTAGACGGCGTAGCCGGTGAACGCTGTCAGGATGCCCATGTTGAAGATGTTGGCCCCGAGCGCTGCCAGGCCGCCATCCTGGAAGATGAGCGCCTGCACGCCGATGACGGTCGTCATAATCAGGACGGCTGCCCACGGGCCGACGAGAATGGCCGCCAGCGCCCCGCCGAGCATGTGCCCGCTCGTGCCACCGGCGACCGGGAAGTTCATCATCTGGGCCGCGAAAATGAACGCCGCGAGGACACCCATGAGCGGAGCAGTGCTCTCCTTCAGGTGTCGGTTCGTCTGGCGCACCGCTGCGCCAACGATGATCGCCGTGATGACGTACATCACCGTCGCGACCGGCACGCTGAGGAATCCATCGGGGATGTGCATGTAAATCGGGAGCAACGGTATCGTCATAGAGAACTCCAGGGATGAAGCAGCGCGAGGCGCAACCACTCGCAAATGCAAAGAGTTGCATCTGGATCGATGCTACGTCCGCGCCTGCGGCTCGTCAAGTGCGCGCCTTCCCCTCGACAATCGACGGCAATGCCGGGATTGACAACGCGCCGGGACGCTCATATATTCACACTAGACTGATCGGTCTAGTCTTCAGCACATTCATCGAGGAGCAGCAACCATGCGAGTGCCGAAGGATCAGGTGGACGTCAGGCTCGAAATTCCCGGCGCGGTCATCCGGCAGCGAACCGGTTTCGGACATGTCAACGGCTACGATGCGATTAGTGGTGAGTATTTCAGCCTCGCGGCCGGCGTCGATACGACCCCGCTCTTCAAGGGACTGGATGGCGACCTGTGCCAGTGTCCGCACTGGGGCTACGTCCTGCAGGGTCGCATCACGACGACGAGCGCCGACGGTGCCCAGGAGACAGTGCAGGCCAACGACCTGTTCTACTGGCCGCCGGGCCACAACGTGCGGGTCGATGCCGACGCCGAGATCATCATGTTCAGTCCGCAGCACGAGCACAGCGCTGTCATCAACCACATGATCGCGAAGGTCCAAGAGACGTAGAATCTCGCCCAACGGGCGGCTCATGCGAATTGCCCGCCGCCACATCCCGGTGAGGATGTGGCGGCACGAACGAGCGATGCGATGCACGCAACGAAGCAGCGACTTCTTGATACCGGGTTGACCATGCTTCTGACGCATGGCTACAACGACCTGGGCATTCAGGCTCTTCTGGAAGCGACGAACGTGCCGAAAGGCTCGTTCTACCATCACTTCCGGGACAAGGAGGACTTCGCCCTGCAGGTGCTGGATCAGTACATGCTGGGTGTCCACGCCAGCCTCGACGCCTGTCTCAGCGATCCGGAGCGGACACCGCTCAACCGCGTACGGCGGTTCTTCGAGATGACCGAAGCGAGCTATCGGGAGCAGGGCTATATGGGCTGCCTGATGGGCGGTCTGGGTCAGGAGCTTTCTGGCGTGAACGAGACGTTCCGCCAGGCGATCGAGCAATGCTTCTCGGGGATCGCAGAGCGGCTCGCCTTCTGCCTGCAGGAGGCGCAGCAGCGCGGCGAGATTCCAGCCGCAACCGACGTCGGCCAGATGGCGGATATCCTCGTCGATTGCTGGGAGGGCGCGGCGCTGCGTAGCCGCCTGCGCCGCGAGCCCTCGTCGCTGTCCGCGATGCTCGATTTCTACTTTCGCGCCGCGGCTAGCTGATCCCGGCCATCCTGGCGATATCGTCGAGATTCGACCATTCCATGCCGCGCTGGCCGGCTTCGATCTCGTGGATGACCTGCAGAACAGCCGCATTGACCGGTGTTGGAATGCCATTCTCAGCGCCCTTGGCAGCGATCACTGCCGACTGCATGTCCACCTCAGTCTTGCGCTTCTTGATCTTGAGGTCACGCCAGATTCCCATGTGCTGCTTGATCGAGGCGCGCATTGCTTCACGCAGCTCGCCCAACGCAGCCTGGCTGATTGCGTCGAACTCCGGCCCTGGCGCAAACGCGTTCGGGTTGAACGGGCCGATATTCTCGAGTTGGTCCGCCTGCGTCCTGGCAACGAGATACGCCTCGCCGGATGCGGCCTGGCTCAGGCGCATGCCGAGCGGCGTGTCGAGGATCTCGGGCACTGGCGCATCGACGGTGGAGACGAGGAACGCCATCGCGCCATAGACGAGCTTGCCCCACAGGAAGCCCCACAGGTTGGTCGTCACTTCAGTCGGCATGACGTGCGACAGCGCGTCGCGCAGCGCCTCGGCGCGCGGCGTCACCTGGCCATCGAGCTCGCCGATGTAGATTGTTTGCGCGTCGCCTAGCTGGATCAGCCCCGGCTCGATGTAGTCAGCGCCGAAATGGACGAACGCGCCAACGGTGCGCTCCGGCCCGACGGCGGCGGCGATGATCTCCTCATTCAGCCCGTTCTGTAATGAAAGGACGAAGCCATCCGGTGCAAGTCGCGGTGCGATCTGCTCAATGGCCGACGCGGTGAAGTGACCCTTGACGCACAGGATCGTCGCGCCGAGCTCTGTAACATCGTCAGCCATCATCGCTCGCACCGGATAGGTGTGATCGCCCCGGATGCCGGTGATGCGCAGTCCGCGCTCGTTCATCGCCTGGACATGCTCCGGCACCACGTCGACGAGCGTCACGTCGTACCCGGCCTGGGTCATGAACGCGCCGACCGTCCCGCCGATCGCGCCTGCGCCAACTATCGTTATCGGTCTCGCTCGCAAATCCATCACTCACGCCCTCTCATCTGGCGACCTTCAGAGCAGTGTAACGCGAGAGCTGTTCATTGGGCCGACGAGGGCCCACCGGGGCCAGGTCGCGCGCCAGATGTCGCTTCATTTATGAACTGACGGCGACGTTCTTGCGGCTGCATCCAATTGACGATGGGCGGCGTAGGCTGAATACGATCGGCAAGGCGCCCGGACGATATTTTGGCGGCCCGCAGCGAAACTGGCAGATGCGTTCGGAAACGCGACCTTACATGTGTCTGGAGTGTCATTGTGAGGATCGAGAAGCTAATACGAGGCGTGCTGACCAATAGCACAAGAGTCAGAAACGCTTCTGCGCGTTCGTGATTGTTATGGATAGAGCGGTGTGGAGGATTCGACGGTCTGGACAAGCGACCGAGTCGGGTGTACGTTCTATGAAATCGGCCACGGTCTTCGCGCACGTCTGTCTCCCAATGGTCGTGTTTCACTCAAACGCTTTACAAATCCATAACATGGGCTATTCTAGATGGTGGGTTTGTCGGATTCTTCACAAACTCGATGAGTGAGTTGACATATTGATGGTTTGCTGCTAGAATTATAAAGTTTCGGCAGGTGGTGGGGATTCTGCTGAGACCATGATGCTAGCGAACGCGGGGAGTTGAAGGAGTCTCATGACCGAGCGAGCGAACTACGACACGTATGAGTTGGAGAGGTTGGCCGCTGACGCTGAAGTTGGTGAGGTGATCGATGAGTCAGCTGAGCTGATCGATCAGGCCACCAGCGACGCGGTCTACCGCTATTTCCGCGACGTTGGCGGGCACCGCCTGCTGTCGCACGAGGAAGAGATTGACCTGTCGCGCAAGGTGCGCGCGGGTCTTGAGGCGCGCCGCCTGCAGGGTGAAGGCATCGAGGTCGAGAACCTCGATCAGGTGCTGAAGATTGCCCGCGAAGCGCGCGAGAAGCTGATTCGTCACAACCTGCGTCTGGTTGTCTCGATCGCCAAGAAGTACCGCTCCAGTGGCCTGCCCCTGATCGACCTGATTCAGGAGGGCAATATCGGCCTGATGACGGCCGTAGAGCGCTACGACCCGGAGCTGGGCTATCGCTTCAGCACCTACGCGACGTTCTGGATCCGCCAGGCGATTGGTCGTGCCGTCGCCAACCTGTCGCGAACCATTCGCGTTCCGGTGCATATGCATGACCTGATCTCGAAGGTTCGCCGCACCGAGGCGCAGCTCGAGCAGCAGCTCGGGCGTCCGGCGACCGACGCCGAAGTTGCCAAGCAGCTCGACCTTGAGGTCGAGCGTGTCGAGCAGGCGCGTACTGCGATTCCGCGCACGTCATCGCTCGACAAGCCGATCGGCGAGGACGGCGAGTCGACCATCGGTGACCTGCTGCCGGACCCGGCCAGCGACCAGGTGGTTGAGGAAGCGGTCTCCAGCGCGATCCGCGATCAGATCCGCAAGTCGCTCGATCAGCTGACCGAGCGCGAGCGGGGCGTGCTGATGCTGCGCTTCGGCCTGGCCGGCCAGCAGCCGCAGACGCTGGCTGAGATCGCCGAGCACTACGGAATCAGCCGCGAGCGCGTGCGTCAGATCGAGAAGGAAGCTCTCGCCAAGCTGCGCAAGAGCGATCTGATCGAGCTCGCCAGCGCCGCCTAAGAGCCCGATCCAGCGAAGACAGAACGACCCGGAGCGTTGTTGCTCCGGGTCGTTTTTCATGCCCACATAGTTCTGGTGGCGATCACGTCAGCTGCCAACCTCCGTGAACTCGAGGCGATCCATCAGCTCCAGCGCAGGGCGATTGGCGGCGGTGATGATGAGTGCCAGCGAAGTCTCGCCTGCTTCGACCAACGCATTCATGCTGGACTGCACGACGGCGAACGCAGCACCGAGCCCCTTCCAAGGCGACGCGGTGAGAACAACAGCCAGCAGCGGCGTCCCCTGATAGCGTCCGACGAGGCTCGCGGCAGCGATTCGTGCACCGCTATCCGCCACCATTGAGGCAGCCAGGATCGGCTCGCCATACAGACCGCCGAAGAACTTATGGATCTCCATCAACGCGGCGTCAAGCTCCTCGGCAGACGGCGCACCGGTGCTGCCGGTGTAGGACTCGACCAGCAGAGCCGCCAGATCATCGGCGTCGTCCAGCTCAGCCGGACGGATCATCAGGTCGGTTATGACGTCACGTCTCACAGCTGGAGCAACAAGATGCCGTCGGTTGGGGTGCATATCAGCCTTCCTCGCTTTGCGTTTCGGAACTACGTCGTTGGCTATTCGCCGCTTGCGCTCGCCACCAGCGATTGAGCGGGAGCACGCTGGCGTTGCCGATGCGTCAGCCAGGCGACGACCGACAACGGGGCAGCGATGACCAGCGCGACGAAGAACGGCAGCGGATGCCAGACGCCATAGAGCAGACCCGCGCCGATCGGCGCGGCTGCGTCACCGATGCCGATGCTCACTTCGCCAATGCCGTACGCGCGCCCACGTAGCCGCTCCGGTGTCACGTCGGCCAGCGCTGCCGCGATCAACGACCAGATCGCACTGAACGAATAACGCAACATATAGGCGATGGCAATCAGCGCGATGTTGCCGGTGACGATGAACAGCGCATAGGCGACGGTCACCATCGCCAGTGTTACGCCCATCCCGGCGAACGGCTGAGACAGCGGTCGCCAGTGGCTGACAAGCAAGGCAAATACCAGCGCGGCAGCCGAGCCGAGCGAGCCGAGCAGGCCGATCGTGCCCAGGCTGAGGTTGCGCTGGTCGTGCAGGAAGTTCGGCAGCAGCGTCGAGCCGACGTAGATCATCGGAACCAGCAGGTGAAAAGCCAGCACGAGCTGAACCGCGCGGTTGCCGAACAGATCGCGAATACGAGCCGGCTCAGCGCCGGCGGGAATTGCGGATGCCGCCTCCGCGTCGACGCTGGTTGAGGTTCGGCGATCCGTGATTGCCAGCAGCGGCAGCACACCCGCAGCGAAGCACAAGGCCGAGCAGAAGTAGACGATGTGGAATCCGAATCGCTCGGCGAGCCAGCCGCCAAGGCCGGGCCCGACGAGCATGCCAAGTGCAATCGACAGATTGAAGATGTAGGTATAGGCGCGCGTACGGCCTGCGGGCGTCGACGCAGCGGCGATATAGGCCGACACCGCCGGTACGGCCAGGCCGGAGAACTCCATGAGAATCGCGCCGATGATTGCGTGCCACCATGACGTCGCCTGGGTGAGAACGAGCGCGCCGAGCGTCGGCACCGCCATCATCGAGACGATGAGCTTCTTCAGCGACCCGCGGTCTGCCAGGGCTCCTGCCGGCAGCGCCAGCGCTGTTCTGACCAGCGCGCCCGCGCCGATGACGAAGCCGATCTGCCCTGGCCGTGCACCAAGATGCTCAATGAAGAGTGGCCAGATTGCGATCTGGAGCGAAAAGCCCAGACCCCAGATCGCATGACCCCAGAAGAGCAGCGCATTATCACGCCCGAGGCCGAGGTCGGACTGCAGCCATGATGGACGATGATGTCGGCGCGAAGGCTCACTTTTCCTCGTCACCCGCTCACTCTACATGCTGATTGGCGGGTGCGCGACCTGTTGGCGTCAACTCCACGTCGTTCGAGATCGTGCGAATCTCGGGGTTGAGGAACGTCACGAGCGCGATCAGTGTAAAGAGGCTGGCGATGCCGGCAAGAACGATCGTCACAGCAACGCTGTCCAGGATAAATCCGGCCAGAACAACCCCGAGGGGTGATGCGATTTGCACCATGGCCATCAGGCTGGAGTAGACCCGCCCGAGGTGGCTCTCCGGCACGCGCTCCTGCAGGACAACCATGAGCGTTGCGTTCATCGGGCCATTCGCCAGGCCCATTGCTGCTGCACCGATAACACTGAGCGCAACCCAGGTCGACCAGGGAAACGACCAAAGACCGATTGCCATGAGCGCGACGCCGCCGAGCAGGACGTACAGACGTGGAAGACGTTCTCCAACAACACCGTAAATGATCGTACCGGCCAGCGAGCCGCCCCCGAATCCGGCGATGATCAGGCCGAGGACGCGCGGATCGTTGAATACCTCTTTGGCGTAGACCGGCAGCGCCACGGCGAACAGCGCGCTGAACAGCAGGTTCGCGCCGACCGACACCTGGACGACCGCACGAAGAAACCCGTCGGACAGGATGAGCTTCGCGCCGGCCAGGGACTCTCGAATGACGTTGCTCTCGGTCGGCCCGTCCGCCATCTGCTTCTCGATCGCGCGCTGCCACGGCACGAGCACACCAACCATCAGCGCCGAGATGGCGAAGGAGCCGGCGTCCAGAAACAGCACGGACGTCTCGCTCATGATCGCCATCAGAAAGCCGGCCGACAGCGGACCAACAACCATCGCCGCCGCGCTTGCCATCTGCATCAGGGCATTGGCGCGCTCCAGCGACATGCCAGATCGGGCGGACAGGCCGGGGATCATCGACTGTCGCGCCGCCGAGCCCGGGATATCGAGCAGCGCGCCGGCGAATACGAGAACCAGCAGATGCCAGAACTGCAACGCACCGGCCAGATGCAGGATCGGGATCAGGACGACAGTCAGGCCGCTGAAAATATCACTGACGACGCTCGCTCGTTTGAAGCCAACGCGGTCAACAACCAGGCCACCTGCCATTCCTGCCACAATAACCGGCAGCAGCGACGCGAAGGCCACGATGCCTGTGCGTGAGGCACTGCCGGTCGTGACATAGACAAACCAGGGGATAACCAGCGCGGTAAGCGTATTGCCCGTCAGCGATATCCCGTTCGCCAGAACGAGGAAGGGAATCGCCAACCGGTCCCGCCGCGACGGGACATGTGTTCGTTCTGACTGCTGGTGCTGATGTTCGACAACGGCGGTCATATCAAGCTTCCTGCTACTTGCCGCGCTCTGGTCCGAGCGCATTGAGCATCCGATCTGCGTCGGCGACCGATATTTCGCCGCGCGACAACGCATCCAGAATCGCCCGCATCTGCTGGTCGCGCGTCAGGACCGGCACGTGCGTCGTCGTCTCATCAGGAGGCGTTGGCGGTGTTCCAACGATCACCGAAGCCGTTGGCGGCTTCGGAATAGTTGGCGGGCTGGGCGGTGTCGGCGGCTGTGGTGGCTGCGGGGCGCTCACGGGTGCCGACGCCACGAGCCGCACCCGAATATCGCCGCGTTCGGTTCGCAGCTTCAGGTCAAGCCGCTCGGATGATGAGGGGTTCGAGACGCCGACGTAGCGCTGGGTCGCGCCGCGTGGTCCGGGGCGACCGACGCTGACGAGCGGGACGTCCGAGTGGATTTCGCCACCGGCCAGAAGGGCTTCCACACGAACCGGCACGCCCGATTGAAGATCGACGATGATATCACCGGAAGATGTTTCTGCCGAAAACTCGCCGACGTCAGCGTCTTCACTGGTTGAGAAGGTGAGGCCATGGTCGCCGGCGTGGAACGTGAAGCCACCCTTCGTAAAGCGCAATCCGGCGTCACCGGCCTCCAGATCGAAGCCACCGCGCGAAATGCGCAGCCCCTTGTCATCGGCCGCAAACGATAACCCCTTCGAGCGCAGAATGCGCGAGACGAGGCTCTCGTCGTCGGCATCACCCGACTGCCGTGGCTGCGACGGCGGCATCAGCAATTGCGCGTTGCAGACGATGTCGCCGCGAGCCGTTTCGAGATCCATGCCGACCAGGCTGCCCGAGCGGATGACAATGTCGCCGCTGCCGACCTTCGCCGTCAGATTCTGCCCGCGCGGGCGGGTCACCTGCACGTCGCCGCTGCCGAGCTTCGTGACGATCGCGCCAGAACTATCGATGATCGACACCTCCCCAGCGCCGAGCTTCAGCTCCAGCCGGCCATCGACCGAATCGCAAGTGATGTCGCCCTTGCCCAGCGCCAGCGTGCCGACGGTTGTCGACGAAGCGATCTGAATATCGCCGGCCCCGACGCTCAACGACAGCTGGCCAACGCAGCTGGCCAGGCGCGTGTCGCCCTTGCCGAGCGTATAGGTCAGCTCACCGGCACTACCGTCGACCCGCAGATCACCCTGGCCGTGCCGCACATCGACGGTGCTGTCGACGCCGCTGAGATAGACATCACCACGCTCAATACTTCCGGTAATCGGCGGGCAGCCCTCTGTCGGCACCGTCAGCACCGGTTGCGTATTCGAGCTCCGCCCGCGCTGGTAGACGATGATCGCGTCACCCTCACGAACCAGCGATGGATCGCTGTTCTTCGAGCCAGACGAGAGGTACACCTGCCCAACCATCGCCGGATCAGCGATGATCGACAGATCTGTCTGCTCGCAATCCAGGCGGATCCAGTTGATTCCTTCCAATGAGCCGGGATGCTCCGCAGCTCGCGTTTCATCAATCTCTGCCATCAGGCTCTCCTCTATGTCTTCGTGCGTCGCTCAATTGGTCAGACGCAGGGTATGCACAGCAAAACGAAAGACGTAGCGATCTCATGCCGACACTGTACCGGCCCGCGCAGCTGCGCCGACCCGCACGTCCATCTCACGCAGTGCGGAGACGCGGAACATGCTGAGCGCCGCCAGAATGTAGATCACGGCAACGCCACCGATCGCGAGCGGCAGGCCGGCCCACTCGACCAGATAGCCGGCCAGCAAACGCCCGATCGGTATCGCCAGCCAGGCGATGCTGGTGATGACGCCAAACACGCGTCCGCGCAGCTCGGGCGGCACCCGCTCCTGGTTGACGGTCATAAGGATGGGATTCAGCGGGCCAGCGCCAAAGCCGCGGACGACCAGCGCGGCGAGCGTCAGCGCCAGCACCGGCATGAACGCCAGCGAGATCAGCGGCACACCGGCAAGCACGAACGAGGCGATGTACAGGTTGCGGCGCGGCACGCGATGTCCGACTGCCGCGAACAGCAGCGTCGTGACGACCGCGCCGGCCCCGTGGGCCGCCAGCATCAGGCCGAGGCTGGCCGCAGATCCATAGACTTCGACGGCGTAAACCGGGATGATCAGCCCGATCATCGCGTCGATGAAGTTCATCAGCGACACCTGGATCACCAGGCAGAGAATCAGGCTGTCGCGCCGAATAAAGTCAAACCCGACACGCAGATCGTTCCGGTAGCCACCCGAGGCCGGTCGATCCTCATGCTGTCTGGCCATGCTGGCTGGAATGCAGACAACGATAAGAGCTGCCGAGACAAGGAAGCTGGCAGCGTCGATCCACAGCGCGGCATCAACCCCGGCCCCAGCGATGATCAGGCCCGCGACCGGCGCGCCGAGCAAGTAGGAGGCGCGCTGGATCAGCTGCTCGATCGCATTCACCCGTTCCAGCTTCATCCCGGCCCGCTCGGTCAGATCGGGCAGCAGCGACATGCGCGCCGTCGTCCCGGGCGTGTCGAGCAGACCGCCGATGAACACCAGCACGAGTAGCTGCCAGAACTCCAGCCCGACCGTCACCGCCATCAGCGGGATCGCCGCGACGGCGACGCTGCTGATGATGTCCGACACGATGCTCATGCGCCGGAACCCGAAGCGATCGACAAGCGCGCCGCCGAAGACACCGGCAATGATGAATGGCAGGGCGGCCGCGAAGCCGGTCAGGCCGGCCTGCGAGGCGCTGCCGGTCGTCTCCAGCACGTACCACGGAATCGCGATCAGCGCGAAGACGTTGCCCAGCATCGAAACCGCATTCGCGGCCAACAGGGCAAAGAGCGGCAGGCGCGCCCGCGCATCGCTCGCCGGAATCATCGGGTGTCTGCCTCAATGCTCAGCGAGCCAACGCCGGTGGACAGATCGAGCCGCAGCACCGGCATGCCTTCAGCAGCCGGCCGTGTCCAGTTGCCGGACTGCCCTTGCAGCCCGTGCGCGCGCATCGAGCCAAGCGCTGCCGAGGCGCGAACCTCCAGACCAACAGCGTCCGGCAGACGAACTCGAATCGAGCCGGTTGCCGCATGCAGCCGGATGGCGCAATCGCTCTCCCAGATGCCGCGCAGGTCAATGTCGAGCGATCCGGTGCCGGCGCTGACATCGACCGTTGCCAGCGAGGCGAACTGGCCAGTGAGGTGCAGGCTAATCGTGCCGGTCGCGCCTTCGATGCGCACCTGCCGCAGGTTGTCCTGGCGGCCGGCAACCGTCAGCGTTGAGTCGCCGGTCGCCTGGTCAATCGAGACGTTGCGCAGAGCGAGCGATGAGAGGTTATAGGTGCCATCGCCCGTCGAATGGACGATTTCGAGGTCGAGCGGTATGCGGTTGGACAGCGCTAGATCCCACTCATTGCGACCTCGATTGGAGGATCGCCCGCCTGGCACGGTTTGGCAGACCGAGAGCTTGCCCGCGCCATCCGCCTCCTCATAGTTGAGGATCGGCTCACGATCCGCGGTATAGCGGAATGCGCCATCAAGAAGGTCGGTCGCGCCGCCGGAGATACGGAGCACGCCGACGTGCATGCCGATGCGGGCAACGACGTGATCGGCCTCACCAATCGGCAGGGTATGACGAGCGAACTGTTCGTCGGCATTCTTCGAACGGCCAAAGATCATGCGGCCTCCTTCCAGGCAACGGCAGGTTGGGTAATTCCGGCAAGCGGAGCGTGCATCTTGTGGAAAGTGGGGACGAACCAGAGGGCTCCGACAACGACACAGTTGGCGATGGCCATGACCAGGAGCGATGTCTGCAAACCGGCGCGCTCAAGCAGCAAGCCGTACATCACGAGGCCGATTGGCTTCGTCGCCAGGCTGGTCGCAGCGATCAGGCCGAAGACGCGACCGCGCATGTATTCGGGAATGCGCTCCTGCATCACCGTCATCGCCAACGGGTTGGCCGGCTCAAGCGCAACGGCATTGATCAGGATCGCTCCGACAGCGAGCCAGAGTGGCGGAATCGCAACCAGCACCCAGAACGTTAGCGCCCGGACGGTAAAACCGCCGACATACACGAGGCGTCGCGGAAGCTGGTGACCACGCACGGCATAGATCGCTGCGCCGACGATCGATCCGGCGCCAAGCGCGGAGTACAGGAAGCCGAGGTCCAGCGCCGATCCCAGGACATCCCGCGCGTAGACCGGCAGGACAACCGCGTAGAGCGGCTCAGCCAGGAGACTGCCGGTCACCGCCGTGACAATCATCCAGAGCACCAGACGATCGGAGCGGATAAAGCGCATACCTTCCGCAATCTCGGCGAAGTAGCGACCGCGCTCGACGACTCGCTCAGTGCGCAGCATCGGCAACCCGACTGAGAGGATCGCTGCCGATACAACAAACGACACGGCATTGACGATCAGGGCACCTTCAGGACCAATGAACACCATCGTCGCGCCGGCCAGCGGTGCGCCAAACATGCCAGCGATGCGACCCGCGATCATCCAGAACGAGTTGGCCCGCTCCAGCGGCATGCCGGCCAGCGTTGCCAGATCGGGATAGAGGCTCGTCCGCGATGTCATGCCCGGTGCATCGAGCACCGCGCCAGCGAATACGAGCACGAGCAGCAGCCAGAACGGCAGCGAGCCGGTCAGGTAGAGCAGCGGGATCAATGCGACCGAGCCCGCACTGGCAAGATCAGAGATGATCGCCATGCGTCGATAGCCGACGCGCTCAACCATTCCGCCCGCGACTGCGCCCATGATGATGAGCGGAATCAGGCCGACTGCCGCAACAAGGCCCATCTTGCCGGCGCTGCCGGTCGTCTCCAGCACGAACCAGGGGATCGCGATGTTCGAGAACTGATTGCCGAGCTGCGAGATCAGGTTCGCAGCCAGCATCGACCGCAGTGGCGTCGTCGATCCATCGCGCAGCCGGCTCATGCGGCACTCCCCTCAGCCACGACCCGCGACTCGTCGAGCCGATGGATCGCCGGGACGAAGAACATGCCGACAGCCAATGTCTGCGAAAGAATGGCGATGGCGAGGATCGTCCCGCGCAGGCCGAGGTGCTCGATCGACAGGCCGGCGAGCAACATCCCGAGCGGGGCAGCAACCTGCGAGATCGCCGAGAACGTGCTGAAGACGCGGCCGCGCAGCTCGGCTGGAATCCGCTCGTGGCGGACGGTGACCAGCAACGGGTTGAGCGGACCGACGACCAGCGCGCCGACGACAACGCCGGCCATGATGACGGCCAGATTGGTCGAGAACAGCAGCACCCAGGTCGAGACGGTCGTCAGCATGTAGCCGAGAATCCAGATCATCCGCCGCGGCAGCCGATGACCGGCGACGCCGTAGAACACCGCGCCGGACAGCGCACCGATGCCGAACGCCGCCGCGATCAGGCCCAGGCGCGTCGGGTCATCCCAGGTGCGCTTGACGAAGACCGGCAGGACGACTGAGACGATCGGGCTACTGACAAAGTTCGAGATAGCCAGCCCAGCCGCCAGGACGAGCAGGACGTCGTCGCCACGCAAGAACCGAAAGCCCGCCTTCAGATC
>JBDHWD010000037.1:0-24108 GCA_039810005.1 Thermomicrobiales bacterium | reverse complement strand
CCTGCGCCGAGGCGGGCGCGAACCTCAGCGGTCGTCAGCGGGTCGACGCCACGATCGAGCCAGTAGTCGGCCCACCAGAGCGCCGCATCAAGGCGCACCAGCGGCAGCCAGACCGGCACGCGCGCAAACGCCCACGCCTCGCCACCGGCAGAGACATAGCCCTCGGCAACATCCGCAAGCTGCTCCGGCTCCAGCCGCGCCTCGCTGGTGAGGTAGGCCAGATCCTCGGCCGGGTCGCCATCGCGGGCAAACTCCCAGTCGATCAGCGTCGGGGTCTCGCCGTCCCAGAGGATGTTGCCGGCAGACAGATCACCATGCAGCAGCGAGAAGATCGGCTCATCCCACCCGGCAGCCGCCGGGAGATCAACGCGCCGCAGCGCCTCGACCCGCGCGTCGATTTCGGCCAGCCCCTCGCGTGCCGCGCGAAAGCGTGTCAGCACCTCGACCCGCGCGCGATAGGCGTCCGCGCGGGTCCCTTGCCGCACGTCCAGCGATGGCCAGACCATGTAGCCGGTTCGCACCGCCCGGTGGACAACCTCCAGGCAGCCCCCGAGACGCTCGCGAGCATCCGGGGACAGCTCGCGCAACGGCGCGGGCTCGCCGCGCAGATGGTCATGGACGATCATCTCGCCTTCCGGCAGCTCCGGATCGGAGATGCGGACGATCTCGCGCGGTGTACAGGCACCCTCGACCGCCGCCAGCTCGTGCAGCACATCAGCCTCGTGCCGCAGCCAGCGATGCAGCCCGGGCCGCGCCAGCCGAACAGTAAGCGATACGTCATCGCCCGGGCCGCTGACCCGAAACGTGCGGTCGGTCGAGCCGCCCGGCGCGAGCGCAATGCTCCAGCCGGGTTCGTCCGAAATCAGCCCGTGCCGCCGAAGGACCGGCAGCAACCAGGCAGGATCACGTGCTCCCGCGTCGACCACCGATACCTCCCGCGTCGTCCGACAGCAGTTCCGTGCGACTCAGAGCAACAGCGCAGCGAGTGGGACGGCGATAACCAGCACCCATACCATCACACTGCCCAACAACAGCCCGACTCGCTCACGTACCTGCGCATTACGATAGATCGCCAGCGCAGCACCAGCCTGTAAACAGGTAGTCAGGAAGATAAATGGGCCGATACTGAACATGGTGGCGACGCTGAACAGCAGCGATAGCACGGCGGCCAACGCCATCTGCTTCCACGAGCCACGCGCAAGCCCGGCCCAGGTGAGCAGCAGCGCCACCGCCAGCATGCTCCAGAGAGTTAGCGCAATGACGGCCATACCATGCCCCCGTTTCGTTTGCATGATATACGAGACCTCGGTCCCATCCCGCGATACCATCATTGCAACGATCGGAGGGTGCGTGGCGCGGGCGAACATTCTCGGTGTTGCGGTCGATGCTGTTGATCTGGACGCGGTTCTCGCGCGGATCGACGGCTGGCTCAGCGCGCCCGGCAGCCTGCGTCAGATTGTGACGGTGAACCCGGAGTTTATCGTCGAAGCGCGCAAAAACTCGACCTTCGCCGACGTTCTGGCGCAGGCGGATCTGGCGACTGCCGACGGCATCGGCGTTGTGCTGGCCGCGCGCATGCTCGGCGAAACGATCGGCCCGCGCGTCACCGGCGTCGCGCTGACCGAGGGAATCGCGACGCTGCGGCACCCCGCCGCACGCATCTTCCTGCTCGGCGCAGGGCCGGGTATCGCTGCCGAAGCAGCCAGGCAGCTGGCCGAGCGCTTTCCTGGCGTCACGGTCGTCGGCACGCACTCCGGCTCCCCGGATGACGATGGGTTCGCGGAGATCGAGCGGCTCATCGCCAGGGCGCAGCCAACCATCCTGCTCGTCGCGTTCGGGCATCCACGGCAGGATCTCTGGATCGCGCAGCACCGGGAGCGGCTGGCCCAGCATGGCATACTGGTCGCGGCCGGTATCGGCGGGACACTCGACTTTCTGTCTGGCCATGTCCGGCGCGCGCCATCCTGGGTTCGCCGTATCGGACTGGAATGGCTCTACCGGCTCATCAGCCAGCCGTGGCGCTGGCGGCGGCAGCTCGCGCTGCCGGTCTTTGTCGCACTCGTCGCCCGCGAACGACTGCGGGGGGCGCTGGGTCGGACAGGCAACGGACGACAGGCAGGCCGACGATCGCAGTGACGACAGACTCCCTCGAACAACGCTGTTCCTACCATCCCGATGTCATTACCCGCCTGCGCTGCTCGCGCTGCGGGAAGCCGATCTGCCCGCGCTGCATGGTCTCGACGCCGGTCGGCTTTCGCTGCCCGGATTGCGCACGCGGCCCGCGCCCTGTCGCCTATCAGACAACCGGCCTGCTGCTGGTCAAGGCGGTTGTCGCCGGCATCCTCGTCGCGGCTGCGGCCGGCGCGCTGTGGGGTAAGTTCCCGCGCTGGGAGTTCTACTGCGCTCTGTTGCTGGGCTTCGGCATCTCCGAGAGCATCGCCTGGATCACCAGATACAAACGCGGCAGAGAGCTGCAGATCATCGCAATGGGCTGCGTGCTGCTGGGCATTGTCTTCTCGCGCGCGGTCATGGCCTGGGACAGCCCGTTCCTGACGCTCGACCTGCTGTTCAACCATCCGGATGCGCCGGGGGTGCGCGAAGCGTTCCAGCTACGAGTGATACCGGACTTCCTCTTTATGGCGATTCCATTCGGCATCAACTGGGTGCGATTCAAGTAGGAGCGGGCGCAATATGCCGGAGGCTATCGATCGATCGCGCCTTCAATCGCTGCTGAGCCGGATCGGCGGCCACGAGGTCGTGGTCGTCGGCGATGTCTACCTCGATCGTTACATCTTCGGCCGCCCCAGCAGCGTCTCACGCGAGGCTCCGATCATGGTGCTAACTGAAGATCGCCAGGAGGACCGCCTCGGCGGCGGCGCAGCTCCGGCGCTGGCGCTGGCCCGACTCGGCTGCACCGTCGCCTTCATCGGCATCGTCGGCGATGACGACGAAGGCCGCGTCGTCCGTCGTCTGCTGGACGAAGCCGGCGTCGACACAGCCGGCGTCGTCATCGATAAAGAGCGGCCGACGACAGTCAAGACACGCGTCGTCGCCGAGGGGTTCTTCCTCTTCCCGCAACAGGTCGTCCGTATCGACCGCCAGCAGCGGGCGTCCGCGACGCCAACCACCGAGGCGGCGCTCTGCGCGGCAGTCGAGGCGTCGCAGGGTGATGCGATCCTGGTGTCCGACTATCGCTCTGGAGTTGTGACCGAGACACTCGTCGCCGCCATCTCCGCCCGCCGCAAGCGCGACGGCATTCTCACGACCGTCGACTCGCAGGGCGAGCTCTCCAAGTTCGCCGGCTTCGACCTGGTCAAGTGCAATCAGGGTGAGGCTGAGCAGGTGCTCGGCCATCCACTCGGCGACTGTGCCGCTCGGGCTGAGGACCTGGCCACGCTGCGGGAGCAGCTCGATTGCCGCGCGCTGGTCGTCACTCGCGGTGGGGATGGCGCATCCCTCGCCGAGGCTGGGAGGTACGCCGAAATTCCCGCCGCTAACCGTACCGAAGTCTTCGACGTCACCGGCGCAGGCGATACCGTCGTTGCCGTCATGACCGCCGCGCTACGGGCCGGCGGGACAGCCGAAGAAGCCGCGCACCTCGCACAGGCCGCCGCCGGAGTCGTCGTCCGCAAATGGGGCAATGCCCAGGCCGACCGCGCCGAAATCGCCGCCGCGCTCGACGACTGATTCGCTGCCCATCAGACACTCGACTGGTAACGTAGCCTTCCATGCTGTGTCATTACGGCGGTCGGTGCCCGGCCAACAGGTCGGAGGCTAGCCGGGCGTATGCGATACGCCCCTACATGGATGACGCACAAATTGCTGCGTTGTGTAGTACGACAGCCCACCCGACAGATACGGCGGTGCAGGGGCGCATCGCATACGCCCGTTTAGACACCAAGCCCGCCCGCACGGCAACCACCCGCTTCACCCGCCCGAACGCTCACGCAGCCCAACGTCTGCCTCACCCTCATTCTCTCGACAATTACATCCATCATGGATATACTCGCCCTGCGATATGTGTGGAATTGGGGGAGTCATGGCTGATGCGGAACTGGTCGAATCGCTTGTCCGACTCTGGCGGGCGCTGCATACGGTGGCTGCGCCAACGCAGGACGATGACATTACCGTCCAGCAGTTCTGGCTGCTACGGCAGCTGCGCCGCGAAGGGCCGATGCGGGTGACCGATCTCGCCGCCGCGCTCGGCATCGCACAGAACACGGTCACCGCAGCCAGCAAGCGTCTCGAAGCGCGCGAGCTGATCACTCGCCAACGGATGCCGCACGACGAGCGCGTCGTGCAGGTGGCGCTGACCGAGGCCGGTGCGGCGCGGGTTGATGCCTGGCGTGCCTATCGGCATGAGGCGTACGCCGATCTGCTCAGCGATCTCACGCCTGCCGAGCAAGCACAGCTGCAGATGCTGCTGGATCGGGTGCTGGTCCGCGCCGGAGAGGCGGCACGATGACGACGCCGCATCTGTCGCTGCCGATCTCGCGGCTGCTTCACGAGCCGCGCCCACTGTCCGCGATCGCCGAGCGTCCCTCATATCACTGGCTTGTTGTTGCCACTGTCTGTGTCGGCGCGTTCATGGGGCAGCTCGACGCCAGCATCGTCAGCCTCGTTCTGCCGACACTTGAGGACACATTTCACAGCCACGTCAGCCACGTCCAGTGGGTTGCGATCGTCTACCTGCTGGTGCTCACCGGTCTGGTCGTGCCGCTTGGTCGGGTCGCCGACCACCTCGGGCGCAAATCGTTGTACACGATCGGCTTCGTCGTCTTCGCTGCGGCATCGGCTCTCTGCGGCCTTGCGCCGACTCTGTCGCTGCTCATCGTCGCCCGCGCGATCCAGGGGGTCGGCGCGGCACTGCTGCAGGCCAACAGCGTCGCGATCATCACCAGCGCGACGCCGCGGGAGCAGCTGGGCCGTGCCATCGGCGTCCAGGGCGTCGCGCAGGCGCTGGGGCTGGCCATCGGGCCGACCGTCGGCGGCATCCTCATCGCCTGGGTGGACTGGCGCTGGATCTTCCTGGTCAATCTGCCGATCGGTCTGCTCGGCGCGGCGCTGGGTGTCATGATTCTGCCGGCCAGCAGCCACGCCGCCCGAATCGAGGGCTTCAACCGCCTCGGCGCGCTGCTGCTTCCAGCGGCGATTGCCACGCTGCTGCTAGCGCTCACCTTCCTCAACCTCATCGTGCTGCTCGTGCCGATCACCGCGCTGTTGCTGCTGGCATTCATCTGGAGCGAGCAGCACTCCGAGCATCCGCTGCTCGGCGCAGCCCTGCTTCGCGCGCCGGGGCTGGCGGCCGGGTTGGTCGCCGGACTGTTGTCCTATACCGTGCTGTTCGGCGCGCTCTTCGCCGTGCCGATCCTGCTGGAGCGCGCCTTCTCCGAGGGCCCGGACCGCGCCGGCCTGATCCTCACCACCGTTCCGGCCGCGCTGGCGGTCGTCGCGTTAGCCGGTGGCTTGCTGACCGACAAGCTCGGGCCGAAGCTGCCGACCGTCTCCGGCATGGTCATCGCGGCGGCTGGTCTGGCGGTCGTCTGGTGGGCAGCCGCCGACGCGCTCGCCTGGCTCGTCGGTGGATTGGTTCTGCTCGGCCTCGGCTCGGGCCTGTTCGTGCCGGCCAACAACGCCAGCATCATGGCCTCTGCGCCGCGCACCCACCTCGGCGTGACTGGTGGTGCCCTGAACATGATGCGCGGCCTGGGGACGAGCTTCGGTGTTGCCCTGGTCGGACTGGTCCTGTCCCTGCGACTCGGCGCGGTGCCAAGCCACATCGCGCCGGTGCCGGATCTCGTCGGGGCCATTCGGCTGATCATTGTCGGGCTGGTCGTTTCCGCGTTGCTGGCGGGTGTGCTGTCGTTCGGCCGCCGCTCGACGCGAACCCGGAGCCGGGTGGAGACCGGCGACATCCTGTAAGCCAAAAGAGCACGATGCTACACTGATCGTGAAGGCGTCTGATCTATCGCGATTCGTCCATCGCTGCCGGCTACTCGTTCGTCGTGCTCGTCATCACTGGGCCGGGAACGTCAGATGGCGTCAACCTTCGATTCATCGATCGTCTGTCCGGTCATGGTCGGCCGCGAGGCCGTGCTCGCGCATGCGATCCGAACGGCAGGGCGCGCTGCTGAAGGTCGCGGCGCAGTCCTGCTGATCTCCGGTGAGGCGGGGGTTGGGAAGTCGCGCCTGGCTGCCGAAATCGCGGCGCACTTTCCAGCAAGCGGCGTCGTGCTGCGTGGTGCGTGCTTTGAGCCGGACCGCGGCCTGCCCTTCGCCCCATTCGCCGATCTGCTTGAGACGACGCTCGAAGGCTCCTCGTCCGAAGAGATCGCCAGCCAGCTCGGCGCTGCGCTCCCGGATCTCGCCCGAATCGTGCCCCTGCTGGCGGCCGCGCTCGGCCCACTTCCCGAGCCCGATGACCCGCACCAGGAGCAACGCCGCATTGCTGCAGCGCTCGACGACGCGATCGAGCGCCTGCGCCACGGTCGGCCACTGCTGCTCCAGATCGAAGATCTGCACTGGGCCGACGATGCCAGCCTCGATCTGTTGCTGAGGCTGGCGCGCGCCACCACGCGCCGGCCAATCCTTCTCGTAATGACCTTCCGGAGCGATGAGCAGCAGCCGTCACTCGATCACCTGCTGGCCGGGCTGGACCGCGAGCGGCTGGGCGTCGAACTGGCGCTACAGCCCTTCAACGAGCGCGAGATCGACCTGATGCTGCGATCGATCTTCCACCAGTCGTTCCCGATCAGCACCGACTTCCGCGCCGCGATGCTGGCCCTGACCGACGGCAACCCGTTCTTCATTGAGGAAGTCCTGCGGGCGCTGATCGCCGCCGGTGACATCTATCAGTGTGATGGCACCTGGCAGCGCAAAGAGATGGCAGCAGTGCGTGTCCCACGCAGCGTGCAGGACGCGGTTGCGCGTCAAGCGGCGCGGCTGTCGCAGGGCGCGCGCGACGTGCTACGGGTCGCGGCTGTCAGCGGGCAGCGCTTCGAGTTCGACACGATCCTCGCCCTCGTCCGCAACTCCGAGAGCGATCTCCTTGAGATCGTCCGCGAGCTCGTCGTCTCACAGCTCGTTGTTGAGGAATCGCCGGATCGCTTCGCCTTCCGCCACGCACTCACCCGCGCTGCGCTGTACGGCGAGATGCTCGGTCGAGAGCGCCGGACACTGCACCGCGCGATCGGCGACACGATCGAGCGCCAGCACGCCGAGGAACTCACGACGCGTGCGGCCGACCTGGCCTATCACTTCCACGCTGCCGAGGACTGGCCAAAGGCATTGCGCTATGCCCGCTTGGCTGGCGACCACGCGCGGGCACTCGGGTCACCACAGGCGACGATCGAGCATGCGGATCGCGCAATTACCGCAGCCGCTCGAATCGGAGAATCTCCGCCAATTGACCAGCTGCGCCAGCGCGCACTGGCCCGCGCGACGCTCGGTCAGTTCGCCGAGGCCGAGGCAGACCAGCTGGCCGTGCTCGCCGCGGCCCGCGCTGCCGGCAATCAGAAGGCAGAGTGGCAGGCGCTCGGAGACCTGGCCGATCTCTCGAGTGGCCGCGACTACGCCCGAGCGGGCGATTACGTCCGACAGGCATACGCGCTGGCCCGCGAGATGGAAGATTCGCGACTGATCGCTCGCAGCCTCGTCCAGCTCGGCAACTGGCAGGTAAACCGCGAGCTCGTTGATGAGGCCGAGGCATCGCTGCGGCTCGCGCTGCCAATCTTCGAGGCGGCCGACGACCGGCGCGGGATGGCTGAGACACTCGATCAGCTCGGCATCGTCGCCGATATCGGCGGCGACGTCGCCGAGATGTGCCGTTCACTGAAACGCGCCCGCGATGTCTATCGCGAGCTGAACGACCGGCGCGGTCTGTCGTCGGTTCTGGCGACACTCACCAGCGCCGCTGGCCACCCGGTCTTCGAAACGGTCATCATCCCGACTGACATCTCGACCGCCGATGTCATCGCGCTCGCGACCGAATCACTCGATCTCGCGCGCCAGATCGACTGGCGAGCCGGCGAGGCCTACGCCACCCTCAACCTCGGCGCGCACCTCGCCGTCGTCGGTGACATCGGCCGCGCGAGAGCGACGCTGGACGACGGAGTTCGGAACGCCGAGGAGATCGGCCATCAGGAGTGGATCGTCGTCGGCCATCTGGCGCGCGGGTGGCTGCACCTCTTCCTGCTCGATATCCAGGCGGCTGTGGAGCACTTCGCCAGCGCGCTCGCGCTCGGCAGGTCCAGTGGGACGAGCCACTTCCAGACGTACGCGACAGCCATCCACGCCGCCGCCTGCATCGAGATGGGCGACCTGGACGCGGCAGCCACGTCGCTGGCCACGCTCGATCCAGAGATGCCAACCCGCACGGTCAGCCAGCGCTTCGCCTCGATGGTGCGCGGCATGCTCGCTCTGGCGCAGGGCGATGCCACCACGGCACTGCAGATCGCCGATGACTTGCTGGCCACGGCTATCGGCGGGGCTGGCGACGCCGACATTCCGCATGTCGCCCTCCTGCGCGGGCAGGCACTCGCAGCGCTGGGCCGGACCGACGCGGCAATCGCCGCGCTCCGCGCCGCCGCGTCCGGCGCGAGCGCCCGCAGGCTCCGCTGCCTGCTGCTGCGTATTCACCAGGCGCTGGAACATGTCCTCCGGACCGCCGGTCGCACGCAGGAAGCGGCAGCGGCGCGGCGTGCCGCGACCGCAACCGCCGGCCAGATCGCCGCGACGATCCCCGACGATACCGAGCGTGCAGCCTTTCTCGCCCGGGCCGGGGCCGGCCCAGCGGCTGAGGCACCCAGGGCGAACGGCCTCACGCCCCGCGAGCGCGAGGTCGCCGCCGAGGTCGCCCGCGGCCTGACCAACCGTGAGATCGCCGATGCACTGTTCATCGGCCAGCGCACCGTCGAAACGCACATCACCAATATCCTCACCAAGCTCAACTTCTCCACCCGCTCCCAGATCGCCGTCTGGGCGGTACGACAGGACCACGGATGATGCAGGGGCGTATCGCATACGCCCGGCTGTGTTGCCGATTCGTCAGTTCGTGGGTGAGAAGCTGCGGCTGCCTTGCTGATGAGCTGGTTGCCCAAACGGGCGCATGCGATACGCTCCTACGTCAGCATTCCGATTCCCAACCTCCGTACCCTCCAGCCCGCCGATCTCCGTGATTACCACGATGCGCCAGATGGTTCGCGGGAGGATGCTGGTAGCAGACGTTCCTCGCACGAAAGGAGCAGCGCATGGCAGTACAGGTGAGGAACCGGACCGGCAGCACAATTGTCGATACCGCGGCGGTTGAGGCGTTCATCAGCAGCATCCACGGTGCTGTCATCCAGCCCGGCGACGACGGCTATGACGATGCGCGCGCAATCCAGAACGGACTGATCGACCGCCGACCGGCGCTGATCGTCCGCGCCAGTGGACCAGCCGATGTCATCGCGGCCGTGAGCTTCGCCCGCGACAACGATCTGCTGCTCGCAGTTCGCGGCGGCGGACACAACGTCGCCGGCAACGCCGTCTGTGACGGCGGCGTCGTGGTCGATCTGACGCGGATGCGCAGCGTGCGTGTCGACCCGGCTGCGCGGACAGCCCGCGCCGAAGGTGGCGCGACCTGGGGCGAGCTCGACCGCGAGACGCAGGTCTTCGGGCTGGCTGCGCCGGGCGGCATTGTGTCGACAACGGGCATCGCCGGCCTGACGATGCACGGCGGGATGGGCCACCTGCGGCGCAAATACGGGCTCAGCCTCGATAACCTGCGCTCGGTCGACATCGTCACCGCCGATGGGCAGCTCCGTGTTGCCAGCGCGACCGAGAACCCGGACCTGTTCTGGGCGGTGCGCGGCGCAGGACCGAACTTCGGCGTTGTCACGTCGTTCGAGTTTGACCTGCACCCGGTCGGGCCGGAGACAGCGCTCTGCGCAGTCGCTTACGCACTCGACGACGCGGACGATGTCATCCGCGCCTGGCGCTCATTCATGGCCACGGCGCCGGAGGAGGTGTCATCGCTAACCCTCTTCTGGAGCGTACCCGCCGTCCCCGGCTTCCCCGAGGATCTCTGGAACATGCCGATCGTGATCGTCGTCGCGCTCTATGCGGGCGATGCCGACGAGGGTGAGCGGCAGTTGATGCCTCTCCGCCAGATCACAACGCCGGTCCTCGACCTGAGCGGCATCGACCACTACGCCCACATCCAGAACGGCTTCGATGGCTTCTTTCCGAAGGGATCGCTGTACTACTGGAAGTCGCTCAACGTGCGCGAGCTCTCGGATGAGCTGATCGAAGCGGTGCGACTGCTGGCCGGCGAGCGTCCGTCCCCACGGACGACGATCGACATCTGGGACCTCAGCGGCGCAGTCCAGCGCGTGCCAGCCGACGCGACTGCATACGGCCAACGCGACGCGCCGTACATGATCGCTGTCGAATCCAGCTGGGACGATCCGTCGATGACCGACCGCAACATCGCCTGGACGCGCGAGGCAATCGCCTCTCTCCAGCGCTTCGGAACCGGCGGCAGCTACCTCAACTTCCCCGGCTTCGGTGAGGAGCGTGAGGCGCTGTTGCGCGGGGCGTACGGCGCGAACTACGACCGGCTGATCGCGCTGAAGGAGCAATATGACCCCACAAACCTCTTCCGCATGAATCTCAACCTGCGCCGCGCACCCGATCCGCAGCAGCGCGGCATCTGAAGCCGCACTCACCCACGAAAGGACCACGAGATGTACGGAACCGTCGCACAGATGAAGATCAAGCCTGGCCACGAGCAGAAGCTCATCGACCTCAGCAACGAGTGGACTGACGCACGCGGCATGGCCACCGGCCAGATCGCTGAATACGTCTACAAGCTCGATTGCGGCAGCAATATCTATCTCCTGGTGGCTGTGTTTGCCGATCGGGACAGCTACGTTCGCAACGCTGCGGACCCTGAGACAGACCGCTGGTACCGCCAGCTACGCGAGCATCTGGAGGAAGACCCGGAGTGGAACGACGGCGAGATTATTCAGTCACGCGTCGTACAACCTGCCTGATCGCTCACCCACCCCCCGCCCGGAGGCCGGCGCTACTCTCCCGCATTCCACCCGCCGTCGGCCTCCTTCCCTGTTTCTCAGTAGGTTGTCAACGCCTGCCTGTCTATTCGGTAGCGCGACACTGCCTCTGTCATTCTGAACGGAGTGAAGCATCCGTTTCTCCACCAGTGCGGCCAACAACGAGGGAACGGATGTTTCGCTCCGGGTGCCACCGCCCGGGTGCCCCTTGGGCGATGGCAACCGGGCGATACATGACAGAGGAAGGAGTCGGCTGCCAATCTGACACGCTGGCGTTGACGACCCACTCTGCCTGACACGAAACCCGCCGGACTTGATACGATGACTCGCTGCGCGGAGTGTCCGCGACAGGTGGGGATCGGAACAGGCCAGTGGGCACGATCATCGAGCAACGTCAGCTAGCCGACCTCGGCGCGGAACTTCGGCGCGACGGGCGACGCATCGTCTTCACCAACGGCCACTTCGACTTGCTCCATGTCGGCCATCTGCGCTATCTGCAGGGTGCCCGCGCGCTCGGAGACGTGCTGGTTGTCGGTGTCAACGACGACGCAACAACGACGGCGCGCAAGGGATCGGGCCGCCCGATCCTGCCGGCCATGGATCGCGCCGAGCTGCTGGCCGGACTCTCCTGTGTCGATTACGTCACGATCTTCAGCGAGCCGACCGCCGAGCACTGCGTCGAGCTACTCCAGCCGGATGTCTATGTCAAAGGCGGCGACTACGGCCCCGGCGGAGCCGATCTGCCTGAGGCGCGCATCGTCGCGCGGCTGGGTGGAGAGACGGTGATCCTGCCGCTCGCCCCCGGGCGCTCAACCAGCGAAATCGTCGCTGCCATTCGCGAGGGACGGTCGCTCCGATGAGTGACCAGACCCCGCGTCGTCGTCGCCCGGCGCGCGCTGGCGACACGATGCCGTACCCGACCGTGCCATCACAGCGCCGCCCGGCCCCGCGCTCACAACCGAGCCCGCCGAGCACCTGGGCGCAGGCCGGCGACACGATGCAGTATCCGATTGTCTCGTCCGAACCGTTTCAGCCGCCTCTCCCAACAACCACGCCACCAACTGCCGAGCAATCCGGCCACGGTGGCCGGGGCATCGCCTTCGCCGCTATCGTCCTGATGATCGGCAACATCCTGTCGCGCGTGCTCGGGCTCGTTCGCGAGCAAACCGCGTCGTACATGTTCGGCGCGGGCGACCAGATGGCCGCGTTCATCATCGCCGACAACGTCCACACGATGCTGTTCGATCTGGTCATCAGCGGCATGATGCAGGCGGCGCTGATACCAGTCCTCTCCGAATACGTTGGCGAGCACTCACGCCACGAGCTGCGCCGCATCACTGGAGCGTTGCTCGTCCTCGCCACCGTCGTGGTTGGCGCGATTGTGCTGCTGCTGCAATTCTTCGCACCGGCAGCAGTGAACGTCATGACTGCACTCGGTGGCGGCGAGTCGGCCCGTGGCATCGAGACGGTCGATCTCACGATCGAGCTGGTGCGCTGGATTCTGCCGGCCGTCCTGTTGCTGGCGATCTCAACGATCCTGATGTCGACGCTGTTCGCGCTCCAGCGCTTCACCCTGCCCTCGCTGTCGCTCTCGCTGCGCAATGTCGCGATCATCTTCAGCGCGCTGACGCTCGGGCGGACGGCGCTGGAAGTCCGCTCGATGGCGATCGGCATCGTCCTCGGCGCGCTGCTCCTGGTCGTCGTCCAGCTCCCCGGTCTGCGCGATGCCATGCCGATCCTCAACTTCCAGATCAATCATCCGGCGATCAAGCGGATTGGCATTCTCTATCTGCCGATCTTCGTCGGACTACTGGCCAATACCTTCGCACTGATCGTCGACCGCAACCTCGCCTGGGGTGCCGGCGAGTACGCCCCGGCGGCGATGCGCTACGCCACGACCCTCAACCAGATGGTGCTCGGGCTGGTCGCCGCTGCGATCTCGCTGGCGTCACTTCCGGCTCTGTCGCGCCACTTCTCGTCCGGCGACGACGAAGCCTATTGGGGCACGCTCGCGAACGGCCTGCGGATGATTACCGTGCTGGTCGTCCCGGCGACGCTCGGGCTGGCAGTGCTTTCGTGGCCGACGGTGCAGCTGATGTTCGAGCACGGCGAGACAAGCCACGACGCCGCCGTCCAGATCCTGATCGCGCTGCTGATCTACCTGCCCGGCACGCTGTTCGCCGCTTTCGATCAGGCGCTGATCTTCGCCTACTACGCGCGCAAGAACACCAAGACGCCGCAGATCGTCGGTGTTGCGGCCGTCGGCGTCTACTTCCTGTTCGCGCTGACGCTTGTCGGACGCTTCAACATGGCCGGGCTGGTGGCCGCCAACAGCGCCCAATTCATCTTCCACGCCATCGTCATGGTTGTGCTGGTGCGGCGCATGTTCCCGCGCGGCACGCCGGCGGCACGCCGCTTCGACATGCCCCGCCTTCTCCGGACGATCCGCTCCTCAACGCTCGTCTCGATCGTCATGGCGGCGGTCGCGGGCGGCCTGGCCTGGATGCTCACCCGTGGCCTGCC
Organism: Thermomicrobiales bacterium; assembly: GCA_039810005.1. GTDB lineage: Bacteria > Chloroflexota > Chloroflexia > Thermomicrobiales > CFX8 > JAMLIA01. The sequence goes on along the minus strand of JBDHWD010000037.1, from coordinate 10,534 downwards.
GGAGCCGGAAGCCGGATTCGCACGGCTGCTTCGCGAGGCAGTCGTCGTCGTCATTCCGGCCGCTGTCGGTGCGGCGATCTACGGCGCAGGGCTCCTGATGCTGCGCGTGCAGGAGATGCAGACGATCCAGGCGCGAGTCATGTCGCGCCTCGGACGGTTCGGAAGGTAAGACCAGAATGCACCAGGTGGAAGCACACTACGACGCCGTCATCGTCGGCGGTCGTTGCGCGGGCAGCGCCACGGCGATCAACCTGGCCCAGGCGGGCTATCGGGTGTTGCTCGTCGAACGGGCCGCGATGCCCTCCGACACGCTCTCGACGCATGTCCTCTGGCCGGATGGCATCGCCGTGCTGGGCCGCCTCAACCTGCTTGACGCCGTACTGGCGACTGGCGCCCCGCCAGCGCACCACTTCCGGCTCATTCGTGGCGATGACGAGGTGCTCACCGAGATCGTGCCGTTTGACGGCATCGACTACACCCTCTGCGTCCGCCGCCTGGAGCTCGACGGCATCCTCTGGGACGCCGCATCCGCCACTGCCGGCGTTGAAGCTCACGACCGCACGACCGCCCTGCGACTGCGCCGCGATGGCGACCGTGTGACCGGCGTCGATCTGCGTGGCCCGAATGGCGAGCGTAGCGTCTCCGCCAGCATCGTCATCGGCGCGGATGGGCGCAACTCGCTCGTCGCACGCGAGGTCGGCGCGACGGAGAGCAATGTCGTCGAGCCAGGCCGCTACTGGTACTACACCTACTTCCGCGACGCAGCCCCGCCGGGCCCGATCGCACTCACGCAATCCGACGCCGAGCGCGACATGATCGCGACGATGCCGCTGAACGACGGCCTGCAGATGGTCATCCTCGGCGCGTACAACGACGACTTCGACGAGTTCCGCAGCGACCACGAGGCGAACTATCTGGCGCGGGTCAATGCGCATCCGTGGGTCCGCGACATGCTGACAAACGCGACGCCGGTCGGGCCGGTGCGTGGCATCGCCGGTGTTCGCGGCTACGACCGCACCGCCTGGGGGCCCGGCTGGGCGCTGATCGGCGATGCCGCGCATCAGAAGAACCCAATCGTCGCGCGCGGTATCAACGAGGCGCTCCGCGAGGCCGAGTTTCTTGCCGACGCGCTCGCCGATGGCGTCAGCAACGCAGCGCTCGCGCGCTACGCCGAAGCGCTCCACCACCACACCCTCGGCAAGGCACTGAACGCCCGGATGCTCGAACGCCCCGACCGCTGGATGACGCCAGAACAGGGCGCACTGCTCTCCGCCGCCACGACCACGCCCGACGGCCTCGCCCGCTACCTGCGCGTCGAGTACGACGATGCCTACGGCTTCGCCGAATTCTTTGGGGACGCAGCGGAATAGTACGATCTCCCGTCACACATCTGCACCCTGTTACGTCAGACGAATGACAGACACCATTCGGACCGCAGGGTGCAACGCTGCTCACGAACAGGGGACACGATGAGCTCAGGATTCACCAAAGAAGAACGCGACGCCATGAAGGCCCGCGCCCGAGAGCTGAAAGCCGAGCAACGCGCAAACAAGAAGCGTGAAGACGGGGAAAACGATGTGCTGGCGGCAATCGCAAACATGCCGGACTCCGACCGCGTCATGGCCGAACAGATCCACACCATCGTCAAGGAAGTCGCGCCGGAATTGATGGCGAAGACCTGGTACGGCATGCCGGCCTATGCCCGAGACGACAAGATCGTCTGCTTCTTCCAACCCGCCGACAAGTTCAAAGTCCGCTACGCCACCTTCGGATTCAACGAAGAAGCCCACCTCGACGACGGAGCCATGTGGCCAACATCCTTCGCCCTCAAGGAGATTAGCGCCACCGAGAGGGAGAAGATCGCAGCACTCGTGATGAAGGCTGTGAGTTAGAGAAGCGATCGTTCGCGCCAAAGAGAGACGATGGCGACCCTGCCATCCAGACAGTGCATGGTCGGATTGCGACCGATCCATCACAATATCCCCACGCATCGCAACCGGATGAGCCGAAGGAGTCTCTCATGGCAGCACCCGTTACTACCGGAACGCAGACGCGCCCGACCTACGAGCAGTTCGCCGCAATCCGCCGCTACCAGCCGACATTGTCCTTCTCACCGGACGGGTCGGAGATCGCCTATTCGACCAATATCTCCGGGCAGTACAACCTCTGGCGGCAGCCAAGCAGCGGCGGCTATCCGCGCCAGGTGACACTATTCGATGATCGTGCGGTGCGTGAGATTGCCTGGTCGCCGGATGGTGACACCATCTTCTTCGTGGCCGATATCGACGGCAACGAGATGTATCAGATCTTCCGCATCCCGGCGGCCGGCGGCGTGCCCGAGCAACTGACCGACGCGCCAGCGGTGCAGTTCTATCTGGCCGACGGGCCGTTCTCGCCGGACGGCACGACCATCGCCTTCGCCGGCAACGATCGGGAGCCGACCAACCAGGACGTGCAGCTCCTCAATCTGCAGACCGGCGAAACACGCCGCCTCACGACAGAGGACGGCTCTTTCTTCGCCGCGCGCTGGTCGCCGGACGGCAAGTGGCTGACCGTGGTCGACTTCCAGACCAACTCACGCACCGACGTCCACCTGTTCAATCTTGCGACCGGCGAGCGCCAACTGGTAACGCCGCGTGACGGGGACGTGCTGAATCTCGCCGAGGCGTGGGCGGCCGATAGCTCCGGCTTCTATCTGCTGACCGATGAGGACCGCGAGTTCACCGGCCTGGCGTTCTACGATCTCAACAGCGGCCAGAAGCGCTGGGTTGAGACGCCCGAGTGGGATATCGAGCGCGTGGCGCTCTCGCAGGACGGCCATTTCCTCGCCTGGGTCGTGAATGAGAACGGCTACTCGCGCCTGCATCTGCGCGATCTGCGGACCGGCGCGCTAGTCGATCTCCCGGAGTTGCCCATTGGCGTCATCTCCGCGATGACGATCACCGCTGATGGCGCGAAGATCGGTCTGCTTTTCTCAGACGCAACCCGCCCTAACGAGGTCGTGATCGTCGATGTCACGAGCGGCACGATCAATCAGATCACCGAGAGTGCCCTCGGCGGGATCGATCCGGCGGAGATGGTGCATCCCGAGCTGATCCACTACCCGACGCACGACGGACGCGACATCCCTGCCTGGCTCTATCGACCGAAGGGCGACGGGCCGTTCGGCGTTGTCCTCTCGATCCACGGCGGACCGGAATCGCAGGAGCAGGCGGCCTATAACTACTCCGGGCTGTACCAGTACTGGCTCTCACGGGGCATCGGCGTGCTTGCACCGAACGTCCGCGGCTCGACCGGCTACGGCAAGACCTACCAGCGCCTTATTCACCGCGACTGGGGCGGCGACGAGCTGAAGGACTTTGAGCAGGCCGTCGCCTGGCTGCATGCACTGGACTGGGTCGATCCGCAGCGCATCGGCGTCTTCGGCGGCTCGTTTGGCGGATTCGCCACGCTCTCCTGCGTCTCGCGCCTGCCCGACCTCTGGGCGGCGGCGGTGGATATCGTCGGGCCGTCAAACCTGGTGACGTTCTCCAAGGCGGTGCCACCGACCTGGCGACGGATCATGAACGAGTGGGTTGGCGATCCCGAGACGGAAGCCGACTTCCTGATGTCGCGCTCGCCGATCACCTACGTCGACCAGATCCGCGCGCCCCTCTTCGTCATTCAGGGCGCGAACGACCCGCGTGTCGTGCAGTCCGAAAGCGATCAGATCGTCGAACGCCTCCGCGAGCGCGGCGTCGACGTGCGCTACGACGTCTACGCCGACGAGGGCCACGGCTTTACGCGCCGCCGGAATGAGATCAAGGCGATTGGGGATACGGCGCGGTTTATGGAGCGGTATCTGGGGTGACCTCACCCCCCTGCCCCCTCTCCCGCGGGGAGAGGGGGTGTCATGATAGGACGAGCACGCCTACCGCTTCGTAGCACCTGTAAATCGGCAGCCATTCCCGCTGCTGCATAACTCCCCCTCTCCCAGTATTGGGAGAGGGGGCTGGGGGGTGAGGGCCACCGTCCACTCCTGCTACCATGTGCGACACAACACACGACAGACACGAGGGAGGGGCCGGTATGGAGCTTGGGCTACGGGGCAAGGTCGCGATGGTTGGTGGGGCGAGTCGGGGGTTGGGCTTCAACGTCGCCCGGCTGCTCGCGGCAGAAGGGGTGAGCGTCGCGATCGCGTCGCACGATGAGGCGGCCATCACGGCTGCCGGGCAGCGGATCGAGCAGGAGTTCGGTGGTCAGGTGCTGGCGATGAAGGCCGACGCCCGCAATGGCGAGGACATCGCGCGCTGGCAGGCGGCGACGTTCGAGCGCTTCGGCGGCGTCGATCTGCTGTTCACCAACACCGGTGGCCCACCTCCGGGTGTGTTCGAGCAGTTCGATGATGCTGCCTGGCAGCAGGCGTTTGACCTGCTCGTCCTCAGCGTCATCCGCATGGTTCGCGGCGTCGTGCCCTCGATGAAGGAGCGCGGCGGCGGGGCGATCGTCATGTCCACGTCGTCGTCGGTGAAGGAGCCGATCCCCAACCTGACGCTCTCGACGGTCATGCGCGCGTCCGTCTCGGCGCTATCGAAGTCGCTGGCCAACGAGCTGGCTGCGGACAACATCCGGGTCAATCAGCTCGTGCCGGGGCGCATCCTGACCGACCGCATCGAGCAGCTCGATCAGGCCAACGCGACGAAGTCGGGCCGGCCAATCGAGGAGATCCGCAAGCAGTCCGAGCAGGCAATCCCGATGGGTCGTCTGGGGACGCCCGAGGAGTACGCGCAGGGCGCAGTCTTCCTGTTGTCTGACGCAGCGTCCTACGTCACTGGCGCAACCCTGCAGGTCGACGGCGGGGCAATGCGGGCTGTCGTCTAGACGACGTTTTTGTAGGGGCGTATTGCATACGCCCGGCCGGGTTACCGATGGTGTCGAACGGAAGAACGAACTCGGCGACATCACGGGAGAACGGCATCAACCAGGTCCGGACTGCCGCACCAGTGGGTCGTTGATCCAACCGGGCGTATGCAATACGCCCCTACACATTTTGTGTTCGGTAAAGGAGCGCGCATGCCCGACTCCTCAGTCCTGGAGCAACTCTTCGGACGGCCCAAGCCGGTGATCGCGATGATGCACCTGCTGCCGCTGCCTGGTCGGCCCCTGTATGACCGGGCCGGTGGCATGGGCCGCGTGGTCGAGGCGCTCGCCGCCGACCTGGAGGCGCTGCAGGCGGGCGGCGTCGATGGACTCCTGTTCTGCAACGAGGGCGACCGCCCCTATCCACTGCACACCGACCGTGGACCGATCGCCGCGATGGCCGCGGCGATTGGCGAACTGCGACCGCTGATCCGCGTGCCGTACGGTGTCGATCTTCTCTGGGACCCCGAGGCTGCCATCGCGGTCGCGCAGGCAACGCGCGCCTGCTTCGTTCGTGAGGTGTTCACCGGCGTCTACGATAGCGACATGGGCCTCTGGCAGCCGGATGCCGGCAAGGCGCTCGACTATCGCGATCACCTCGGCGCAAGCGGAATCCGGCTGTTCTTCAACATCGAGCCGGAGTTCGCCAGGCCTCTCGCGCCGCGGCCCATCGGGGCGCTGGCGAAGAGTGTCGTCACCTCGTCGCTAGCCGACGCGATTCTGATTTCAGGGCCGATGGCCGGAGCGCCTGCCGACGTCTCCCATGTCCGTGAGGCGAAGGACGCGGTGCCGGCAACGCCGGTGCTGGCCAACACCGGCGTGCGGATCGAGACGGTCGCGTCGACGCTCAGTGTGGCCGACGGGGTCATCGTCGGCACCGGCCTGAAACGCGATGGCTACACCTGGAATCCGGTCGATCCGGAGCGCGTGCTGCGCTTCATGGAAGCCGCGTCGATGGTCCGCGATACGGTGGTCTGATGACCGCTCCGCTAGCGCTCGGGATCGACATTGGGACGACCGGCCTGAAGGCGGTCGTGCTCGATCCGCGCGTCGGGGTGATCGCTCAGACCCACCGACACCACACGCTCCGCTCGCCCCACCCCGGCTGGGCCGAGGAGGATCCCGCCGAGTGGTGGGAGACGACCTGCGCTGCCGTTCGCGAGCTGGTGAGGCAGATCCCCGAGCGTTCCATCGCCGCAGTCGGTGTCACCGGCATGGTGCCGGCGATGGTCCTGCTCGATGAGGATGGACAGGTACTGCGACCGGCCATCCTGATGAACGATGTCCGCGCCGCAGTCGAGGTTGAGGAGTTGCGGCAGGCGATCGCGCCGGAAACGTTCTTCGCCTGGACCGGCGGCATGCCGAACCAGCAGAACATCGAGCCACGCTGGCGCTGGCTGGTGAAGAACGAGCCGGATGTGATCGCCCGGACGGCGCACCTCTGCGGCTCATACGACTACATCGTGCATCAGCTCACCGGATTGTGGTCGCTGGAGCGCAACTGGGCGGTCGAGAGCGGGCTGTACGACATTCATCACCACGGCTGGATGGCGGAGTGGCTCGACCGAACCGGCATCCGCAAGGACGCGCTCCCACCGGTGCGGCTACCCAGCGAGATCGTCGGGAAGGTCAGCGACGACGCCGCAGCAGCAACCGGGCTAGCGGTCGGGACGCCGGTTGTTGCCGGCAGCGCCGATCACGTCGCGGCGGCGCTGGCAGCCGGCCTGACCGAGCAGGGCGACACGTTGCTGAAGTTCGGCGGTGGCGGCGACATCCTCTACTGCACCGACGCGCCAACGCCCGATCCGCGCTTCTACTTCGACGAGCACGATGTTCCGGGCCTGTCGCTCATCAATGGCTGCATGGCGGCGAGCGGGTCGCTGGTGAAGTGGTTTGCTGCCGAGCTGGCTGGTGGTGCGTCGCTGGCTGATCTCGATCGCGAGGCGGCGGCAGTACCACCCGGTTCGGGCGGCATCGTGGCGCTGCCCTATGCGCTTGGCGAGAAAACGCCCATCTTCGACCCGCTGGCCCGTGGTGTCTTCGCCGGGGTGATGTTGCACCACACCCGCGCTCATCTCTATCGTGCTGTGCTGGAGGCGGTCTGCTTCGGCTTTCAGCATCATCTGGAGCTACTGACCGAGGCTGGATATCCGATCCGCCGCCTCCTGGCGACGGATGGCGGCAGCCGCAGCGATCTCTGGATGCAGATCGCCGCCGATATCACCGGCCGGCGCATTGAGGTCGTCGCCGGTGAGGCCGGCTCGGCGCTCGGCGCGGCATTCGTGGCCGGTATGGGCGTCGGGCTGTTCGAGCAGTGGAGCGAGGTCACGCGCTTCGCCGGCGTGCGCCGCGCGTTCGAGCCGCAGCTGGAGGCTGTTGAGCGCTATCGCGCGGCCTATCGCGTCTATCGTGAACTCTACGAGCGGCTGGGGCCAGTCTTTCCCCAGTTGCAGCGCATTGAGACGAGCGGGGATGCAAAAGGGGCCGGTCGCTCGATATAGCAACCGGCCCCTCAGCGCTCACCTATCCGAAGTCGAACAGGTCCTCAAGGAAGTTCTTGCGCTTCTTCTTGCGATAGCCGCGCTGGTTGTGATCACCCTGGTTGTAGCCACGCCGGTAGTCATCGTCATCATCATCGTCGTCATCGTCACGGTAGCGCGCGACCGGCGCGGGTTGACGGTTGGCAAACTCGCCTTCCATCTGGATCAGATGATCCAGCTCACCGCGATCGAGGAAGATGCCGCCACATTCGGTGCAGCGGTCAACCACAATGCCACTGCGCTCATACGACCGCATCGGTGCCTGGCACTTCGGGCACAATCCATTCGCCATCGACATAACAGAATCCTTCCAGATCAGTTCTCAACAGGTCCGTGTGGCGGTGGAGCATCGCCGCCACCTAGCCATTCAGCAGTGCGGCACCACCGGCAACGAACACGACAATGCCGACACACACAACGAGTGCAATCACGATCAGCACGCCGAGCAGGCCGAGCATGACGCAACCAAGGTCCTCGAAATCAGGCATCCCAACTCCTGGCTGCTACGCGGAATGAAGCAAGCACGGTTAGTCGCCAACCGCCGGTTCGTCAACGCTGCTGCTCGATGACGGCACTTCCTCTTCCGTCTCCGGCCGCAGCAGCGACAGGATGATCGAGCCACCGATCAGCGCGACGATGATGCCCAGCGAGAGCGCGATCGGCATGTGATAGACATCCGCCAGCGTCATCTTTGCGCCGACGAAGATCAGCACTGCGCCGAGGCCAACCTTCAGATAGCGGAACGAATCCATGATGCCGGCCAGCAGGAAGTAGAGCGACCGCAGGCCGAGGATCGCGAAGACGTTCGACGTGTAGACGATGAACGGATCGTCGGTGATGGCGAAGATCGCCGGAACCGAGTCGAGGGCGAAGACCAGGTCGGTCGCCTCGATGAGCACCAGCACGGCCAGCAGCGGCGTTGCGACGCGCTTACCCGCTTCGATGATCGTAAAGCGCTGACCGTGGTACTCGTTGGTGATCGGCATGACGCGGCGGAACAGACGCAGGGCGATGTTCTTCTCCGGATCGATGTGCGTGCCCTTCTCACGCAGGATCTTGTAACCGGTGAAGATCAGGAACACACCGAAGATGTAGATGATCCAGTGGAACGTGGAGAGCAGCGCCGAGCCGACCAGGATGAAGGCCAGCCGCATCACCAGCGCGCCGAGGATGCCCCAGAAGAGCACACGGTGCTGATAGGCGCGCGGCACGGCGAACCAGCCGAAGATCAGCGCGAAGACGAACATGTTATCGACGCTGAGCGCCAGCTCAACGAGGTAGCCAGCGGTGAACTCCAGGCCGCGCTCCGAGCCGGCCCAGTAGAAGACACCGACATTGAAGATCGCCGCCAGCGTCGCCCATCCGGCAGTCCACAAGGCCGCCTCACGCACGCTGATTGCGTGTGGGCGACGGTGGAAGATCCCCAGATCGAGGGTCAATAGGACAAGGACAAAGACCGTAAACCCTATCCAGAGCCACGGCGAGCCGATCGATTCGGCCACGAACACCCCTTTCCAGCCCGCCGGATTCCTCCGGCGACACAACACAAATGGGGGCAAGCCCCCCGCACCCGACTGCGACAAAAGCCGCCGGTTGCGAAGGTCTTGCCCCCAGATCCGCGTCGTATCTGGACTGGGTGCCGGGCCGGAGCAGAAGCTCGAATTGACGACCCGTGCATAGAGCTTGCGCTCTGAGGCTACTCCCCTTCGGAAGGAACGATACGGGCGCAAGATGACAGCACCGTGAACGGCGAGTGAACTGCGAGTGACACCCTCAATCTTGTCAGGCAGCGGTCATACGACTAGGATGTGCGTATACCGAATTCATCCGTAGTCAGCGCGACGTGCCGTCCACGCGAGAGACAGGAGGTGCACTCAGGACAGGCAATCCGGTCATCCGCTCGCTCCACCATCTGCATCTTCGTCTCGTCATTCAGGAGGAAGCGCATGAACCGTCGACATGTCCGCATCGTATTCGCCGCATTGCTGCTCATGACGTTCATCGGCGTTGTGCCGACGGCCTCGGCCGACGATCCCGGCCACCTCTACTTCATCGCCATGGGTGACAACGGTATGTCCGGCCCGCTGGTCGGCTGCGGCGACAGCGTCGTCGCAGTGAACGCGACCCTGCCATCCGCGTCGACGCTGGCCGGTCGCGTCACCGCCGCTCTGCAGACGCTGTTCGCGCTCCACGATCCCTACTACGGGATGTCCGGGCTCTACAACGCACTCTACGAGAACACACTCACCGTCGATCACGTCGAAATTCAGGGGACGGTTGCCGCCGTCTACCTCTCGGGATCGGCGCACCCACGCGGGACCTGCGACGACCCGCGCATCGAAGCGCAGGTCGTCTACACCGCCAGGCAGTTCCCTGGCCTGACGAACGCCGTCATCGTCCTGAACGGCGGACCGATGTCCGACGCGCGCGGGCCGGACTACTTCCCGGCGACAGGACACACGACCCAACTGCCGTTCTCTCAGTATTGGCACGCTAACGGCGGGTTGCCCGTCTTTGGCTACCCGATTACCGAACAGCTCGTCGAGGGCGGTTATCGGGTGCAGTACTTCGAGCGGCAGCGAATGGAGCACCATCCAGAAAATGCCGCGCCCTACCATGTGCTGCTCGGCCTGCTCGGTGTCCAGCGCGCCAACCAGCTCGGACTGACCGGGACAGCGCCATTCCAGCACCAAAGTCCGAGCACCAACCCCAACTGCGAGTATTTCGCCGCGACCGGCCATAACCTGTGCTACGGCTTCCGGGCCTACTGGCACAGCCACGGCCTGGACTTCGCTGACGCGGGGTATTCATACCGCGAGTCACTGGCGTTGTTCGGCTACCCGATCAGCGATGAGTTTGTATCGGGCGGCATGACGGTTCAGTACTTCGAGCGCGCCCGGCTGGAGTGGCACCCCGAGAACCCAGCCCCGTGGGACGTGCTCGGCGGCCTCCTCGGCGCCGAGGTCAGGGCAGCGGGACCGTAGTCATCAACCAGCCTCAATAATCTCTGCCAGCTTCTGCGGGTCCAGGATGCGGATTTCCTGGCCACGCAGCTGGATGACTCCACGGTCCTCCAGCGTGTGCAGTGAGCGATT
>JBDHWD010000036.1:0-24167 GCA_039810005.1 Thermomicrobiales bacterium | reverse complement strand
CTACACCGGCAGCTTCCCCGAGTAAATCCGATCATGCGTCCGCTGCGCGACGTCAGCTGGATCGAGCGCTGCACGCGCGACGCCAGTCTCAATCGCTGCTCGCGCCACTGCAGCAGCGACCGCCGGTGGCACTCGCAGATCGAGAGCGGCCGGCATCACATAATCCGGCTCCAGCTCGTTCTCCTTGACCAGATCGGCAATCGCGTAGGCCGCAGCCACCTTCATCTCGTCGTTGATGTCCAGCGCCTTCACATCCAGTGCACCCCGGAAAATGCCTGGGAACGCCAGCGAGTTATTGACCTGGTTCGGATAGTCCGACCGCCCGGTCGCAACAACAAGCGCTCCGCTTTCGTGAGCCAGCGACGGCTCGATCTCCGGATTCGGATTGGCCAGCGCGAAGATGATCGGCTGCTTGTTCATTACGCCGATGTCGGTTGGCGACAGCGCGCCGGCACCGGAGACGCCGATGAACACGTCCGCCCCCACCAAGGCATCATGCAGCGTCCCACTGACATTCTCTTTGTTCGTCAGCTCCGCCATCTCGCGCTTCGGACCATTCATGCCGGTCTTACGATCGCGTGAGATGATCCCGAGCCGGTCGCACATGATGATGTCGCCAACTCCCGACGACAGCAGCAGCTTCGACACAGCAATACCGGCCGCGCCGGCGCCATTTACCACGACTTGCACGCTCTCGATTGGCGTCCCGCGTAGCCGCAGCGCGTTGAGCAGCGCCGAGAGCACCACCACTGCCGTCCCATGCTGATCGTCATGGAAGACCGGCAGCTTCACGCGCTCTTTCAAGCGCTGCTCGATCTCGAAGCAGCGAGGCGCGGAGATGTCCTCCAGATTGATGCCGCCAAACGACGGCGAAATTCCGGCGATGATATCGACAATCTTCTCCGGGTCGCGCTCGGAGATGCAGATCGGGAACGCCTCAACGCCAGCCAGTGTGTGAAACAGGACGGCCTTGCCCTCCATCACCGGCAGTGCCGCCTCCGCACCGATATCCCCAAGACCCAGCACAGCTGTGCCGTCGGTCACGATCGCAACGATGTTGTCCTTCACCGTCAGCTCGAACACCGACATCGGGTCGCGGTAGATCTCGGCTGCCGGCGCAAGTGCCGCCGGCGGGACGTACAGGACATTCAGGATGTGATGATCCTTGATTGGGATCTTTGAGTTGATCTCAAGCACACCCCCGAAGCGCCGCCGTAGATCGAGGACCTCCTCGCGCAAGCTCTGTGGCTTCGTGCGCGAGCGCGGAAGCGTCGCCCCATTTGTCGACGAGCGCGGAAGCATTACGCCTTCGTACACATAGCGCCGCGTGCGCTCGGCCACTGTTTCGGGGTCGACATCATAAACAGCCTCGCCCGTCTCAATCGCCGCCTGCACGACAGCAGCCGCGACGGCCGGAGCAACGCGATAGTCAAAGATGCGCGGCACGATGTTGTCCGCGTTCAGCTCGTTCTCTGGCACCAACGATGCGAGTGCCTGGGCAGCGTAAAGCAGCGTCCGCAAGCGGATATTCCGCGCCCCACTGTCCAGCAGTCCACGGAAGACGCCAGGGAACACGAGCGACACATCCATCATGTTCGGATGATCAGAGCGTCCAGTTGCGACGACGGCAGCGCCAGCCGCCTTGGCGTCGGACGGATCGATCTCCGGATGCGGGATCGACATCGCCAGGACAATCGGATCCTTGGCCATCGACGCGACCATCTCGCCGGTCAGAATGCCCTCGGACGACACGCCGATAAACACATCCGCTCCGTGAAGCATGTCGGCCAGCGACCCGCGCTGCCGCTCGATGTTCGTCTCCTTGGCAAGGTACTGTTTGGCCCAGTTCATCCGCTCGGCTCGCCCGGTGTAGATCGCTCCAGCCCGGTCGCAGACGATGATGTCCTGGACGCCCGCCCGGTGCAGCAACCGCGCCACGCCGACCCCGGCAACCCCGGCCCCGGCAATAACAACCCGGCAGTCTTCCAGCTTGCGATCCGTCACCTTGACCGCATTGAGCAGCGCGCCCAGCACAAGCACGGACGTACCGTGATGCTGGTTCGAGAACACCGGGATCGTCGAAGCCTTCTCCAGATGATCGGCGATCGTGAAACAGCGCGGTGCACTGATGTCATCAATGCAGATTGCGCCGAACGTCGGCGCAAGCGCCGAAGCGGCATTCACAATCTCAATCGGATCCGTTATGTTCAGTGCAATCGGGAAAGCATCAACGCCGGCAAACGTTTTGAACAGGACGCTTTTGGCCTCGAGGATCGGTAATACCGCTTCCGGGGAACCACCCTCACGGCCAAACAGGTCGGATCCATCAGAAATAATCGCGACCGTATTACCCCGACTCGTCAGCTCAAATGCAGACTCGGGATGCTCGACGATCTCAAGGCAGGCTTCTGCGACGCCGGGTGTATAGACGAGTCCCAGGATGGACCTGTCACGGATCGGCACCTTACTGTTGACACCGATCAGCCCCTGGTAGCGCCTGCGATAGTCCAGTCCCTCTTCTTCGTGATCGATGCGATACAACGTCTACCCAAGCCGTTCCCAGTTTTGCGCGTTCATGTCAGCGCTCAATTCTACGTCACCGGTCGCCGATCAGATCACGCCAATCTCGATTGCGTGGTAGCCGGTCGCGCCAGACGGGATCGGATCGCGTCGCGAGGACGTCTGTACGTCGCCGTTGCCGTCGGTTGCCCGCACCATCACCCGATACGCGCCCGCAGAATCGGCGTTCCACGTGGAACGCCAAATCACCCACGACAACGCTGCAATCTGCTGCACCTCATCAACTTCCCGCCAGGTTGAGCCGCCGTCGAAGCTCAGCTCAACAGCCTTAACACCCCGGTCACCGGCATACGCGATTCCGCCAAGGTCTATTGCCCCTCGTTCCACAACGGCCCGGTTCGACGGCAGATCGATCCGCGAAAACGTCTGGATGGTTGCATCTTCGGTCCAGCCACGTTGCTGCCAGTATCCGCGGAAATCCCCGGCCACCAGATCGATCTTCTCGATCCACTTCACATTCTTGATCCCGTACTTCCCGGGCACGATCAGCCTGGCTGGAGCGCCGTGCGTCTCGTTCAGCGGCTCGCCGTTCAGCTGCACGGCGAGGAGAACGTCCTCTCCCATTGCCCGTGCTAGCGGGATCGACTCCGTGTATCCGTCGGCAGCATAGAGCGCGAGGTCCACCGCATCGGGCTGCACGCCGGCTCGCGTTAGCACATCGACGAGCCGCACGCCCCGCCACACGCCGTTCGACACGAGGTCACCACCGATCTTGTTGGAGATGCAGGTCAGCGTCGTCGGCTGCTCGACGTCTGCCATACCGGCCAGATCGACGTAGGCCAGTGTCATCGGGTTCGCCACGAGGCCGGTGATATGCAGCGCCCAGCGATCAACATCCGGGTCTGGATCGAGCACATTCTTCGACACCACGTAGAACTGATGTACCGGCGTGACTTCAGGGGGAATGCCGGCCCGTTTCCCACCGATTGCGCCCTTGCGCACATCGACGACCAGCTTGCCGAGGTATCCGGCACTGATGGCGACCAGCGCCGTTGCCCCACCGATCAACAGGCGTCGCCGGCTCGGATCGAGAGAGTCCACCCGGGTGGACTGTCGAGCGAACAGACCGACGAGCGCCGGATAGATCAGGTAAACGGCAATCGCAAACACGATGGCATCGATCGCCGAGCTGAGACCAATGCCGATCAAGCGTTGGTTCGTCAACGCCGTCTCGCTGTTCGCCTCGGCGAGCAAGACAAAGAACGCCAACGGAAACCAGACGCCGATTGCCATCGAGACGAGGCGCACGATCCGTCGTCGAACCGTCATGACCTCGATCAGCGACGGCTGCAGGAGCGCCATGCCGCCACCGACGAGCGCCATACCGGAGACCACGCCGACGACCAGCAGCGGCTTGGCAAACGACCGCAGCGATTCCAGCAGAAATGAGAAGATACTCGTCGGCAGCGCTTTCAGGGCCGTTTGGGCCGCCAGCTCGATCAGCGGGTCGCCTGCCGGAGCGCCGCGTCGGACAAGCGAAACCGCCAGCATAACCAGCGTCGCCAGGCAGCCCGCCAGAAACAGCGGCCGCGTCCCCGTCCGCTCGTATCGTGTGGAATCATCCATGTTGACCGTCATTCGCTGTACGTTCCGCCTGCCATTCCAACATCCACCAGGACGACCTCCATCCTCACCGCTGAGGCCTTGACATTCTGGAACATCTTGCAGAAGGCGGTTGACCGCCGTATGCTGTGTACGTACACATATGAATCTTCGCAGTCTATCCAGGGGGAACCATGTCCGCACTGCCGGAGACTGCCTCCGATAACTTCTACCCACTCGCCTCGAAGCCGCCGACCATCCGCCTGCTTCACGAAGAATCTGCCGCACATCCGTTTGCGCTCACGGTGGCGGCCGCCTGGTCGTGTTATGGCGCACGCCCGGCGCGTGTCGAGAACGTGCTCAAGCTGATGGACTCAACGCTCGATGATGGCGACGAGCTCCGCCCGCACCGGCGCAGCCGCGCGCAGCGCCTCTATCGTGACCTTTTCGACGCCGGTCATCACACGACATTCCAGCACGCCAACTTCGTGTTTGTGCTGGATGGCGTGTCGCGGCTGGCGATCTGGTCGTTCTTCCATCACCATCCACATTACAACTCCGAGCAAGTGTCCCAACGCTATCGAGAAGTCTCGGGCAAGGTGATGGTGACGCCGGGGCTGACCGAGCGCCAGGAACAGATCTATCGCGACGCTGTCCAGCGCTCGATCGACGGCTACCGCTCGATCACCGACGCCCTCACGCCAACGCTCGCCGAGCGCTATGGGAAAGTGTTCCCGTCGCGCGTTCGGGCGACCGGGCCGGAGGCAGAACGCCGCGTCGCCGACGCCGTCCAGAAGCGCGCACAGGAAGTTGCGCGCTACGCCCTGCCGCTGGCAACGCCCGCCCACCTGTACCACACGATCAACGGTCTGACGCTGCTGCGCTACTACGTGCTGGCTAATCAGCTGGACGTGCCGGCCGAGGTGCGCTACATCGTCAATGCCATGGTCGCCGAGGTGTTGCGAATCGACCCGTATTTCCTCGGTGCACCGGGCTATGAACTGGATCTGCAGATCCTTGCCGCGCAGGATACGCTCGAATACGAAGCCCTGTCCGAGATGCAGCAGACGATTACGTCAAGCCGCGATGAACGTTTCTTCGAGGAGTTCGATGCCGAGCTCGGGGGTGTCAACTCACGGCTGGCGAGCTACGACCCCGCGGCCGAGCAGATGCTGGCCGCGGCAGTGCGAACCGTCCTCGGTCGCACCGCTGATGAGATGAGCGATGAGAATGCGCTGCTGGCCGTGCTCGATCCGGCGCAGAACGCCTACCTCGGGCATTCCCTGTTCCTGGCGATGAACTCCAAGCTGATGCAGACGATGAATCACGTCTCGTTCACCTTCCAGAAGCGCATCAGCGGCGCGGAAGACGCTCAGAACCAGCGCCATCGCGGCACGCTCTCCTCCTCGCCGGTGCTGGCTGCGCACCTGCGCGAGCACCCGGATGTCATCGTTCCGCACGAGCTGTTGGAGAACCAGGCGGCGCTTGACGAATACCACGCCACCGTCCAGGCGCTCTGGGACGCCAAGAACCAGCTGCTGGACGACGGGGTTGCACCGGAAAACGTGCTCTACCTGCTGCCGAATAGCCACCGGCTACGGTTCTATGAGACCGGCACGCTGATGTCCTACTACTGGAAGTGGGTCAAGCGGCAGTGCTACAACGCGCAGCGCGAGATCTTCGAGACGGCAGCACAGGAGACAGCGCAGGTGCGGCAGGTCTTCCCGACCATTGGGCAGTTTGTCAGTGGCCCGCCGTGCGTGCTGCGCTCACGGGCCGGCAATAAGCCGTTCTGTCCGGAGGGCGAGCGCTATTGCGGCATTCCGGTCTGGCGCAACTTCGACCCGGACACACTCGTCGAGCGCCGGATCCTGTAATTCGCTCTTCCCATTATCAGCACCGGGTTACCGCCTGTCGGATCCGTCCGGCGGGCGGTCGCCTATACTGAGAACCTATCGACACGGGGTTAGGATGCTGGAAGGGCGTGCTTATGGATTTCAAAGGCGATGTTTCGATCGAAGCTCCTCGCGAGAAGGTCTATGCGTTTCTTACTGATCCGAATCAGGTCACGCAGTGCGCTCCGGGCCTGCAGAGCGTTGAGATCATCGACGAGAACAAGTTCAAGTGCACGGTTAAAGCCGGCGTCGGGATGATCCGCGGCACGTTCAACTTCGACATCGAGTTCCAGAAGCGTGAAGAGCCATCGCACGCCACGATCGTCGCATCCGGGAAGATGCCCGGCTCGGCAGTATCGATGACATCGACGATGGATCTGACCGACGAAGGCGCCGGGACGCTCATGCACTGGGCGTCGGACGTCAAGGTCAGCGGCACGATCGCCGGTGTCGGAGCGCGCCTCATGGGCGGCGTCGCCGACCGCATGACCAAGGACATCTTCGCCTGCATCAAGTCAAAGCTGGAAACAGGCTCCTGACCGATCAGATCGCTGCAATACGCGCCTCAGCGCGGCGCGGGACGTGTCTGTCCACCCGGGTGGACGCGTTCCGCGTCGGCTGGCGTCTGCTGCGGACGGCTGGCACCCATGCCGCCTTCGGCTGACTGAAGCTCCTCAACCGTGCCACGCGGGAAGAAGAGCACGACAATCACCGCTGCCGCGACCGCCAGCCCGAACATAGTCAGGAAGACGACGTGGAGCGATGAGGACAGCGACGTCGTCAGGAACTCCAGCAAATCGGCCGACAGGCTTTTGCGCACATCGAGATCCAGCAAGGCATTCGCGCTCCGCAGCGAGCTATCCAGGCCGCTGAGGCGCGAGGTGAGCTGGGCGGTCAGTAGCGTACCGAGGACGGCCACCCCAATTGCGCCGCCGATAGTGCGCGAGAACTGCACGAGGGCCGTCGCGACGCCACGCTGGTTCCAGCCAACCGAGTTCTGCACAGCGATAAGCATCGCGGTAGCCGAGAGGCCCATCCCGATGCCGACGAGTCCAGACCCGACCGCCGCGGGCAGCCGACTCGTCCCGGACGACACCGTAAGCAGCGACACGCAACCGGCAACGGCCGAGAACGTACCGGCTACGACGGAGATGCGATAGCCGGCGCGGGTGATGATCTGGCCAGAGACGACCGAAGCGATTGACCAGCCGATCGAGAACGGCGCGATGGTCAGGCCAGCGTCGATAGGTGAGCCACCGAGCACGCCCTGGACGTACAGCGGGACAAATGAGGAAATACCGAACATCACGCCGCCGATCAGTGTCCCAGCTCCAGTAACTACCGCGACGATCGGCGATTTGAACATGCCTAACGGCATCATCGGGTTGGGGAAGCGGCTCTCGTGGACGATGAACCAGGCCAGGATGAGGACAGACAGCACCATCAGGCCACCCGTGCGCAGCTCGAACCATGATGCGCCTTCGCCAACGTCGAGCAGGCCGAAAAGGAAGGCGGTGATGCCGGTGGTAAGCAGGATCGCGCCGAGGTAGTCGATTCGGCTGCGCTCGACGGAATGGTCTTCATGCAGCGAGCGCCACATCAGCCAGACTGAGACGGCGCCGAACGGGAGATTCAGGTAGAAGATCCAGCGCCAGTCGATGACCTCGACGACCAGGCCGCCGAGCGTGGGCCCGGCAACCGCCGACGCGCCCCAGATGGCCGAGAACAGACCCGCCATCTTGGCGCGCTCTTCGACTGAGAAGAGGTCGCCGAGAATGGTAAAGGTAACCGGCACGATCCCGCCGGCACCAAGACCCTGGATGGCCCGAAACGCGACGAGCTGCTCCATGCTCTGCGCCAACCCGCAGAGAGCCGAGCCAAGCACAAACAGCGCGGCACTGATGACGAAGAGAGGCTTGCGCCCATACATGTCACTGAGACGACCGTAGAGCGGGACCGTGGTCGTTGAGGTGAGCAGGTAGGCAGAGAAGACCCAGGAGTAGAGCGACAGGCCACCGAGCTGGCCGATGATCGTCGGCATCGCCGGTCCGACAATGCTGGAATCGAGCGCCGAGAGAAAGGTGCCGGCCATCGCTGCAACGATGACGAGACGACGATTGGTGATGCCGGTGCCGGCCGATTGCCTGAACATAATATCCCCCGGTCGCCTGGACGATGAGCCCGGGCGACGTGCCGCAGTTGCCGCTACATGAAATGCCGGGGTATTGTAGCAACGCCGTTCGAGACCGCCAGTGCTCGACCGAACGGGAAGATGGAGATGAGCAACACACAAGTCAATGATGGTCGTTCGATCGATCTGATCCGCAAGTTGCTGGAGCGCAAGCTGGTCGATCGAGCAGTACTGCTCGGCGAAGGACGCTGGCCCGGATCCGGGCCGTTCATCCAGCTCGCCGCCGAGTGGCAGAACCTGACGCCGGACCAGCGCGCGACACGCCTGCGCGAGATCGGGCCGGAGGGACTCGAGCGCGCGCGGGCGCTATCGGATGTCCACCCCGAGATCGGGCGCGTAATCGACACGCTGGAGGCGCAGGGGGTTCTGACGCAGCGTGACGAAGCACTCAACGTCGCGGCAGAGGATGCGGTGACGAGTGCGGAAGAGCCGCCAATCTCAGCAACGATCGCTGCCGATGAGTCCGCAATGGAGGCAGTCGGCGCATCTGTTGACGCGGAGGAGGGGAGCGACGGTTCGAGCGAGGCGCTCAGTCCGTTGCTGCCGGTCGTTGTCGAGCCCGCAGCGATCGAGGATCTGCCGCTGGAACGTACAGAGCCGCTGCGGCCGGTGCTGGACGAGGAGGCCATCGCTGCGGCCGAAGCCATCCTTGAGCGCGTCCATCAGCGCGTGCAGCAGACAATCGATCACGCCGACGCGATGCCGATGCCTGCACCAACGCCCGAGATCGTGATGCAGACTGAAGTGCGTCGGAGGGACGAGCCGCTGCCGATGATTGGGCTAACCGCTGGTGTGCCGCGAGCACGGTTGGCCAGCCTCCGGCAAGCGACAGCGGCTGAGCATGTTTCATACACCGAGTTGGACACGGCAGAGCTGAGCCGTCAGGAGCTATTCGGTTCGCTCGAACGGTCTGAACGAGGGGTCGAGACGGTCGCCGGTGCGTTGCCAAAGGCAGTGAGCCGGCCAGGAGTAGTAGTCGTGATCGGCCACTTGCTGCCAACGCTCGTGAAGCGCTTGCAGGACGGCTATTGCGACATACCGGGCACGCGGTCGACAGTGCGGGTGCATCCGGAGAGCCGGATCGTGCTGGTTGAGGGCCGCTAGACATAACTACACGGCACAACAACGACGCGGGAGCGCCAAGCTCCCGCGTTTTTCATCGTCTTATGTGGATGGAGTCTTATCCGGGCTCTGCCCTGCGGCGTAGGAACGCCGCTCTTGAATAGCCGGATGAACCGGCTGTCCATCCATGTCAGCAAGCAGGCAGATTGCCTGACTGCTGGTTATTCAGTTGCCGCTATGACCGGGTTACTGAAACGATGACCCGTGGATTCCGTGATTCAGGCTCCCGGCCTGAGGCTGTCTTCGAGGAGTGGGCAGAACATCCAGATGGTGATGTCTCTGCCAGCGTTGCCGAGGCGTCGCGTCACCTTCACTCCTCCTTCCTTGCGCGGTTCCACAACTCGTTTGCCGGAGTATATGCACGCCGCATTGATTACGCAAGGCATTATACCGACATAGGGATATGCGTAATATGCGTAGCCCAGGCGAAGCCGAAAGCACGATAGCCGACGCGTGAGTCGGCTATCGTGCATACGTGGTTATAAAGTGATTAGCCCTGTGTGGCGATGTCGTAGCCCGCTTCGGAAAGGCCGGCAACGATGGTGGCGTCGGTAACGCTGTCGTCGGCGCGGACAGTGACGATCTTGGTGGGGATATCGACGGCAACGTTCTCGACGCCTTCGATCTGGGACAGCTCGTTGGTAATGGCCCGGACACAATGCTCGCAACTGACGTCTGGGACCAGGAAGGTCTTCTCGACCATGACTCCTCCTCAGGTGCTGAATTTCGCTATACCCCTGTGGGGTATCTGGATGAATTGTAGCATGAGCGGGAGTGAGAGAGGGTGCGGTGCGGACAATGACCAATCTTATCGTCCGGCTCGCACCCGAGTGGTTGTAGATCCAGCCGGGCGTATGCGATACGCCCCTACATTCTGGGCCACATCACCCTTATGTTTTTCAGGTAGATCAGGCAGCGCATTGATCATCGGGGAATCTCTCGACTGCGGTCTCGACATGAAAGGATGTCGAAGGGATTATCGTCTGCGGAAATGCGCTTTCTGAGCGATACGTTTGCCGTCGACGTCATACTGTCATTCTGTGAATTACGGCAGTCATCCCGGCAGTATGTCATCTCGAGCCCGCAGGCGAGAGATCTCCCACCCGCTTAAGGCAATCGGACAGGGGCCGAATCCCTCACGTTGTTCAGGAATGCAGAGGGTGCGGCGCAGCTGCGATCGGCCGCATCGGGCAGGGGGAGATCTTTCGCTGCGGCTCAAGATGACAGAGAACGTCTGATGCCGCCGCTGCTGAGGACGCGACGATCATGCCGGTCAATGCGTTGAGTGGGTCGTCAGGTGCCAATGTGTCGGGCAGCGTGAAGCGATAGTCACTCCCGCCGCTGTCATTTCGACCGCGCACGCGATAATCGCTCCTGCATTGGACCAGGTTGAACAGGTGGGAGATCTCTCACTGCGGTTCGAGATGACAGGAGAAAAGGCTGGCTGCCGCTCCGAGAGTACGACAGCCTGATGTTGGCGATCCATTCGGGATGGCGGAGAAGGGACAAGGTGGTGAGGATGTGGCAGGGGCAGCGAGGGGCGGGCGGGGGTGATGGGGAGGTGGGTTGGGCGCTGGGGTGTGCGTTTGCAGTGGCGTTGGTGGTGATGCTGGGGTTGGTTGTCTATCTGTGGGTGCTGTGATGGCTGTGGACGGTTGCTCGGAGAAGGTGAGGCAGGTGTGCCTGTGCTGCGATGGCCCGAGTGCCGCATGATCTGCACATGTATCCACAGAGTTTGGCCGTGCTGATACATGAGTGTGCCTGCGAACCGGGGGTCGCCTCACGACGACGGACAGGCCGGGTCCTGTCCCTACGGAGCGGTGGCAGGCAGCATTCTCGGCACGGCGATCGCCCCGGCGGCAGTCAGGCGGGGCCGCGACGGTCGTCGGAGGCGATCACGCCGTCGGAGAGGGTGACGACGCGGTCGGCGAGGCTGATGAGGATCGGATCGTGGGTGGCGACGAGAGCAGTGACACCTTCGCTGCGAACGAGCGCGCGGATGAGCGACATGATGGTGCGGCCGGTCTGAGAGTCGAGCTGACCGGTTGGCTCGTCGGCCAGGAGGATGTCGGGAGCGTTGGCCAGGGCGCGGGCAATAGCGACGCGCTGCTGTTCGCCGCCGGAGAGCTCGTGGGGGCGGTGGCGGGCGCGCTCGCCGAGGCCGACGAGCTCGAGCAGGACTCGGACGCGCTCATCCCGGCGGGCGACCGGCGCCTGGGCGAGACGAAGCGGAACCTCGACGTTCTCGGCGGCTGTGAGAATCGGGATGAGACCGAAGGCCTGGAAGATGAAGCCGATGCGGTGGCGACGCAGCTCGATCAGGCCGGCTTCGGGTAGCTCCGAGACGACCATGCCGTCGATCGTGACTTGACCGTCGGTCGGACGGTCGAGGCCGCCGATGATGTTGAGCAGCGTCGTCTTGCCAGAACCCGAGCGACCCTGGAGCGCAACGAGCTCGCCGCGTCCGATGGTGAGATCGACGCCGCGCAGGGCGTGGACAACGGATTCGCCCATCGGGTAGTCGCGGGTGATGCCTTCGACGCGGATGATTGGCTGCAGCAGATCGGTGGCCGACGCGCGGCGCTCGGCGGCCGGGCGCGTGCTGAATGGCTCGCGATCCTCTTCCTGGGTGACGAACGGGGAGCCTGTCTTGGTGCGCTGCGAGGGAGGTCGCCAGCGCTCGTTGGCATCACTCACGAGCCACTCTCCGGGTCTGTTCGTGGCTGGTCCGGCCAGACGCCGATATGATCGGCTTCCAGCTCAAGGCGAACCCGCCGTTCGAGCTCCAATGCGTCGACATAATCACGAGGCAACTGCAGGCGGCCGGCGCGGTCAAGGACTGCATATTCCTCGGCGATGACCTCGTGCTCGCCCTCATCTCCTACCGCAATGCGGCGAAGCGTCTCGCTACTCGTCCGGCCGTCGCGGATGGCGATGGTCCGGTTGACCTGTGTCGAGACGAGGGGATCGTGGGTAACAACAACAACGGTGACGCCGAGCTGGCTGCTGGCAGAGCGTAGCACCTCGAAGATCTGGGTTGATGTGGCGGTGTCGAGCTCACCGGTTGGCTCGTCGGCGAGCAGCACGGCAGGGGCATTGGCCAGCGCGACGGCAATTGCGACGCGCTGCTGCTCGCCGCCGGAGAGGCGATCGGGTCGATGATCCGCGCGGTCAGCAAGGCCGACGAGGGTGAGCAGCTCCAGGGCGCGCTCGCGGCGCAGGCCGGAGGGCATGCCATCGAGGATCATCGGCAGCTCGACATTCTCACGCGCATTCAGGTAGGGCAGAAGGTTGCGCGCTGTCTGCTGCCAGACAAAGCCGATGACCTGGCGGCGGTAGCGGGTGCGCTCCTGCTGGTCCATGTTCAGAAGGTCGTATCCAGCGACGATGGCACGGCCCGCCGAGGGGACGTCGAGCCCGCCGAGGATGTTGAGCAGCGTGGACTTGCCGGAACCGGACGCGCCGACGATAGCGATCAGCTCACCGGGAGCAACGAGCAGGTCGAGGCCCTGCAGGGCGACGACCTCCAGGTCTGCGATCTTATAGATCTTGACCAGGTTGTCGCAGATGATCTGCGATCCGCCGCCGAATTGCGGTCGCTCCGCCCTGGCGGCACGTTCGGCCATCGAGCGGAAATCGAGCGTATCGGTCATCGATCCCCCAATCGGAGCACTTCACCGAGGCTGATCTTACGCGCAAAGCGGGTTGTGAGGAGTATTGCAACGGTCGTCACGATAAGGACGACGACAACGAGCAGGATGATTGCGGGCCAGTCGATCTGGAGCTCGACCGGCAGACCGGGGCCGATGAAGGCAATCAGATCGAGGCCGGGCGCGATCAGCCAGGCTGCGGCCACGCCGAGGCCAACGCCAGCGGCGATGCCCACGATGATGCCGGGAGCTTGCTCGACGATCGTGAGGCCGAGCGATTGTTCGCGTGACAGGCCGAGTGTGCGGAGATAGGCCTGATCGCGCGCGCGGGCCTTGCCGCGCAGGAGCATCGCGAAGGCGACCGCGACGCCAGCGTAGAGCGCGGTGACGACGAGGCCGAGCCGGAATCCGGTGGCGACGCCAGCGATCAGCGGCGCGTCATGGACCGCTTCGTAGAGTGCAGCACGGGAGATCAGCACGGCACCCTGCGATTGCGAGCGAAGGGTGGCATCCAGATTCGTCTCGATTTCGCGCGGCCCGCGGACGAACATGTCGGTGGAGCGGATCGGGCGGGAGGGATTGGCTGCGGCGATGCTGGGGAGCGGCGCGACGACGAAGGCACGATCGACTGGCAGGCCGGAGAAGCGATTGCGGACTTCAACGACGACGAAGGTCATTTCGCGACTGAGGACGGTCATGGCGAACGTGTCGCCGACAGAGAGGCGACCGCTGCCGGCCGAGGGCGAGATGATCGCCGGGATCGGGTTCGTCGGCTGGCCGATGTCAGTGCCGGTCTGCTCGCGCATCATCTCGTCAGGCATATGCGAATCAGCAGGGGTGCCTGCGGTGACGTCCTGGAGGCGGGCGGGCTCGACCAGCATGAGCTGGGCGACGCCGGAGCCGGGGACGCGACCGGAGAAGATCGCGTTGGAGATGACCGCTTTGGCGACGGCTTCGACGCCCTCGGCCTTCGACGGATCGACGAGACTGTAGAGGCTGCCGGTTTCGCCGGACGTAACGCGATAGTCCGCGCCGACCTGTTGCCACGATGCGGCAATCTGACCGCGGGAGATCGTGGTGGTCAGAACCATGGCGAAGGACGAGACGGCCAGTGACAGGAGCAGTACGAGCACCGGCAGGCTCGTTGCGCCCGGCTGACGGCTCGTGCGCCGGAAACCGAGGACGGGGACGAGATCGCGTCGGAGGCTGCTGAGCCAGCCGAACAGGCGGACTGGCAGGGGATAGATGCGGACGATCAGCAGGCCAACTGCAAGACCGAGCAGAACCGGCACGGCGGCGAGCCACGGGTCCATCGATGAGATCTCGTCGGTGGCGGAGCTGCCGGCGATGCCGCGTCGGCGGACGAGATAGACGCCGACGAGCGCTAGCGCGACGACGAGCACCTCGATGACGAGACGGCGAACGCCAACCCGTTCGATGGCGACCTCGCCCTGCTCAAGCTCGCCGAGTGGTCGGCGGGCGAATCCGGCATGGGCAACGAGCAACAGCAGCGTCATGGCCAATGCGACGCCGATGGCAGCGGCGAACGACCAGATGCTATTGCGGCTCCCAACCAGCAGAGACGTCAGGAGGTAGGCGACGACGGCGCACGGCAGGCTGATGAGCAGCCCTTCGACGAGCAGTGAGCCGAGGATCTGGGGGGCGGAGCCACCGCGACCGCGAATCAGGAGGAGCGAGTCGCGGCGACGATCGGCGGCGATACCGGCGACGAGGGCAAGGACTGCGCCGCCGACGCCGATCAGGCCGACCGTCATCAACGACAGGATGGCGCGTGTCAGATTGCGTTGGCTGCTGTAGTCGCGCAGGATGCGGGAGAGGCCGGTCGTGACGGCCATCTTGGTCGGGTCGGTGAAGACGACGCCATATTGAGCGTCGAGGCGGCGCATGTCGGCGGTGAGCGCTTCGAAGTTACCGGCGTCGAGCTTTGCGGAATCGACGAAGTAGCGCCAGTAGTACTGGAAGGGCAGGCTGATTCCCGATCCGCCGCCGAGCGTGGGGTAAGCGTCGGGAGCAAAGAGCGCGGTTGCGAAGACCTGGACGACCATCCCGTCGTCGAACTCGACGGCGCGGTTGAGGCGGGTGTCGCTGACCCAGTACTCCTCGTCGACATCGTTGACCTCGAAGAGTCCGGAGATGCGGACAGCAATCGGGCGAATCTGGTTGTAGGGGATCTGGCGGACGAGCGGATCGTCGGCGGCAGGACGCAGGAGGAGGGAATCGCCGACGGCGACCTGAATCTGTCTGGCTGTCTCAGTTGAGATGGCGATCTCGAAGACCGGCGCTTCGGTCGGCGGGTCTGCGCCGGGAATCGGGACGATCTCGTCAACCACCTTGGGCATCGCGCCCTCGACGAGGGTCAGATGCTGGTCAACGTCCTGTTGATACCGGAGCGTGACGAAGCGCGGGAACGGGAACGGATGCTCCGGATTTTCGACAACGGCGTAGCGCGTCGTGTCGACGATATACGACGGCTCACCGATGATCTGCTGGATCGACGGGGCGAGGCTTGAGCGGAACTCGCGGCCAGCGTCGTCGACGGGGCCGAGAACGTCTTCCGGGCTGCCGGCGGGAATGCTGGCGACCTGACGGGCGATGAGGTTGCGCGAGATGGGCGACGCGTTGTCGATAGCGTAGCGCATGCCGTCGTCGGCCATGCGGTTGAACAGCAGCGGGATGGCGGCGAAGACGATCGTCGTTAAGATGACGGCGGCGATGATGACGAGAACGAGCTCGCGCTCACCGCGCAGGCGGCGCAGGAGCGCAGCGGCAACGCCGAAGAATGGCGCTGAGGAAGAACGGCGAGCGGGGATATCTGCACCAGCCACGTGCTACTCCTCCCCCAGACGCAGCAGACCGCCGAGGCCGACACGCCGTAACAGAATGCCAGAGACGATGACAACCAGAACGAGCAGGCCAATGACGGCCAGCTCCAGGAGCAGGATGGTGGTCCACGGGATCGTCACGATGACGGCCGGGATCACTGCACCGGCGGACTGTGTCAGGGTCACGAAGGGCAGGACCAACCAGGCGAGGCCGAGGCCGAGCAGCGTGCCGCCGACGACGCTCATGATGACGAGCAGGCCGTTCTCCAGGGACAGCCAGCCACTTAGCTGGCGTGGGGACAGGCCCAGGGCGCGAAGGAGCGCGAACTCGGTGAGGCGCTCGTGAGCGGAAACGGCGGAGCTGACGACGAAGCCGACCGAGGCGAACAGCGCGGCGGCGACGAAACCGACCGACAACGCGCCGATAATGCCGAGCGCGACCGGGTCGGTTTGTAGTGCCTGCACGCGCGCATCGCCCGACTGAATCTTCCAGGTCGAGAACGGCGCGGCGTCAAGGGTCGCTTCTACGGCTTCCGATGTGTCTGGCTGGACAGCAATCCACCATTCCTCAACCGGCGAAAGCAGGCCGCTGTTCAGGTAGGCGAGCGTTTGCATCGTCGGTAGGTCGACGACGACCGACGGGCGGTTCGAGGCCGTTGTTGGGAATGCCTCGAACGCGCCGACGATCCTGACATCGCGGCGCGTTCCGGCCAGCTCCAGTTGCACGACATCACCAACGGCGGATTCGGTGCCCTGCAGGAAGGAAGACGAGACGACGATCGGGATTGTCTCGGGTGGCTCGGCCGCGCCAGGGCGGAGCGAGTAGACCATCGGCAGGAGGATGTCACGCATGACCGAGCCGGTCGAGAGGTTGACGGACGGCACGCCGTCGGCAGCGATGATGCTGACTGCAGCGGCATCGGCCAGTCCGCTGGCGCGGCTCAGCGACGCGACCCAACCCGACCCGAGGTCGGCCGTTGTCCAGTCGTCGCCAGTGAGGGTCGGGCTGACGGCAAGCGACGTGATCGCCAGCTGACCGGTGCGCGCGTTATCGCGCGGGACGATGGTGCGCACATCGATGCTGACGATCGAGAGCGGGGCGGTCGGCGCGGCGACGGAATCCTGCGAGAGGGCGGTGGCCAACGGTACTTCGATCTCCGTCTGGGAGGCGATCCGGCCAGTGTCGATGCGATAGAGGACGCCGGTGCCGTCCCGAACGATAAGGCTCAGGCTGAACGGCGGCGGATCGGGTTGGTGATCGACGCCCTCGACCGGATCGAGCGTGATGCCAGCGGTGACGCGCAGGCGTTGGACATCGCCGGGAAGCTCGGCGCCGGGAAGCTCGGGGCGGCCAGCCAGAAGTGCCTGCATCAGGTCGGGGAAGGTGGAGCCGGATAGGTCGGAGCGGAACCGGACGACCGACGGGGCCGAGGACGCTTCGAGCGCGATGACCTGGCCCGTACCGGCCGAGCGCGAGACACTGGCGACATCGCGAATCGTGGGCATCGTGTGCTGGACACCGTCGATCTGGGCGTAGCCGTTGGCGAGATTCCATTGCGGGATGGCAGTGCCGGTGCGGAGATCGGGTGTGACGCGGAAGTCGCTGCCGACCTGAAAGGCCGCCTGATCGATCTGGGAGCGCCGCCAGGTCGCGGTGTAGGAGACAGCGAAGAGGCCGATTGAAAGGGCGAGGATCAGGAGCAGAGCGGCGCGGGCGTAACGGGCGGGGCGACGGGCGACCTGCCAGACGCCAAGGGAGGCGATCAGGCCGCGAGTGCGGACGACCATGCGGTCGATAGCGCGCGCGCCGAGCGGGATGATACGCAACGCGGCGACAGCGCCAGCCAGCATGCCGATCGC
Organism: Thermomicrobiales bacterium; assembly: GCA_039810005.1. Lineage (GTDB taxonomy): Bacteria > Chloroflexota > Chloroflexia > Thermomicrobiales > CFX8 > JAMLIA01. The sequence goes on along the minus strand of JBDHWD010000036.1, from coordinate 6,484 downwards.
CGGTGCGGCGACGAGGAAAGGGTCCAGACCGAGCCGGCCCTGCACCGTCTCCGTGATCGGCGCGCCGTAGCGCCGGAGTTGCCAGAAGCCGAGAACGCCGACGGCTAGCAGAGCGAGGTCGATGCCGCCGCGCTGAGCGATGCCGCGCGCGCCCTCGCGGCCAGCGCCGGAGCGCGCCTCGATGAACGTGCGGGCAGTGAGGCCGGCGGGCAGGACGAGCGCGACGACACAGGCGACGGCAGCCAGCGCGGCGAGCAGGTAGGCGAGCGAGGATATCTGCGGCTGGAGACGCAGATCGATCGCGGTTAGCGGGCCGGCGACGTTAAGCAGTCGGAGGGTCGCGGCGGCAATCAATGGGCCGGCGATCGCGGCAGGGACAGCCAGCAGCAAGCCCTCCATAAGCGCCATCGCGGCGATCTGACCGTTGCTCGCGCCGCGCGAGCGCAGGAGCGCTGTCTCGACGCGGCGCTGCTCGACGAGCAAGCCAGCTGTAAGGACGAGAGCGTAGCCGGCGAGGATAGCGAGCTGCAGCGTCAGGATCATGACGCCGGTGCGGGTGACGAGCAGGGAGCGCTCGGCGCGGCGCAGGATGTTGGCCAGGTCGGTGTCAACGGTGATGCGGTTGCGGACGTTGAGGTCGGACTCCAGCCGACCGGCAAGGTTGTTGACGTTCGATCGGAGCTGCGCGATTTCATTGACCTGCAACTGCTCGACAACTGGATAGATACGCCAGATGACCTGTGAGGATGACGGCGTGACAGCCGGCGAAAAGAAGGTGGCTGGTGTGACGATAAACGGTCCATAGGTGGTGAAGGACTGGCCCTCCTTGACGCCGACGAGGACCTGCTCGTCGTCCCACCAGAACGGATCGGAAGCGTCGGTAATGTGGAAGATGCCGACGAGTCGGATCGTCGTTTCGACGCCAACATCGCGGCGGTTGGAGAGAGTCAGCTCATCACCGACTGAAATGCCGAGCAGCTCGGCCGAGGCGTCGGAGACGGCGGTCTCGACGGTGCCGGAGGTCGTCTCCGGCCAGCGCCCCTCGGCGATGGTAGCGTGCTGCTCGATGCCGTCATAGAAGCTGAAGATAGCGAGATCGCGGACGTCCTCCTGATTGGGCAACGCGTAGGAGTCGGAGACGCCGGTACGGACGATCGGGCCGCCGGTCGCGGCGAAGGCGTCGCCGCCGATCCGCACGACAGCATCGTCGAAGCGACGGACGTCGTCGGGGACGATGCGAGCGCTGATCTGGACGTTCGCCTCGGCGACAGGTGCGTCGTTGAGTGTGCGATGCAAGCCGCTGAGGCCGACGGCCGAAGCGTAGATCGGGCCGGAGGAGAGCAGCGTTGTTGCGAGGGTGACGATGAGCAGTGCAGCGGCGAGGATCAACCAATCCGCCCGGCCACGCTGAATGATGACCCGCCAGGCGGCGGCGAAGATGGCGACCATGATCCTCCCGACAGTCGGCAGACGGTGCCGACCGGCGCAACAGCGGCCCGGCGAGCAGGCCGGGCCAGCACCAGACGGCTCAATTCCCGATGCTGAACGATGCTAACAGAAGATACGGGTCTTGCCAGTGATTCGGACGTACCGCAGGGGAGTTAGCGTCCCAGCCGCTTCACCGTCAAGTCGACGACATCAGCGCTGGCTGGCGCTTGCCAGGACCACTCGTAGTTGAGCCGCAGCAGGCCGCGAGACTGGTCATTGGCCGGCGCGACAGTGATCTGCGACTCGCTGCGATCGACGACATCGCGGTCATCACCACCGAGATTCGTGAGGGTCGCGATGAGCCGGACGGTTGTCGCGGCGAGTGGAAAGGCGCTGATGCAGAGGCGAGCAACGCGCGTATCCGGCTCATCGCCGGCGCGCTGGATTGCCTGCTGGGCGAACGGCAGGTCGGCCGGCAACTCGCCACCGGCGCTGAAGAGATGCGTGCCAGACTCGTCGACCAGATCAATCTGCAGGCCGAGGCCAGCAGTTCCGGTGCCGTTCGGCGCGCGGAGCAGAACCTCCAGCCGCAGATCATCACCGGAGATGACCTCGTCAGTCGGATTGCCAAGCGGATCGACAGGCCGAACGCGAAGAAGGCTAACGCGCGGCTCCGTCTCGTGGAGCAGGCGTTGGTAATGATCGACGATGTCCTCGGCGGGTCCGACGTCGATGAGCTGCCCGCCCGAGAGGAGCGCGGCGCGGTCACAGAAGGAGCGTACAGCGTTGGCGTCGTGCGAGACGAACAGGATGGTCGTGCCGCGCGCCTTGAGGTCGTCGAGGGCGCGGTAGCACTTCTGCTGGAAGGTCTGGTCGCCAACGGCGAGGACCTCGTCGATGACGAGGATCTCGGGGTCCATGTGGACGGCAATGCCGAAGCCCAGTCGGGCGTACATGCCTGATGAGTAGTGCTTGACCGGCGTGTCGATGAAGCGCTCAAGCTCGGCGAACTGGACAATCTGCTCGAAGCGGCGCGCCATCTCCTTGCGGCTGAATCCATAGAGGCTGCCGTTGAGAAAGACGTTGTCGCGGCCGCTCAGCTCGGGATGGAAGCCCGCGCCCAGCTCCAGCATGGCGTAGGTGCGGCCATTGACTTTGATGACGCCGCTGGATGGCTCGAGGATGCGGGTCACGAGCTTGAGCATCGTGCTCTTGCCAGCGCCATTGCGGCCGACGAGGCCGAAGGTTTCGCCGCGCCGGACAGTGAACGAGACATCGCGGAGCGCCCAGAACTCTTCGGCTGCGCCACGCGGGCGGATCAGGCCGACAAACCAGTCCTGGAAGGAGGCGCGGCGCTCGTGATGCAGGACGAAGCGGCGCGAGACATCGCGGAACTCGATGGCCGGCGGGGCCGGTGGTGCGATCAGCGCCATTTAGAGCCGCTCCCCGAGGTGCTTGCTGACACGATTGAAGAGGACGTAGCCGATAACGACCATGGCGAGCGCGGTGGCGAAGGTGCGGGCCATGAAAAACGGGTCCGGCACACCGCCGTAGTAGAGGATCGTGTGCAGCTCGGCGATGATCGAGGCCATCGGGTTGAGGCGGTACATCAACGAGACATAATCTGGAGCGACATCCTCAACGCGGTAGAAGATCGGGGTCATGAAGAACCATGCGGTCAAGCCGACTTCGACGAGGACCGTCGTGTCACGGAAGTAAATGTGGATGGCAGACAGGATCAGGACTGCGCCGACGAGAAAGGTCATCTGGACGAAGATGATGACCGGCAGGTAGAGGATCCAGGGCGTGAACTCCATACGCGCGACCAGCATGGCGGCGAAGATCACCGGCAAAGCGAGGACGTAGTTGGCCATGTTGGAGGCGACGACTGAGATCGGTAGCAGAATGCGCGGGAAATAGACCTTGTTGATTAGCGAGGCATTATCGATGAGCGAGGTTGTTCCCATGCCAATGCTGGTTGACGTCCAGTTCCACGAGAGCAGACCAATCAGGACGAAAACGGGGAAGTGGGGGATGGTCTCGCCGAGGAGCTGGGTAAAGACGAAGGTGAAGACGAGCATCATCAGCAACGGATTCAGGAGTGACCAGAAAAAGCCCAGCACCGACGACTTGTAGCGGACCTTCAGGTCCTTGGCTACAAGGTTGCCGATCAGGCTGCGATAGCGAAAGATTTCGGCTGCCTGAGATACCACGTTCCGGCTTCCAGTTGGCGGTGGCCCGTGCCGCCGCGACATTGCAGTATGGCCCACACAGAAGGCGCGCGCCAACCTGTCTGAACCCGAGGTGTTGCAGCGGTCGGAGCGTGATATGCTCCGGCGTCACCTGGCGAGGACGCTCGCTGACCCCGGTCAAGAGTCAGGCGCTCAAGCCAGTTTCGGCCCGTATTCCGGCAGTCCTAACTGGAGCTTCCATGATGAGCGCTCGCTCACGTTCGCGAACCTTCGCAAGCCTTCTTCTCGTCATCCTCCTGGTTTCATCACTGGCCGCATGCGGCGGATCTGGTTCGTCAGCATCGCCAACGAGCAGCGTCGCACGCACTGGCAATCCGACCGCCGTCGCAACGTTGCCGGCATCAGTGGCGACGATTCCGCCCGAGACGTCACCAACAGAGGAGACCGCTGAAGAGGCTGAGGCCGTCGAGGAGACATCGGTGCCGCCGCTGGATGCGTCGGCGCTGCAGGGCGAGGTCGATACGCTGCTGGCCAATATCGGCGGGTTGACTGCGGTCGAGATTGAGGATCCGGACGGGACGATCATTGCAACCGCAAACGCCGGCGAACAGATGGAGGCGGCGTCGCTCTACAAGCTGGCGATCATGGTTGAAACCTACCGCCAGCGCCAGATGGGGATGCTGACATTCGATGACGCCGTTGTGCTGGAGGATTATCACTTCTCCGAAGGCGGCGACGTCTATACCGAAGATGAGATTGGCTACACGGTCGATGTCGGCTCGCTGCTGGAATCGATGATCACGCTGTCGAGCAATGTCGCGGCGACGGCGCTACTGGAATATGTCGGGACCGACAACATCAATGAGACGCTGGCGTCGCTCGGGCTGACCAGCACGGAGATCCGCTGGTATCCGGGGCCGAGTGGCTCGACCGACAATCACTCCGATCGAGCCTTGCTGGGTGTTTCGGGCGGCCGGATGCTGGCTGACTTGCGAGCTGATGAAGCGATGAATGTCACTTCGGCGGCAGACGTGGCGGCGCTGTTGCGGATGCTGCTGGCCGGCGAGGTCGTCGACGCGGAGTCGAGCCAGGAGATGATCGATCTGCTCGCGAGGCAGCAGATCAACGATCGGCTGCCAGCCTACCTGCCGGAGGGCACCGAGGTGGCGCACAAGACCGGCAATCTCGATGGGTTGATGCACGACGCGGGGATTATCTTCGCGCCGACCGGTCCGGTCATCGTCGTCGTCATGACGGAAGACGTCGACGAGTTGGTGTCGACGGAGCTGATCGCGCAGATTGGGCTGCTGGCCTACCAGACGCACGAATAGGCGACGATAGCAGGCACTTACTGCGGGTGCAGTACCTTCAACGAAATTCGGCAGCCGACATCAGCGAGGGACGCGGGGGAGTCGCGGCATGGGTGACACAGCCGGGAGTACACAGACCTGGACAGAGCGCTGGGCGAATGAGCACAACGCGTATCTGACCACGACCGGGCGAGTGAGTGGGCGGCAGCACCGAATCGAAATCTGGTTCGCAGTCCACGGGGACAATGTGTACATGCTCGCCGGTTCACGTGACCGCGCTGACTGGGTGCTCAATCTCCGCAAGAACCCGCGCGTCAGCATCCAGCTGGGAGATGAAACACGCTCTGCTGTGGCTCGTGTGCTCGACGATGGCACGAGCGAGGATCAACTCGCGCGCGAGCTACTGGTCAGCAAATACCGAAAGGGCGATGACCTCAAGGAGTGGGGCGCGAACTCGCTGGCGATTGCGATGGATGTTGAGTAGGTCGGCGGGGTGGGAATGTGTCAGTGGCGGCCACTCCTGCAGCCTGTCATTTCACGTGTAGCGAGCATCAGACACGCAAGAAGTCTCCCCAGGTCCAATACAGCCGAACGTCTCCGCGCCCCAGCCCGCGCCTCTGTCGTTCGACGCCCAGGGGGCACCCGGCAGTGAAGCATCCGTTCCCCCGTATGACTGCAGCGAACGGGTGGGAGATCTCTCACTGCGGTTCGAGATGACAGGACAAGCGAATGGCTGCCGGCCCGGGAAACTCGCCACCATGGCAAAGGGTGGGTGAGAGCCTGACGTGATCGCGCGCGTATTGAGGGTGAGCAAGCGGCGGATCATTGAGGCCCGCGTGGGGTTGTTTGCGGGGGTTAGCGCAGGCTACGCATCTCAGGGCGCAGGAAGATCGTCCAGAGGCCGGCGAGGATGAGCATCGCTCCGGCGACGGCGAATGCACCGGAGGTGCTGGTGAGCTCGGCGATGGTGCCGAGGATCAGGAAACCGATCGGCATCAGACCATTGACCATCGACTGCGCAGCGACGGCGCGGCCCCGAAAGCGATCCTCGGCGAACGTCTGGACGAGTGTGTCACTCTGGATGACATAGGCCATCTGGAACAGGCCGGTGACGAAGAGTCCGGCGGCGATTACCGGGAAGGTGTCGCCAACGGCGACGAGCAGCAGGCCAACGCCAGTCCCCAGCATGCCGACGTAAATCGTCGCGCCGCGCAGGCCGCGACCGGTTAGCACGCCAGCGGCGATCGTGCCCAGCATCGCACCAACACCAGTCACGGAGTAGAGCGTGCCGAGCGTGCCGGCATTGCCGTTCAGCGTGTCGCTGGCGACTGCGGGTAGCAGCGCGATGTGCGACATGCCGAAGAGGTAGGGGAAGATGTCGTTGGCCAGCGATGCGCGCAACATGCGGTTGGAGCGGATGTAGGCGACGGCATCGCGCATATCACCGATGACCGATGGGCGCGCAGTCTCGTCGAGCGGTCCGCCCGCGGCCGTGACGGCAGCTGCCGCGAGCAGCGGGACGAGCATGACCAATCCAGCGGCAGGGACGTAGAG
>JBDHWD010000035.1:0-24894 GCA_039810005.1 Thermomicrobiales bacterium | reverse complement strand
TCACGTCGATCTCGCGCAGGAATGTGCGACTCCTGAGCTCATCCCACCCCTTGGCGGCTGGCTGATGCGGTTTGAGATGCGTGCTGGTTTCACGAGCATTCATGACGAGGTCCTCTCACGCGTAGAGTGCGAAGAGCGCCTGCCCCAGCCCGCGAAACAGCGTCTGCCAGATCAGGAGCGCGGCAAGGGCCACAGCGGTGATAAGCACGATCCAGTCGACTGCGCGCATCTCGATGTCGCGTAGCACCGTGCGCGTTCGGGTTGCGCCGAATCCGCGCGATTCCAGCGTCATTGCAAGCTGCTCGCTCGTGCGTAGAGCGCTGACGAGCGCCGCAACGAGGATCGGTAACATCTGCCGCGCGCGTTTCATCCACCAGCCCTCAAGCACCAACCCTCGCGCCTGTTGCGCATCGGTAATCGTCGCCCAGGTGCCGGCGTAAGTTGGGATGAACCGCAAGGCGATCGTCAGCGCCATGCCCCAGCGAAATGGCAAGCCGAGCCGGACGAAGCCGCGTACGAGATCGCGGGCATCGGTCGTTCCGATCCACAACACGAACAGGAAGTTGATGACGGCGATGCGCAGAGCGTTGGCAACGCCGCGCAGCAGCCCGTTGTCGGTGATTTCAACCGGACCGAGTCGCAGGATGACATCGCCGGTATGGTCGAACAGCGGCCAGACAATCACGATCAGGATGAGGAGCAGCGAGATCGCCCGCCAGGCGGTCGCCAGTCGCTCCCACGGATACCCGGCGGCTAGCAGCACGACATGCACCAGAATCAGCGCCAGCGCGAGCAGCGGCAAATTGACCCAGAAGAACGTCACGACTCCGGCCAGCAGCGCGGCGAAGAGCTTGACCCGCGGGTCGAGGCGATGGAGCCACGACGCCCCAGGGACATAGAACTCGAGCGCAGACGCGGTCATCGTTCCCTCGCCAGTAGATCGGCGACGGCCGCCACGACACCGTCGCTCGTCGTGATACCGCGCGGCACGCCGTATGGCTCAAGACCTTGCGCGATACGCGCGGCCACCGGTGCTGCCAGGCTGGCGGATTTCATCAGCTCATGGTCCTCAAACAGGTCGCCCGGTTGGCCATCGGCCACGATCCGGCCGTGGCTCAGCACGATCAGTCGCTCGGCGTATTCGGCAACGAGACGCATTTCGTGGGTGATGAGGATGACCGAGTGCCCCTCGGCCGCAAGCGACTGGAGCATCGCCATCAGCGCCGTCGTCAGCCGCAGGTCCAGCCCGCCAGTCGGCTCGTCCAGCACGAGTGCGCCAGGGTCCATCGCCATCACCGCCGCCAGCGCTGTCAGCCGCCGCAAGCCGCGCCCGAGCGACGCCGGATGGCGCTCGGCGACCTCAACGAGTGCAAATCGTTCGAGTGCGTCATCGACGCGATTGTCCAGCGCAGTACCAGCCAGACCCAGACGCGATGGCCCCCACTCAATCTCCTTGCGGACTGTTGGGAGGAACAGTTGATGATCCGGGTTCTGAAACACGTAGCCGATACGGGCTGCCATCCGCCCGACAGACTCGTTCCGCGTGTCCACGCCGTCGACCGTGACCGTGCCGGAGTCCGGCTTCAGCAGGCCATTCAGATGCCGCGCCAGTGTCGACTTTCCCGAGCCATTGCGTCCAGCTATCGCCACCAGCTCGCCGGGGAGAATCCGCAGCGACACGTCATTCAGCGCCAGGTGGTCAGGCTGACCGGCGACCGGGTAGGCGAACGAAACATGATCGACCTCAATCCGGGCTGCACTCACGGGCGCGTCACCGGCGCGAGCAGATCCGCCAGGGTTCGCACCGCGTCGTCGCTCTCAATGAACTCCAGCGGATGCCCTGTGCTGGCTCGGAGTCCGGCCGCGATACTCGCAGCCGCCGGAACATCGATGCCGCGCTCGATGAGTGGCTGCGGGTTTCGATAGAGGCTGGTTGGGTCCGCCACAGCAACGACGTTCGCGCCGTCCAGCACAGCAATGCGATCGGCGAGGTTGGCGAGCACCTCGGGGTCGCGCTCGACCAGAACGATGGTGACGTGCGCGTCTCGCTGGCGCAGATCCGAGATGACCTGCGTGATTTCGCGTCGTCCCTCCGGGTCGAGCTCTGCGGTCGGCTCATCAAGGACGATGATGTCCGGATGCATCGTCAGGACTCCGGCGATGCCAACACGCTGCTTCTGCCCGCCCGAGAGCTGCTGGACCGAGCGGAATCGAGCGTCGGTCATGCCGACGACATCAAGCGCCCAGGCGATGCGGCGTTCGATGTCGTCCGGCGCGACACCGAGATTCTCCGGCCCGAACGCCAACTCATCCTCGACCGTAAGACCGAGCAGATTGGCCTCGGGATCCTGGAACACGACGCCGACGCGCGTTGACAGTTGCGGGATGGGCACGCGCTTTGTGTTCCACTCGCCAATCCAGACGTCGCCGCGGATCGTGCCGCCCGTCTGTTGCGGGACAATGCCGTTCAGCGCCAGGCAGAGCGTTGTCTTGCCGCTGCCGGTCGTCCCGGTCACACCCAGCAGCTCCCCCTCGCGCACATCAAGCGAGATCCCTTCAAGCGCCCAGGCAGTATCCGCCTCGGCGCTCGGATCGAACGCTGGATAGCGGTAGTGCAGATTGTCGATGCGGACGGCAAACGGTTTGGACACCAGGATTGCGCTCCTTGAACTCTCGGTATTGCAGGAATCATAGCCGCCAGGCTCGTGCATCGCTGCACGCGAAGCCATACGAAACGCCCCTCCCTCAGATGGGAGAGGCGTATTGGGTCCGAAAGCGTCAATGCGGCGTAGAGGTCTACTCCTCGACCCAGCTTGGCCCGGCTCCCCAGCGGCGGACCGGCGGGTAGGCCTGGCGGATCGCGATGATGAGCGGGACCGCAACGATCGCCGCGATCAGGACCTGGAAGGTGTTTGGCCAGACGGCCGCGGCGGCCGTCGCAAACGCCGACTTGCCCTCATCCGCCTGGAACGAGTTGAACGACCCGGCCGAGATCAGGATCCACTGGTACAGGAAGTAGCCAACGACGACGATCGCGCCACCAACGATGACCGCCACGATCGTCCGCGCCAGTCCTCCGCGCCAGGCGATCAGGCCGGCGACGAATGCCTGCAGGCCGTGGATGATAAACGTGCCGGGTGCCCACGCGCCGAAGCCACTGGACAGGTCTGCCAGCGCGGTGCCCGTCCCGCCTGCGACCGCTCCGACGATCGGGCCAAACAGGAACGAAGCGACATAGAGCGCGATATCGCCGAAGTGGATGTAGCCACCCGGACCAATCGTGATCTGGACGACACGGGTCATGACGAAGACGACGGCAATCATCACCGCCGCCGCAGCGATCAGCCTGACATCGACGCCCCCGATGTCAGTGACGCTCACGTTCTTCGGCGCGTTGTTCTTCCCGCTGCGGGACTTGTCGATGCTCACCGATCCCACCCCCTGTATCCGGCGACCGCAGACCGCACGCGCATCGACAATCGCATGCCAATCTGTCGGTCGAGACACTCCGATGTCTCTATGCTGCGATCCTCCGCGATAGCCAGAAACATCCAATTGGAACCATCCAACCTGGAGTGCTGGAAAAGACAACGGCGCGGAAATCTCCGCGCCGTTGAACCATTCATTGTTGGGGTGGACGACCTAATGGTCCTTGTCGCGCTTGAAGACATCTTCGACGGCATCCTTGGCGTCGTCAGCCTTGTCCTTCACCTTGCCGATGAACTGCTTGCCCTTGCCCTTGGCTTCGTCCATCTTGCCTTCGTCGCGCATATCGTCGTTATCGGTGAGATCGCCAGCGGCTTGCTTGGCTTTGCCCTTGGCTTCGTCCCACTTGCCGGAGATCTTATCGTCTGTTCCTGACATGGGATAACCCTCCCTGATACTGTGTCCGGAAGTCGCAGGTGCCCGGACCGCTCTGGCTGCACTTACGCAATCGCAATGCCACACTCGCTCGGAGGACAGCCAGGGAGGCCCTGGTTACTGTCGTGCAGGAAAGGAGGAGCCGTGGAGAAGAGCGCGTCGACACCGGCCATCGCGGCGCTGCAGCATGCGAGCGTGCCATTCACCGTGACGGAATATGAGGTCGATCGGGCGACACCGGACTCCGGCTGGGGGACGCAGGCAGCGCAGACGTTGGGCATCGACCCGGCGCGGGTTTTCAAGACGCTCGTCGTTGAGCTGGATGGCCGCCAGTTGGCGGTCGTTGTTGTTCCTGCCGACGCGCGCTTTCGAGCCAAATCGGTGGCTGCGATCTTCGGCGCTCGGGAGGCCCGCATGGCCGAGCAGAAAGATGCCGAGCGCGCCACCGGCTACGTGATCGGTGGGATCAGCCCGTTCGGTCAGCGACGGAAGCTGCCGACGGCGCTCGATGCGTCGGCGCTGGAGTTCTCTACGATCTGTGTCAGCGGCGGGCGACGAGGATTGGAGATTGAGCTGGCTCCGGCTGACCTGGTTGCGGTGGTCGGCGCGAAGGTCGGCCCGCTCACCTGAGCAATGCGATGGCGGGCAAAAGAAGAGGCCCCGACAAGCCGTTGCTTCTCGACGCGTGCCTATCGTTACTTCCGTGCCGTGCGGCGAACCGCGCGGTGGTCGGTTTCGATAGTCGGTCTGCGGCGAACCGCTTTCCGAACCGTGATCTCCGCGGTTGGCCACGTCACAGGGCTTGCGTCCGTGCCGCGACTCCGACTGGAGAACTCAGGCCCTTCAGCCATACATCCGAAGAAGATTGGCGTCCGGTGCGTCGATCCACGAGAACTCATCGGGACCGTACATACACTCTAGCAATAGTGTGACTAGCTGTCAATACCCTGTTTCACGGAATTTCGAAAATGCTCCGATTGGGCCCGTTCACGACCCTCGATCAGCGGAAGATGACCACCAGGACGACGATGATGGCGATGACCAGAGCCACAGCAGCGATCGTGCCGATGACCTTTGTCTTTGACTTCGGTCGCTTGCCAACGATTTCACCGGTGTGCCCGTTCAGGAGTACGCGGTAGTCTGTACCCTCGTAGCGGTAGCCGAAGATCCAGATCGGCAGATAGCAGAGCGCGGCGGAGCGATCGGAGATGCGCGTATCGACGCGAGTCACTCGCTCGACTTCCTTTGCACAGGCATCGCGCTCCAGTTGCGTGATCCTGGGTTCGCCGGCGGCCCACGCACCGTCGAGATCAAGCCCCGGCTCTTCCGCTGAGTAGCCGGCAATTGCATCAGACGTGAACGTCAGCATGCCCTCTTCGGGGAACGGCATCAACTGGTCGGCTTCGGTCTGGGCCAGACCGGTTGAGCCTGAGATCCAGACGCGATGCTGTCCGTCGTGCGTGCCTGTTCGTGGATGCCAGATCTTGTAGTCTTCGTCCTCCATGCGCGAGCCGGTCTTGCCGTCGCTATCGGTGAATTGTCGCGAAACGCGGCGAGTACGCGTTTCCGACACCTCCCCTTCCCACTCGGATGACGTATGCGCATCGAGCCGCCAGAAAGGCACGTAGGTGCCCTGACCGCGATCCAGAGCCGAGCGCGACTGCAAGTCGCGCGGCGCAAAGAACGATGAGCCCAGCCAGTCACGAATGGAATCGATTGCAGCCGTCTTCTCGACGGTGAACGGCAGGACGAGCCGTGGAACTGACGCCGGCGGTGTCGCGCCGGCCGCCGTGGCGCGAATGGCAACAGCGGTGCCGCAGAACGGGCATCGCAGCATCTGCGTGCGCGGATCGAACGTTGTGGTCGCTCCGCAGCCTGCGCAGGTGTACGTCTCAAGTGTCGCAGAGCTGTTTGCGCTCATCGTTTACCTTGCATTGACGCTGAACCATTCACCGTGTCGTGTCGGTCGTGGCGGCGAGTGTACGGCTATGATGTGTCACGCGCAATTGGCGCGTCTGTTGACCAGATCACACGCACTGAACACAATCGTTATGACGATGCTCCAGATGCGCGAAGCCGTAGAGGGGAATCCCATGTCGCTCCCAAGTGCCGAATTCTCGAACCTGCCGATTGCGTGGCAACCGGATGAAGCGCGACTCAAACGCAGCCGCGCGCTGGCGTTTGCGCGTGCTCACGGCGTTGCTGGTTGGGATGAGATGGCGGCGAAGGCTGCTGAGGACCCGTCCTGGTTCTGGGGTGCGGTTGTCGAGGAGCTCGGGATCGTCTGGCGGACGCCATTTGAGCAGGTCCTGGACCTTGCCGATGGCCCTGCCTGGCCGCACTGGTTTACTGGCGGGCGAATGAACTACGTCGAATCGGCCGTCGATCGTCATTGCGCAACGCGCGGGAATGAGACAGCCTTGCTCTGGGAGGGTGATGACGGAGAGACGAAATCGCTCACCTTCGACGAGCTCGCCAGGCAGGTAAACCGCGCTGCAAACGGTCTGCGGTCGCTTGGCATCGGCAAGGGCGATCGCGTTGGCATTTACTTGCCGATGATCCTGGAGGCGGCAGTCGTGACGCTCGCCTGCGGCAGGATCGGGGCCGTCTACGTGCCGATGTTCTCGGGCTACGGCGCGGACGCGGTGGCAACGCGGCTCAACGACGCCGATGCTCACGTGCTGATCACCGCCGATGGCTTCTACCGCCGCGGTTCAGTCGTTCGGATGAAGGAGACGGCGGACGCCGCTCTCGCCGAGGCGCCATCCGTCCGGCAGGTAGTCGTCGTCCGCCGCGTCGGCCGCGAGGTGCCGTGGACAGAAGGGCGCGATGTCTGGTGGGACGACGTCGTGGATTCGCAGCCCGACACGTGCGAACAAGAGGACACGGCGGCCGATGATCCGTACATGATCATCTACACCTCTGGAACGACCGGCAAGCCCAAGGGCGCTGTCCACGTCCATGCCGGCTTTCCGATCAAGGCCGCTCAGGATCTCGCGTTTTGTTTCGACGTGCACCAAGGGGATCGACTGTTCTGGGTGACCGACCTGGGCTGGATGATGGGGCCGTGGGCGATTGCTGGCGGTCTCATTGCTGGCGCATCGATCGTGCTCTATGAGGGCACGCCCGACTACCCCGAGCCGGATCGTCTATGGCAGGTTGTCGAGCGCCACGAAGCGACGATCCTCGGCATATCCCCGACACTCATTCGGGCGCTGATGGGGCGGGGCGATGAGTGGATCGAGCGCCATGACCTTCCGACACTGACGACGCTGGGCTCGACCGGCGAGCCATGGAATCCGGGTCCGTGGCTGTGGACGTTCAACAATGTTGGCAAGGGTCGCTGCCCGATCGTGAATTACTCCGGTGGGACCGAGATCAGCGGCGGCATCGTCGCATCGACGACGATTCATCCGCAAAAGCCCTGCTCATTCAACGGCGCTGTCCCCGGTGTGCCGGCCGATGTCGTGGATGAAGAAGGTCGTTCGGTGCGCAACGCCGTCGGCGAGCTGGTCATTCGCGGGCCGTGGGTCGGCATGACGAGCGGGTTCTGGCGCGATCGGGAGCGTTATGAATCGACCTACTGGTCGAAGATGCCGGGCACCTGGGTTCATGGCGACTGGGCGATGGTCGATGACGACGGCTTCTGGTACATCCTGGGTCGCTCGGACGACACGCTGAATATCGCCGGCAAGCGCATTGGGCCGGCCGAGATCGAGTCGGCTGCGGTCGCGCATCCGCTTGTTCAGGAGGCGGCAGCGATCGGTGTCCCGCACGAGATCAAGGGTGAGGCGATCGTTGTGTTCGTCATCCTCACGCCAGGAGCCGAGGAGTCTGAAGAGCTGCGAGCCGAGATCAGAGCGACGGTCGCGGACCATGTCGGCAAGCCGCTGCAGCCCGATCGCGTGCTGTTTGTGGACGACTTGCCGAAGACGCGCAACGCCAAGATCATGCGGCGGGTCATTCGCGGTCGCTATCTGGATCTGCGCGATCTTGGCGACCTGTCATCGCTCGAAAATGTGGCCGCTGTCGATGGTATCGGCAGCGCTCGATAGCGGTTGGGGTTGCGTCACTGGCGCAGGCCGGTGAATATTCAGCGTGCGGGAGATTTGGGAAGGACGCGAGACCTGAACAGGCAGGTCCGCGAACGCTGCGAAAGGCGAGATGGAGATGGTGAGCTCGACGCAATTCGATACGCGTCACAAGAGCCGGGTGATGAACGACGGGCGCGATCGCGCAGCCGCGCGCGCGATGCTGCATGCGATCGGGCTTTCTGATGACGACCTGAAGAAGCCAATTATCGGCGTCGCACACTCGTGGATCGGAACGATGCCCTGCAACTTCGGGTTGCGTCGACTCGCCCAGCAGGTCATGGCCGGCATTCGCGCCGCCGGCGGCACGCCGATGGAGGTCAATACCGTCGCCATTTCCGACGGTGTCACAATGGGCACCGAGGGCATGAAGGCTTCGCTCGTGTCGCGTGAGGTCATCGCCGACTCGATCGAGCTCGTCGCCCGCGGCCATATGTTCGACGGGATCGTCATCCTGGCGGCCTGCGACAAGACGCTGCCCGCATCAGCAATGGCGCTGATTCGACTGGATATCCCCGGTTTCGTGCTGTACGGCGGCTCGATCTATCCGGGTCGCTTCCAGAACCGCGACGTGACGATTGTTGACGTTTTCGAGGGAGTCGGCGCGAACGCAGCCGGTCGCATGTCCGATGAGGACCTGAGCATTCTGGAGCACGCGGCCTGCCCGGGTGCCGGTGCCTGCGGCGGGCAGTTCACGGCGAACACGATGGCCGGTGCGCTCGAGACGCTCGGTCTGTCGCCGGTTGGCATGGCCAGCGTGCCACAGGAGGACCCGAAGAAGGAAAAGATCGGGTTCCGGGCCGGCGAGCTGATCATGGATCAACTGGAGCGCGGCCTGCTCCCCAGCCAGATCCTCACTCGCAATGCCTTCGAGAACATGATCGCAGCAGCCTGCGCGACGGGCGGCTCGACGAACATCGTGCTGCACTCGCTGGCGATGGCACGCGAAGCCGGCATCGACCTGAACATTGATGACTTCAACGCTATCTCGCAGCGCACACCAGTCATTGCCGACCTGATGCCGGGTGGCAAGTACACCGCCGTCGATGTCTACAACGCCGGCGGCATCGAGCTGATCACCAAGCGCCTGATCGAGGGTGGCGTCGTCGATGGCTCGCAGTTGACGCCGACCGGCGCGACGCTGGCGGACGCAACCCAGTCAGCTGAGCCGACCGACGGCCAGAAGGTGATCTACACCGTCGATGAGCCGCTCAAGCCGACCGGCGGCCTCGTTATCCTGAAGGGCAACCTCGCGCCGGAAGGTAGTGTCATCAAGATCGCCGCCGCCGACCGCAACTACCAGCGCGGACCAGCGCGCGTCTTCGAGCGTGAGGAAGACGCTATGCACGCCGTGACCGACGGCGAGATCAACCCGGGCGACGTCATTGTCATCCGGTACGAGGGACCGCGTGGCGGTCCCGGCATGCGCGAGATGCTCGGTGTGACCGGCGCTCTCGTTGGCGCCGGCCTCGGCGACTCAGTTGGTCTGCTCACCGATGGGCGGTTCTCGGGTGGCACGCGTGGCTTCTGCATCGGCCACGTTGCGCCGGAGGCAGCCGTTGGCGGGCCGATTGCGGCAGTCCGCGACGGCGATATGATCACGATCGATATCGCCAATACGTCACTCTCCGTCGAATTGACCGACGAGGAGATTGCCGAGCGCATGAAGGAGTGGACGCGCCCGAAGCCGTCGTACGAGAGCGGTGTCTTCGCCAAGTACGCCGCGCTGGTGTCCAGCGCCGCCGAAGGCGCAGTGACGCGACCGACCTGGTAGTGTCACGCCAGTTTGCGAATCCGGCGATCCGACCCTGCAAATTGGGCCGGATCGCCGGTATCCAAAGAGTTGAGCGGGGGCGGGTATTTCCACACCAGAGGTGACGGCGGACGTAGACGATGCGGTAGGCGAGGCGGCCGAGGGTGCTGGCTACGATTCTCGGGGAGTCGCGGTCTGTTCGTTCGCGCACTTCTCCCACGACATGTACACGTCGTTCATCGGTCCGCTCATTCCGGCGATCCGCGACCAGCTCGGCATTCCCCTCTTTCTTGTCAGCCTGATGATTCCAGCGCAGCAAATGCCGAGCGTCTTTCAACCGCTGATTGGCTACGTCGCCGACCGCACCAGTCGGCGCTGGTTTGTCGTCGTTGCGCCAGCTCTCGCGGCAATTGCCATCTCCTCACTGGGGCTCGCCCCGAACATCGCGGTCGTCCTGCTCCTCCTGCTCGTCTCCGGCCTCGCGTCGGCGATGTTCCACGCGCCGGCCGTCTCGCTGGTGGGCGAGTATGGTGGCCGGCGGATGGGTCGCGCGATGTCGATCTTCATGTCTGGCGGGGAGCTCTCGCGCACCATCGGGCCGCTCATCATCACCGGCGCAATCGCGCTGTTCACGTTGCGTGGTTCGTTCGTCGTGGCGATCTTCGGCATCGTTGCCTCGATCCTCCTCTACTTCACGCTCGACACTACCGGCGCTGAAGCGTCCAAGCGGGACCTGGAGCAGCCGGGGTTCGGTGTGCTGTTCCGATCCAGACGGCGGGCCGTCTCGGCAATCCTGGCGTTCTCGGTTCTCATCGGCGTCGTGACTACGCCGTTCAACTTCTTTCTGGTCGAGTTTCTGGTCCAGCGCGGACACGGCGAGTGGTACGGCGGTTTTGCGCTTTCGACGTTATTCGCTGCCGGGATTGTTGGCGCACTGGTGTTTGGCAGCATGTCCGACCGCATCGGGCGACGACCGGTTCTCTTCCTGCTCGTCGCCGTCGCGCCGGTGCTGATGTCGCTCTATCTCTGGCTGGAAAACGGTACCTGGCTGGTGCTGGCCGTCCTCGCGGCAGCCGGTGCGGTGATGATGGCACCGCGCACGATCATCCTGGCGATGGCGGCCGAGGTCGTGCCAGAGGCGCGCGGGCCAATGGCCGGCATGCTGCTGGCGCTGGGCTTCGTCGCGCAGAGTATCGCTGCGCTGGGATTTGGCGCGCTCTCCGACGCCGTTGGCATCGGCACAGCCTACTGGGTCGTGCCGTTCGCGACGCTGCTCTGCCTGCCATGCATTGCGCTCATGGAGCGAAGCTGAGCGAGCCATGGACGCCGTTGCGTTGATCGAGATGAAGATGGCGCTGGAGTTCGGCGTCGCGCCGGTCAGTTGCATCCTGCCCATTGCGACACATGAGCAGGACGACCAGCCGCTCGTTCTGGTGAGCCGCACTGCTGACGAGTGCCGGTTGTATCTTCGCGAAGATGTGCCGGAGCATATAAGCAGACAGCTTCATAGTCTGGGCGCAACGACCTGTTTCACGGATGAAGCGTCCGTCCGCGCGATCCTCGCTCGGTCGATGCCGTGTCGCCGGGTTCGCCGCATCCGCTGGTACACGACCTCGCGACGGCCAACGGATTCCGAATTCGCTGACGTCCAGCATATCGGCGGGCGCTACGTCATTCACCGCGATGGCCGCGAGGTCGCCTGGGCCGAGACCGATTGGGAAAACGACGACGCGGCCGAGGTCTCGATCGAGACACTCGAACCGTATCGTCGTCGCGGATTCGCTCGGCAGGTGACGGCGGCGTGGATCGCGGCAATCATGGACGTCGGAAAGGTCGGCTTCTACAGCCATCGGCTCGCAAACGATGCATCACGTGCTGTCGCTGAGAGCCTCGGGCTGGCGCACCTGTCAGATGAGGTTGAGTACATCTGACGGCGTCAATCCAGCGGTGGCCGATGCTGACGCCACGGGAACGCTTCCTCCCAAACGGCTGAGGTGCGGAGTACTGTCGCGTCGTCGTGCCAACGTCCGACGAACTGCAGGGCGACCGGCAGGCCGTCAGCGGCAAAACCACACGGGATCGTCGCGGCGGGCTGACCTGTCACGTTGAATGGATAGGTAAACGCCGTCCAGCCGAGATACGTTGTCGGCACGCCATTGATCTCGCCAGGCTGGTGGTCACCGGCCGGGAAGGCCGTGATCGGCAGCTGCGGAGTGACGAGCAGGTCGTAGTTCGCCATGAATCGCCGCATGGCGTCCGCCCAGGAAGCGCGCGCGGTGATGGCAGCGTAATGCTCGGCGGCGCTCATTGCCCTGCCGCGCTCGATGATCGGAATCCGCCCCGGATCGATCTGATCTTTGACTTGCTCGTACATATCACCGTGGGCTCCGGCCTGTGCGACGGCCCAGAGCGTGTCGACGATCGGCCACGGGTCTGGCAAGCCGATCTCGACCTCTTCGACATGACAGCCGAGGTCGACAAGCTTCTCAGCCGCCTGCCTCGTGATCGCGGCAACGTCCGGGTCCACATTGGCGAACCCCAGATCAGGCGACCAGGCGATACGCAGTCCTCTGATGTCTCCTTCGCAGGCGGCGAGATAGTCCTCAGTGAGCGGCCATGTTCCCGCATCGCGCGGATCAGCACCGGCGGTCACGTTCATCAGCAGTGCTGAGTCGCGGACGGTGCGGGTGATCGGCCCGATGTGGGCCAGCTTCTCGACCGAGCTCGGTGGGTAGTAGGCGACGCGAGCGAACGACGGCTTGAGTCCATAGACGCCGCAGAATCCGGCCGGGATGCGGATTGAGCCTGCACCGTCGGTGCCGGAAGCCAGCGGGCCCAGTCCCGCGCCAACAGCAGCGGCTGCCCCGCCGCTCGATCCGCCCGCAGTGCGCCCGTGCTTCCACGGGTTGTGCGTTGGGCCAAAGACGCGGTTGCCCGAGTCGCCCTTCCAGCCAAGCTCGGGCGTGTTCGTCTTGCCCAGCATGACCGCGCCGGCCGCATAGACGCGCTCGACAAATGGCGCATCTTCGTCGGGCACCTCGTTGGCGTAGAGCAGCGAGCCCCGCGTCGTGCGGATGCCTTTGGTGTAGGTGATGTCCTTGATCGATATCGGCACGCCGGTCAGCGCGCCCGTTGCCTCACCCTGCATCCAGGCGCGCTCAGCCGTCTGCGCGTCGGCGCGGGCCCGCTCGGACGTGATCGTGACGAAGGCGTTCAGCGCCGGGTTCACGCGCTCAATGCGATCGAGAATCGCCTCGGTGACCTCTACTGGCGAGAGCGTCTTCTCCCGATAGGCGTCCAGCAGTTCGGTCGCTGACATGTAGCACAGATCGGTTGCGTCCACCCCATCCTCCTGTCGCTTCACGCTTTTCGTTACCGTAGCACGAATTCGTGGCAGTAGACTCAGAGAGGAATGATGTCGCCGTCCCGGGCAATCTCGAAGCCACTCTCGCGAACCAGCTGCGCTTCCGGGCTGTCCGGATCGACGAGTGGGTTGGAGTGGTTCAGGTGGGTGAACAGGATGCGCGCGCGACCGGACCGGGCGATCTTCCCGAAGAGGTTCAGCGACTCAGTCACCGGCGGGTGCGGGACGCCAGAACGCGAGAACGGCTCCCAGAACGTGCCGTCAATCAGCGCCACGTCAACCGAGCCGATTGCCTCGACCGCGTCGATCTCCCAGTCATCCCAGCGATCGATGTCGGGCAGGTAGAGCAGGCTGCGTGTTGGTCCGTTGATCCGGTAGGCAACGGTATCTGTCTGCCATTCGGAACGATGTGGGACGGCGATCGGCACAACACTCAGGTCGGGTGTGAGATCGTGAACTGCGCCGATTGGCAGCGGCGCGAGCGCAATGAAGCCGTCGGCTACCATCTGCCGCCAAGGCTCGTTGGTCGCGAGAAGTTCGATTGTGAGCGGCGGTCCGTAAACGCGGACGCAATCCGCCGCCATGACGGACTTGTCGAGCTGCCAGAGACCGACGTAGTGGCCGGTGTGACCGTGCGTCAGCATGACTGTGGATGGAGCCCGATAGCGGCTACCTGGCTTGCTGTCCGGTACAGCTAATTGCAGCACATGGATCTGCTCGCTGAACGCGCTCGTCGCGTCGACGAGGATCGTTTCGGAGCCGCAACGTATGCCGATTGATGCCGGAGAGCGCCGGAAGGTGCTGTCCGATCGCGCGCGCTCGCACTGTGCGCAGCGACATCCTGCATGTGGCAGCCCGCCATCCTGGGCCGTGCCCAGCACGATAATCTCGCTCAATGCGCGCTCCGTTCGCCCAACTCAGTAGCCCGGCTCCGATGACAGCAGCCGCTCCGACAGATAGGTCAGGGCCTGCCCGGCCGGGGCGTCGACGCGCAGATCCGCGATCTCGTCCAGGCCAGTCTGGCCCTTGTTGAGGATGGCGAGATAGGCGCCGGCGTCCTTAGCGATTCCCGGAATGCGTGCGGCTGGATTGACGAGCAACGTCGAGCCGACAACCAGCATGACACCCGCCTGCTGGGCGACAGTGAAGGCGACGCGCAGCGCATCCTGCGGCACCGGCTCTCCAAATGCGATTGTGCCGGACTTGAGGATGCCGCCACAGTTCGGGCATGGCGGTGGGTCCGGCTGGTCGCCGTAGACTTCCAGGATCTCGCGTGCCAGATAGCGCTCACCACACTGCGTGCAGCGAATCATGCGGCTGCTACCGTGGATCTCAATCACGCGAGACGGATCGGAGCCGGCCTCCTGTTGCAGCCCGTCGATGTTCTGGGTGACGATGGCCAGCATGACAAACGCGCGCTCAATCGCCGTCAATGCGAGGTGGCCGGCGTTCGGCTGGCGGGCCTCGACCTCGTCCAGGTGCGCCGGCAGACGCCGCCACCATTCGCGGCGGGCTTCCGTGCTATTCATGAAGTCGTCGTAGGTGAACGGTTTCGCGTTGCCGGTCGTCCAGAGCCCCTGCGGCCCGCGATAGTCAGGAATGCCCGACTCGGTCGAGATGCCGGCTCCGGTAAATGCGACCAGTGGCGCATGGAAGCGGATGATCTCCGCAAGCTCTTCGATTTGTTGCGTCTGGTTCGTTGTCAGCTCGGTTGGGATCAACGGTATGGCCCTCTTCGTTGCAATGTCGTGCGATGCTTTGAGCCTACGCCCTGCGTCAATCGGTTGACAGCGGCTCGACTACCTGCTGCGGCACCGGCTCTTCCGCTGACGTGCCGTCGTCCGGCAGCCGACCGCCGAAGGCAATCACGTAGACCGCAACCGACAATATGCAAAAGACGCTGAGAGATAGGTACGCAGGAGTATAGCTGCCAGTTCGCGCAATGATCTGCCCCGAGGTGAACGCCGCAAACGCGTAGCCGATGTTCCACGACGCCGACCGCAGGCCGAAGGCGTGTGCGCGAGCCTGCGGCGGCAGCAGGCCACCGGCGTGGGCGGACTCGAGCGGCCACGAGACGGAGCCAGAGATCTTGCGACCGGCATAGCCGAGTGAGACGAGCCACGCGGATGGAAACGGGATCAGCAGAAGATGGACCGGGATGAAGAACACCCGCGTCCAGATCTGCGCCGAGACGTAGCCGATGCGCTGGGCGAGAGCCGGGCCGGCAACCGACAGGACCGTCGCCACCAGACCCGAGAGCGCGAAGATGAGGCCGATCGTCCCGGCCGGTGTTCCCATGTTAGTGAGCAGCACGTTGTAGAACGGCTCGACTGCGCCGACGCCGAGGGCGAGGAACAGGCCGAGCAGGATCAGCGCGCCGACGTCGCGGCGTGCCTGTCGTCGAACGCGATGCGACAGCAGCTGGGCATGCGAGACGCGGAAGTCTTCATGATGCCGCTCCTTTCGGGCTGGCCCCATGACCAGCAGCGGTGCAATGCTGATCGTGGTCAGGGCAGCGCCGATGATCAATGTCCAACGGTACGCCTCTGCCGAGCTCGCCGCGCTATCGACCAACGCGCCAACACCAGATGGCAGCAGACCACCCACCAGGCTGCCAAGCATGATCGAGCCGGAGCTGATCGCTGACGAGAGGGCTGCCATCAGCGCCGTATGTCGCCGTGGTGTCCATTCAATGACGAACGGCATCTGACCGGTCATGATGAACGCGCTACCGATGCCGTTCAGTGCAGCGAGCAGTAGCAGCGCCGTTTCGGAGGTGACTGTCGCTAGCACGACCAGGCTGATCGCAAACTCGATTGTCCCGAGCGTCAGGCAGATCCAGTTGCCGAAGCGATTGATCAGGAACCCGATCAGCAGGCAGGTGATACCCATCGAGAGCGTGTAGACGCCGTTGACTGCGCCGATAAAGCCCTCGTCATAGCCGAGCTGCACCAGATAGAGGTTGAAGATGAGTGTGAAGACGCCGATACCGATGTACGACAGCAGCGCGTAACCCAGGAAAAGATGGATGTCGCGCCCACAGCTGAGGACGTTCTGCCAGTAGGCGCGCATATTCTCCCGTTGCCGTCCGACGTTCTATTCGATGCGTGAGGCGGCCCGCAACGCGCGCTGCGTCGCGGGCCGTTTCGACAATCCTAGCCGAGCAGCTCGCGCACTGCATCAGCGATGTGGCTGGCGGAGATGCCGGCCCACTCCAGCAGCTCGTCCGGGGTGCCGGAGCCCGGCAGACCACTCGGCGCAAGATGCTTCATCTGCACCGTGAATGCGCCGTCACTGGCTGTTGCCAGTGCCTCAAGGACGGCCGAGCCAATGCCGCCCTGCGGCCAATGGTCTTCGACGACGACGAGTCGTCTGTCGGTGGCCTCCAGCGCCGCTTGCAACGTATCGACATCGACCGGCTTGACCGAATAGAGGTCAATCAAGCGGACGTTGACGCCGTCCTTTGCCAGCGCCTCGGCGGCCTTGATCGACTCATGCAGCGTGATCCCGGCAGCGACGATCGTCACCTGATCTTCGTCTGATTGCCGGACAACACGACTGCCGCCGATTGTGAATGCTTCGTCAGCACTATAGATCACCGGCGTCGCGGCGCGGGTCGTTCGAATGTAGGCGATGCCGGTGTGGTCAGCCATCTGGCGGACGAGCGCGATGGTCTGATTGGCGTCCGACGGATAGAGGACAGCGCTGCCATGGACGGCGCGCATCATCGCGATGTCCTCGAGCGCCATCTGCGACGGACCATCCTCGCCGATCGAGACGCCAGCGTGCGAGCCGCACAGCTTGATGTTCGCTTGCGAGATGGCAGCCATGCGGATGAAATCGTAGGCACGACTCATGAACGCACCGAACGTCGAGGCGAACGGGACGTAGCCGCGCACGCTGATCCCGACGGCGCTGGCAACCATCTGCTGCTCAGCAATGAACATCTCGAAGAATCGATCGGGGTAAGCATTCTTGAAGATCTCGGACATCGTCGAGTTCGACACCTCAGCGTCGAGGACGACGACGTCGGAGCGCTCGCCGCCGACCGCCTTGAGTCCGTCGCCGTATGCCTGACGAGTCGCAACCGACTTGCCGAGTTCGTAGGTGGCCGACGCATCGGCATTGCTCGTCGAGCCGGGTGACTTCGGCACGACAGCCGGAGCCTCCGGCACGTCAAAAGTCAGGTCGGTCTTGCCGCCGAGCTCCTTGATCGTCGCGTCGAGCTTGTCCTTCGGCACCGGCTTGCCGTGCCAGCCGTTTTCATTGGCCATCCACGAGATGCCCTTGCCCTTGACCGTGCGGGCGACGATCAGGACCGGCTGCTCATTCGTCTCCTGGTGGGCGATGGCGAGGTCGAAGCCGCGCTCGATGTCGGCGAAGTCGTGGCCGTCGATCTCGATCGGATGCCAGCCGAACGCGCGAGCTCGTGCGGCGTACTCGTCACCATCCCAGCCGTATTCCGTCTCGCCGCGCTGCCCGAGCCGATTCATATCGAGAATGGCGATCAGGTTGCCCAGCTTGTAGTAGTTGGCCTTGTCCATGCCCTCGGCGATCGAGCCTTCAGCGAACTCGGAGTCGCCACAGAGAACCCAGACGCGATAGGGCAGCTTGTCGAGGTACTTGCCGGCGATGCCGACGCCAACCGCGATTGGCAGGCCCTGACCGAGCGAGCCGGTTGCGACATCGACCCACGGCAGCACCGGTGTCGGGTGACCCTGGAACGGGCTGCCGAGCTGGCGATACGACATCATCTCGTCGTCCGAGACTGCGCCGGCCGCGCGATACATTGCATACAACAGCGACGACGCGTGGCCCTTCGAGAAGATGAGATGATCGTTGCCCGGGTTGTCGGGCTGATCGAAGTTGTACTTCAGGTACTTCGTCATGAGAACCGCCATGATGTCGGCGGCGGAAAGCGCTGAGCTGGGGTGGCCCGACCCGGCCGCGGTGCTGGTGCGGACGCTGTCAACACGAAGCTGTTGCGCGAGCGCCGACAAGTCTGTGGAAACTGCCGTCATACCTCGAATCCCTCTCTCCATACGACGTGCGTCGCCCGCATACGGCGGTTGATCGGAGCCGTCTCGATCGCCAACTCGTATTCAATCATGCGAGTCGGTGTTGCGGTTTGCTTCGGAGCGGCGCACATCCGCGTTACCCATGATGCCGCCAGATTCTGGCCACCAAATCTGGTACGAAACGTGCGCTTCCCGTCCTGACGAGAGATGCCGCTCATGCACCACCTCTTGCCAACTCGCAGGCCAACGAATCAGGAGCGAATCGGATGACCGAAGACAGAAAGCAGCGACGTCGGGGCATTCGTCGCGACGACGTAGAGCCGATCATGGAAGATGCCGAGGATCGTGCGCCGGATGGCGATCTGCCGGACGATGCTGTGGTCTCGAACGACGATGTCCCACAATGGATGCTTGACGAGGCGTCAGCCGGAAGCGGCGATGACGACGACGATGTTCCCGAGCATCTCTGGCCGGCCGAAGGCGCTGATACGCTCGGCGAGTACACTCGTCGTATCTCCGAGTCGATGGACGAGGCGGTCGATCGACTGCCGGACACTGAAGATACGCCGACCGAGCGCTAGCGCATTGCAGGACTCGGCGGCACGTTGGGGGGCGCATGCGCATCCGTAGCCAGCCAGCATTGACATTTGATGATGTTCTTCTTATTCCCAAGCGATCCAGCATCCGATCGCGGCGGGCGGTCTCAACGACAACGCGGCTTACTCACCGCATCAGCCTGGCGCTGCCGATTGTGTCGTCCAATATGGACACCGTTACTGAGGCGCGGATGGCGATTGCGCTGGCGAGGATCGGCGGCATCGGTATCATTCATCGCTTCATGACACCCGATCGGCAGGCCGCTGAGATCCAGCAGGTCAAGCGATCGGAGGGCTTTGTCGTTTCTCAGCCACAACGCATTGCACCTGACGCGACGATTGCTGACGCGCGCGGGATGTTAGCCGAACACGACATTGGCGGCCTGATCGTTTCCGGCCAGGACGACACGATTCTCGGTGTCGTCACGGCGCGCGATCTGCTCTTCGCAGAAAGCGACGACCTTCCGGTGAGCGCGGTTATGACGCCACGTGAACGCCTCGTTACTGGTTCGCCCAGCTCCTCGCTCGATGACGCGCGTCGGGCGCTGCGATCGGGCAGGATAGAAAAGCTGCCACTTGTTGATGAGCACGGACGCTTGCATGGCCTGGTGACGGCTCAGGATATCCGCAAGGTCGACGACCAGCCGGATGCGACGAAGGACGAGCTGGGTCGCTTGCGAGTTGGCGCGGCAATCGGGGTCCGGCCGACCGACATCGAGCGTGCGGCGCTCTGCGTCGAAGCCGGGGCCGATGTGCTCGTGGTCGACATTGCTCACGGCCATTCCGACGCCGCACTCGACATGGTGACTGCATTGAAGAAGCGCTTCCCCGATGTTGACGTCGTCGGTGGGAATGTCGCTTCGGGAGACGGTGTGCGGGACATGGTTGACGCTGGTGCGGACGCCGTGAAGGTTGGTGTTGGCGCGGGCTCCATCTGCATCACTCGCATTGCGACTGGCTTTGGCGTGCCGCAGCTCACGGCTATCGCGGAGTGCGGCGACGTCGGTCGCGAACTTAATGTGCCGATCATTGCCGACGGCGGCATCCGCACGTCCGGCGACATCACCAAAGCGCTGGCGGCTGGTGCGAGCACAGTCATGCTTGGCAGCCTGCTGGCCGGCACCGACGAAGCCCCCGGCGCGCCCGTCGTGCGTCGTGGACGGCGCTACAAGATCGTGCGCGGCATGGCATCGCTGACAGCCAACGTTGACCGCCAGCGGGTCGAGCGCGGCGATGCGGTTGACGACACAGACTGGCTCGAGGTCGTGCCGGAGGGTGTCGAGGCAATCGTCCCCGCACGCGGGCCGGTCGCGGACGTTGTCTACCAGCTCGTGGGCGGCTTACGGTCGGGTCTCAGCTATGCGGGAGCGGCAACGATCCCCGAACTCTGGGAGCGCGCCGAGTTCGTCCAGATCACAGCAGCCGGTGTCACCGAGAGCGGCGCGCACGACGTGGAAGTCTCCTGATCGCGCCGCGCTCGGCTATCGCGCAACGGAGCGGTTGACGAGATCGGTGAGCTCAGCCTGGTATGGCTCCGGCAGGTTGCAGTCAGCGGCGCCCTTGAGAATCGGACGGACATAGGCGGCTGATGGCTGGAAGTCACCACGTGGCTCCGGGATCAGATAGGTGATGGCGTCAATGGTTTGACCGCTTTCGGTTGTGACCTGCACCGGAATCTGCTGATACATCCCCTGACCTACGCCGGAAATACTGTCGAGCTTGGTCAGCGTTTCGTCGTCCAGCTCATAGAGCAGGCCGTAGATCGTGTGGTCTTCCGCTTCGACCAGATGGCAACCGCCGTTGCTGCCACCGAGGTTGTGCGCCGCGAACGTGACTCGCCAGCCGGTGACGCTGCCGGTTTCGCCTGCTTTCGCTGTTGGGCAGAAGCGGCCCATTTCATCGCGATCCAGCAACGTGCAATATGCGAAGTAGTGCGCCATTCGGTCCTGCTTTCATGGCTCATTGCTCAGTGCGCGCATCCTACCCGCTGCGGCGCAGATTGTCGTGGCCAGATCGCGGGTATGATCGCCGTGCAAAGCCTGCTGACAACCACGGAAGGATAGTCTGTGAACAATGGAGTGCAGATGCCAACACCGGAGTCGGTGCTGGGTTATCAGATTGGAACGCCGCGGCGATTGCCGGACTGGGATGAGATCGTCGCGTACTTCGACCAGCTCGCGGCCGCGTCGGATCGCGTCGTGGTCGAGCGGCTGGGTGAGTCCACGCAGGGCCGCCCGTATATCGCGGTCTACGTCTCGTCGCCGGAAAATCTCGCGCGTCGTGAGGAGCTGCGCGACACACTGAACAAGCTCTATGACCCGCGTGGTCGCGATGCAGCCGAGGACGAAGCGCTGATTGAGTCCGGGAAGGTCACGGCGTTCCTGCTCTGTACGCAGCACTCCAACGAAATCGGCGCTGCCGTGATGACGCTGGAGCTAGCAAGCGACCTGGCTGCCGCGGATGATCCCGACAGCCTTGAGGTGCTGGAGAACGTCGTCGCGGTCATCATCCCGTCGCACAATCCCGACGGACATCAGATGATCGTCGAGTGGTATCGACAGTGGCTTGGCACTGAGTATGAGGGCCAGCCGATGCCATGGCTCTATCACCACTACGTCGGCCACGACAATAACCGTGACTGGTTCATGCTGACGCAGGCTGAAACGGGCCTGTATGCCGATCTCCACAATCGCGAGCGGCCGCAACTCGTCTTCGACATGCACCAAATGGGCCGCGATGGGGCGCGATTCATGGTGCCGCCGTTCATCGATCCGCTCGATCCGAACCAGGACCCGGTCATCCAGCAAGGCTTCGGCGACCTCGGTACGGCCATCGCGACGCGCCTGACAGCCGCCGGTAAGAGCGGCGTCGCGACCCACATCATCTTTGACAATTACAGCCCTTCCCTCGCATACGGCAATTACCACGGCAGCGTCGATATCCTGTCCGAAGCCGCAAGTTGCCGGTTGGCAACGCCAGTAGAGGTTCCCGAGGACAAGCTGAAGGTGGAGGCCGGCTTCGATCCCAAGGTGCGCACCTGGAATCACCCGCTACCGTGGAAGGGCGGCGAGTGGACCCTGCGCGACATCGTTGAATACGACAAAATCGCCGCGCTCGCCTTCCTGGAGCACGCGGCGCGAAACCGCCGCCAGTGGCTACGAAACTACGCCGGCATCATGCGGCGCACGGTTGAGCGCGTCGATGGTCCGTACGCTTTCCTCATCCCAACCGAACAGGACGACCCGGGAACGACACACGATCTGCTGGATACCCTGCGCCGAGGCGACGTCGAGGTCGAGCGGGCGACGGCCGAGTTCGTGGCCGACGGTGTCCGCTACCCGGCCGGGACATGGGTGATCCGCCTTGCGCAGCCGAGCGGCAATTACGTTAAGACATTGCTGGAGATGCAGACCTATCCAGACCTGCGGCGCTGGCCGGATGGACCACCGGTGCCGCCATATGACATCGTCGGTCATACACTGCCGCTCCAGATGGGCGTGCGCGCCATTCAAGTCGATGCGGAGTTTGAAGCGCCCGTTGAGCTGGACGATGTCAGCGCTCCCGAAGGCGAGGTGTCCGGGCAGGGTCAGTACGGCTGGCGCTTCTCGGCGACGCGCAACGGCTCGGTGCGAGCCCTCTATCGCTTGCTTGCCGCTGGAGCGAGCGTCTACCGGCTAACCGAGCGGCACGGCGCTCTGGCGGCAGGCACCTACCTCGTCCGCGACGCAGCACGGGATACGATCGACGCGGTGGCCCGCGACACCGGCGTCGACATTGTCGGGATCGACACGCCGATCGAGGTTCGGGCGGCGCAGCAATCGCTGCCACGGCTCGGGATCTACCAGTCGTGGAAGCCATCGATCGATGAAGGCTGGCTGCGCTGGATCTTCGATGACTACGGCATTCCCTACGAAACGCTGCACAATGCCGACATCCGCCAGGGAGGGCTGCTGGAGAAGTTCGATGTCATTCTGCTTCCAGAGCAGTCGGCGAAGGACATCTTTGAAGGCAATCCCGAGAAGAACCAGTATCAGGAGCCATACCCCAAAGAGTATGTCGGCGGACTTGGCCGGATTGGGGCGGAAGCGCTCGGCGCGTTCGTCGAACAGGGCGGCACGCTCGTCGCACTCGACTCCGCCTCGCGGTTCGTTATGCGCTACATCCACCCGCCGGTGCGCAATGCGGTCGAGGGGCTGAGCAACGAAGAGTTCTACTGCCCAGGATCCCTGCTGCGCATTCTCGTTGACACAAGTCACCCGCTCGGCTGGGGCATGAATCGCCAGGAGGTTGCGCTCTTCATCAAGAGCCCGGTGCTCGAAGGCACTCGTGGCGACGAGGTTCGGCTCGTCGCCCGCTATCCGGAGTACGAGCCGAACCTCAGTGGCTGGATCCTCGGCGCAGAGCGCCTCGCTGGCAAGGGCGCGCTGGCCGAGGTATCGGTCGGCGAAGGCCGGGCGATCCTGTTTGGCTTCCGTCCGCAGTTCCGCGGACAATCGCGCGGAAGCTATCGCTTCCTGTTCAACGCGATTGCCCGCGGCGGACAGAGCGACGCCGAGCCGATCACATTCGGCTCGTGATCACTCGCCGCGGTGAACGGCAAGAGCCTCCTCTTCGAGGAATGGGCCGATGACCTCCACCGGATGAGATGCGCGCGCCATCACCTCGGCACACGACAGCCGGAGTGATGGCGCGTTCGGGTCGCCGCGCTCGGCTCGCAGGCGCTCAGCGCTGATGCCGAAGACGACGCGGCGGATGTTGGCCATGAAGATCGCAGCCGAGCACATCGGGCACGGCTCGGTGCTGGCGTACATCGTGCAGGAGGCGAGGGTGTCCGGGTCGAGCGCGCGAGTCGCCAAGCGAACGACGTGCGTCTCCGCGTGACCTGTCACGTCGCCATCGTCGGCAACCGTGTTCTCGCCACTGAAGAGGACATTGCCGTCGGCGTCAACGAGCAGCGCTCCGAATGGTCGGTTGCCGTGGTCAGTGGCGCCACGAGCTACGTCGAATGCCTGGCGCATCATCTGCTGGTCACGGTCGTTCACGGCGGTCCCTCCTCATGAAGACGTTCTCGTCGCAATGGTTGTTCTGGCCGCTCAGCCATTCCTGGTCTGGTCCGTAGTACCATAGCCATAAGGGAATTCATCTGTCCATATCGCGGTTATGTATAGTGCAGGGACTCCGGAAGAAGTCGAGGTGACGCGCCCAGCGGGGCACGAACAAGCGGAGCCGGTGAGGAGCGGATAGACATGGCTGAACGACACGACCCATTTAACGCGCGTGCCGCGCTTGAGTATTCAGGTGGCACGATTCAGTACTACCGGCTCGATGCATTGAGTGAGTTCGGTGATATTGCCCGTCTCCCACTGACTGTCAAGATCCTTCTTGAGAACATCCTGCGTAATTGTGGCACGGAGGGCTTCGACGAGAGCGACGTGAAGGCGCTCGCGAGCTGGACGCCGGGCAACCGTCGTGATGGCGAACTGCCATTCCTCCCGGCTCGGGTGCTTCTGCAGGACTACACCGGCGTACCGGCGGTCGTTGATCTGGCAGCGATGCGCTCAGCAATGGCGAGGCTTGGCGGCGATCCTTCGAAGGTCAATCCGCTTCTTCCTGCCGACCTGGTGATTGACCACTCCGTCACCGTCGATGCCTTTGGCTCGACGCTGGCCTTCGAGCGCAACGTTGAGTACGAATACCAGCGCAACAGGGAGCGCTATGCCGTCCTGCGCTGGGCCGCGCAGTCGTTTGATGGCCTGCGCATCGTCCCACCGGGCACTGGCATCTGCCACCAGGTAAACCTGGAGTATCTGTCGCAGGTCGTTCAGGCGCGTGAGGTCGATGGCGAAATGGTCGCGTTCCCGGACACCTGCGTTGGCACCGACTCGCATACGCCGATGGTCAACGGCCTGGGCGTTCTCGCCTGGGGCGTTGGCGGCATCGAGGCCGAGGGCGCGATGCTGGGCCAGCCGATCTTCATGCTGCCGCCGAGTGTCGTCGGCGTGCGCCTCGTTGGCGAGCTGCCCGAGGGTGCGACCGCGACCGACCTGGTGCTGACGATCACGCAGATGCTGCGTAAGCACGGTGTCGTCGGTCGCTTCGTCGAGTACTTCGGCACCGGCCTGTCCAAGCTGCCGCTGGCCGACCGCGCGACGATCGGCAATATGTCGCCAGAGTATGGTGCAACCTGCGGTCTCTTCCCGGTTGACGACGA
>JBDHWD010000034.1:0-25446 GCA_039810005.1 Thermomicrobiales bacterium | reverse complement strand
CCGCCCTTCGCCATCGCGCGCAAGGCTGTCGGCACCAGGTCGCCAGCGGGCGCGAAGATGATCGCGGCGTCAAGTTCGGTCGGGTGCTCATCGGTGCCGCCGGCCCAGGTCGCGCTGAGCGTGCGGGCAAACTGCTGGCTGGTCAGATCGCCGGGACGCGTGAACGCGTACACCTCGCGCCCCTGCCAGATCGCCACCTGCGTAATGATGTGCGCCGCCGCGCCGAACCCGTAGAGGCCCAGACGCCGCGCGTCGCCGGTCATCCGCAATGCGCGATAGCCAATCAGTCCGGCGCACAGCAGCGGCGCAGCGGCCAGGTCGTCGAACCCGGGCGGGATCGCAAACGTGAAGCGCTCGTCGGCGGTTGCCAGTTCAGCGTAACCACCGTCAATGTCATAGCCGGTGAATCGTGCCTCATCGCACAGGTTCTCGCGACCGCTCAGACAGAACTGACACGTCCCATCGGTGCTACCGAGCCACGGCACACCGACCCGATCGCCGACCTGGAACGATGTCACCTGCGATCCCAGGTCGACCACCGTGCCGACGATCTGGTGGCCGGGGACCAGCGGCAGCTTCGGCTCGGTCAGCTCGCCATCGACGATGTGCAGGTCGGTGCGGCAGATGCCGCAGGCGTGAATCCGGATCAGTACCTGCCGTTCGCTGGGCGATGGGTCGGGCAGGTCGGTGGGCTCCAGTGGACGCCCTGCTTCGCGGAGAACCATTGCGCGCATGTATCAGGCTCCTCTCGTGCCGGTGGGTTGCGATCGCGGAGTGGTGGTCTGGACGGCTGGCCAATTGTTTGCGACAGTTTCTCTCCGTCATCGATTCAGGCAAAGAGATTGGAAGAGGCACCCATGACCGCATCCACTCCGTCTGTCAGGTTCGGGCTGCGCAGCAGCCAGCACCATCTGACCTGGGATGAAATACGCCGCAATTTCCTTGCAGCTGATGCCTGGGGACTGGAATCCGCGTGGGTCTTCGACCACATCATCCCACTCTCCGATCCGCGAACCGGTCCCAATCTTGAAGGCTGGACGCTGTTGGCCGGTCTGGCCGAGGCGACGAGCAACGTGCTGCTCGGCACGATGGTGACCGGCATTACCTACCGCAATCCGGGCATGCTGCTCAAGTCGGCAGTCACGGTCGATCACATTTCCAACGGACGCTGCCTGCTCGGCGTCGGCGCAGCCTGGTTCGAGGGCGAGCACCAGATGTACGGCATCGACTTCCCCGGTGCCGGCGACCGCGTCTCAATGTTCCGCGAGGCGCTGGAGATCTTCGAGAAGCTGCAGACGGAAGACAGCACGACCTACGACGGCAAGTACTACCAGCTCCGCGATGCGCTGTTCTTCCCCAAGCCGGTGCAGCAGAAGGACGGCAAGCCACACCTGCCGGTCGTGATCGGCGGCTCCGGCGACCGCATGCTGCGGATCATCGCGCGCTACGCCGACCAGTGGGACAACAACTTCCCGGACGTGGACACCTATCGCGAGCGCGTCGGGAAAATCGAGGCTGCCTGCGAGAAGATCGGCCGTGATCCAAAGGAGATCCGCCGCTCCACGACGCTCGGCGCCGACTTCGTGACGAAGAGCGAAACAGAGCAGCGTGAACACCTCGACTCGCTACGCGCGCTCGGTATCACCGACTTCCTTTTCCACGCGCCGAAGAACGTGAACGACTTCAAGCCGATCGCCGAGGGCCTGATTCCGAAGTTACGTGAGGAGTGGAAGTAGGCGACTGCGTCTCACTCAGGCGATACATATCACTCTTCCTTCGGAGCGAGTCCCAGTGGACTTACAGGCATGGGATGCACCAGTTCGTTTGCGATTCTGCGTGGCTCGTCAGCGTCGAATAGTCGTGTAACGGGCCACGGTAATGTTCTCGTTGTTCTGTCATTTCGAGCGCACACGCGAGAAATCTGTCCCGCGTTGAAAGGAGTCGAACGGGTGGGAGATTCTTCGGCTATGGCCTCAGAATGACAGAAGTAGCGAGTGGCTGTCGCACCCGCCGGATCCTCTCCTTGACGCTGACAACACCTTCCGAATGACGAAGGGGCGGGTTTGCCACTCGGCTGACACAAACACCGCGGTTGACTACTCGTTGTTCCGGCCAGCAAGGATGCTGGGTTCTGCGCTACTCCACCGGAATCGCCGCGCCGCGGATGATGCCGGCCTGCTGGCTGCAGAGAAAGGCGATAACTTCGCCGACGTCGGCCGGCTTGACCCAGTTATCCGGGTTGGCCTTTGGCATCGACTCGCGATTCTGCGGTGTGTCGATCGTCTCCGGCAGGATGCAGTTGATCGTCACGCCGGTCCGGCGGAATTCGCGTCCGAGCGAGCGCGTGAAGGCGATGACCGATGCCTTTGCGGCGGCATAGGCGGCTGTGTTCGGCATCGGGTTGACGGCGGAGCGCGCACCAACCGTAACGATCCGGCCGTAGTCGCGCTCGACCATGCCGGGCAGCGCAGCGCGAATTGTCGACACCGCCGTCTGGACGTTCAGCTCGATCAGCTCACGCCACGTCTGGTTGTCGGTCTGGATGAATGCTCCGCCGCGAAACCCGCCGACGAGGCAGACGAGGGCATCCAGTCGGCCGTGCTGGGCGATGATGCGTTCGATGAGCGGCTCAGCGGCACCTGGCTCCAGCAGATCGGCGACCTCCACGGTAATCCCCTCGCCCGGCGACTCTGTGGGCCGGTGGGCCGTCGTGATGACAGTGGCGCCCTCGCGAACGAGCACCGGCAGCACACCCGCGCCGAGCGCTCCGGTCCCGCCGGTCACCAGCACGACGCGATCGTTCAATATCCCTGACATGACGTGGATCCTCCTGACATCGTCTCGCTTTGATTGTACGCCCACCTGTGCGCGCTCAGGGTCTTGACAGGTACGATGTTACTAATTAGGATGATATGGAATTGGAGGATCGCAGGTGACCGTGAGTCGACAGTCATGAACCGAGAGCCGTTGGGCTTCCTGCTTGGCGCAGCCGGACGCAAAGTCGCGAAGATGTACACCGCCGCGTTGGCGGATGACGTCGTCTCGCCGTCGCAGCTCTACGTGCTGCGCCAGCTCTGGCGTGAGGACGGGCTTGCGCTGGTCGACCTGCGGGAGCGCGCTCAGCTCGATGCGACGTCGACGACCTGGATCGCGGATCAGCTGGAGAAGGCCGGACTTGTCGAGCGCAAGCGCAATGATCCTGACCGGCGCATCGTCCGGCTCTGGTTGACGAACTCTGGTCGCGCGCTTGAGCCTGATCTGGAGATGCGGCTGGCGAGCTGGGATGCAGGCATCGACGCCATGTTGCAGCAGCACCACACCCCGGCTGATCTGGAAGCGTTCCGCGCGGTTCTGTCGACCATTGTGGCCACGTTGCCGGAAGGCGACGACCTCTGGTCGAGCCTGTCGACCTCCTGGGATGAGGCGCTGGAGCGCCTTCGTCGTTCGATTCTGGATGAACCAGAACATGCAGTAGAAGGAGAGCTGGAACCATGACATCATCATCTATTGGACGCGCCATTGAGAAGGAGATCGTCGTTGCTGCGACGCCGGAGCGTGTCTATCAGGCGCTCACCACCCAGGCGGATCTGGAGCACTGGTTTGTCAAGCAGGCCGACATCGGCTCCGCGCCGGGCGAGCGTTACAACCTGACCTGGCTGCCGCATCAGAAGAGCGTCGGGAGAATCGTCGAGATGTCGCCACCGCATCGCTTCGTCTTGGTCTGGGATCTCGAGTCTGGCGGCCAGGAAACGACCTGTGCCTTCGACATTCTCCCCCACGATGAGGGCACCCTCGTTCGTCTGACACAGACCGGATTCGGTGATAGCGACGACTGGGACCGGGTCTATGAGGACAATAGCGGCGGCTGGGATATTGAGCTGGGTAACCTGAAGCGCTGGCTCGATGAAGGCCAGCGCAAGACCGAGTGGTTCGAAGAGAACAGCTGATCGTCGGATGCCGTTCGGCCCGACCGACCGATGGGCCGAACGGCACATACCCGCGGGCGGAGGCACGCACCGGATGCAGATCGAGACTGAGCGGTTGATCCTGCGCGAGTTCGTGTCGGACGACTGGCTGGTGATGGCGCGCTACTGGCGCGATCCGCGCTACCAGCACTTCTATCCTGAGAACGACGATCCTGCCCCCATCGTGCGCGAGCTGGTCGAGCGCTTCGTCGCGGCGCAGGCAACCAGCCCGCGTCTGAAACGCCAGCTCGTCATCGTCGAGCGCGCGTCTGGCGCGATGATCGGTAATTGCGGCATCCGGATCAATGATCCGGAGATCGGCGAGGCCAACATCGGCTACGAGCTCGACCCGGACTTCTGGGGGCACGGATACGCGACTGAGGCCGCGCGAGCCATCGTCCGGTTCGGGTTCGAGGATCTTGCGCTGCATCGCATCTGGGCCGAATGCATCGCCGATAACCGCGGTTCGTGGCGCGTTATGGAAAGGCTCGGCATGCGCCGCGAAGCGCACGTCCGCGAGCACCAGCACTTCCGCGATCGCTGGTGGGACACCTTCACCTACGCCATTCTGGACCACGAGTGGCAAGCAAGAGGCGGCTCCAACTGACTTGAGCATCAGTAGCCGCCGGGAGCATAAGTCCAACAACCCTATTGACATTCCGTGCGGGCCCCGCATAACCTGCTGCGCATCGTCGCCGGTTGAACGATTCCCTTTCGACAACAGCGCGCTGGCGGGTTGCCTGCGCGCGCGTGAATGGCGTTACGTTCGGCAGCGGCTGCCGGATCAATACGTCACTTCACACAACGAGGGGAGTCTTATCTGCCGCGGCCAGCGCATCGATGGCTGATAGCGCGCTGGTCGGTTTCGCGTACCGGCATGGGAAAGGGCGGGAGCGAAATCAGGCGGCCTGCTGGCTTGTGCCGGCACCTGTCCGCGACGGACGAATCCGTTGGACTGGAGCGTGTCGGCTGGATGGTGAGGGGAAGGAGTCGTCCGGTGGTTCGTATAACGCCCGTATCAGATTCAGTTGAGGATCTCTGGAACGAGGCCCGTTCCGGGCGTCTCACTCGTCGCAATCTGTTGCGACGTGGTGCAGCGCTCGGCCTGAGCGCACCGGTCATCGCGACGCTGCTTGCCGCATGCGGCGGAGACGATGACAACGACACCGAATCTTCGGGCGGCGAGGCGACGACCGCGCCGTCGGCGACCGAGCCACCTGCCACCGAGGCTGAGTCGACTGCCACCGCTGAGGAGGGCTCGCCAGAGGCAACGACCAATGACGCGTCGCCGACGGCTGCGGAGGAGGAGCCGACCGAGCCATCTGCGCCGGCCGCTGAGGCAGGCGGCGGAGGCCAGCTGCGCATTCTGCAGTGGCAAGCTCCGACGATGCTCAACCCGCATCTGGCGACCGGCTATAAGGATTACGATGCGTCGCGCATCGCCTATCAGCCGCTGGCCGACTTCACTCGCGAAGGCGAGCCCGTGCCGGTGCTCGCAGCCGAATTTCCGACTCTGGCGAACGGCGGTGTAGCCGAAGACGGCCTGTCGGTCACCTGGAAGCTCCGCGAGGGCGTCACCTGGCACGACGGCACGCCGTTCACGTCGAAGGACGTGAAATTCACCTGGGAGTATGCGACCGATCCCGATACCGCCTCAGTGACATCGGCTGTGTTCGCGCCGATTGAATCGATCGACACCCCGGACGACTATACGGTAACAATCACCTTCGCCGAGCCGAATCCAGCCGGCTTCGAGATCTTCACCGGCCGCAACGGCATGATCATTCCCGAACACATCTTTCGCGACTTCATGGGTACGGAATCGCGCAACGCCGAAGCGAACCTCAAGCCGGTTGGCACTGGCCCATTCGTTGTCACCGAGTTCCGACCGGGCGATGTCGTCCTCTACGATCGCTACGAGGGTTACTGGGAGGCAGGCAAGCCGTTCTTTGACAGCGTCGAGCTGAAGGGTGGCGGCGACGCGCTTTCTGCTACGCGTGCCGTTTTGCAGACCGGCGAAGCGGACTGGGCATGGGGTGCCGGCGGCGACCCGAAGGTCATCGCGGAGCTGGAGAAGGAGACCGCTGGCAAGCTGACCAAGGTTGCCGCAATCACTGGCGACAAGGTCGTCGTGCAGTTCGCCGATCCGAACACCGAAGTGGATGGCGCGCGCGCCGAACCTGGCACACATCATCCGCTGTTCCAGCACCTTGAGGCGCGTCAGGCGATCGCCCTCTGTGTCCCACGCGACGTCATCGCCGCCGAGGTTTACGGCAATGGCGCTGTGCCAACGTCGAATAATCTGGTTGCTCCGCCGCGCTTCAACTCGCCGAACACGACCTGGGAGTTCAATATCGACAAGGCCAGGGAGCTCCTGGCCGGAATCCCGGAAGCAGCTGACTACAAGCTGCTCTTCCAGACATCGGTCAGCTCGACGCGCCAGAAGGCGCAGGAGGTCGTCAAGCAGTATCTCGAGCAGGTCGGCTTCGAAGTTGAGCTGAAGTCGGTTGACGCGGCTGTGTTCTTTTCCGCGGATGCCGGCAACCCGGATACCTACACCAAGTTCTACGCCGACCTCGAAATCTTCACGTATGCGCCGGACAGCCTCTATCCAATCGGCTATATGCGGCGTTACGCAACCTCGGGTATCGCCCAGAAGTCCAACAGTTGGGGCGGCCTGAACGTCACCCGCTACTCCAACCCGGAGTACGACGCGTTGCACGAGCAGGCGAAGACGGAGATGGATCCTGATACGCAGAACGACCTGTTTATCAAGATGAACGACATTTCGGTGAACGACGTCGTTGAGATCCCGATGGTCATCCCGCAAGGCCTGACCGCCGCTGCCGCTGACCTGACGGACTACAACCCGACCTCGTGGACCGGCCCGTACTGGGATATCCAGAACTGGCGGCGCGAGGGATAGGTCAGGGGACAACGCGAGTAGCAAACGCCGCTGACCACCAATGTGGTCGGCGGCGTTTGTTATGCGTCTCAGCCAGGTGCGCCCAGAAACTCGAGCAGCAGCTGATTGAACCGCTCCGGCTCATCGATGTGTAGCCAGTGGCCGGCATCGGCAAATAGCTCGTAGCGCCATTCACCGGCGACCTTCGTGGCTGACTGCGCCATTGCCTGCTCGGTCAGATATG
Source organism: Thermomicrobiales bacterium (assembly GCA_039810005.1). Taxonomy (GTDB): domain Bacteria; phylum Chloroflexota; class Chloroflexia; order Thermomicrobiales; family CFX8; genus JAMLIA01. The sequence goes on along the minus strand of JBDHWD010000034.1, from coordinate 18,332 downwards.
GGTCGCGTCCGCCAAACAGCCCGAACGTTGCCGCCTGAACTTCCGGCATAGTCGGGCCATCGGCCATCAGTCGCTCCGGTGGCATGTTCGCCCGATACCAGTTGATTCCTGCGGTCAGCGCGCCCGGTGCTGCGAGGACGTTGCGGTGCTGCTCAAACTCGGTCTGGCCCTCAAGCATGACCCGCAACATGGCCCAGTCGTTGCGCCGCAGGATGTCTTCAGCCGAATCGAACTGGAAGAGCAGGCGGTACCAGCCCTTCTGCAACGCCTCGAGCGATGGTCCGCCCGACGCTCCCGGGTGACCGACCGACAACACGACGAGCTTCTCCACGCGTTGGGGAGCATAGGCGGCCAGCGCCCAGGCGATGACCGCGCCCCAGTCGTGCCCGACGACGTGCGCGCGCTCAACACCGAGTTCGTCCATGATGGCGGTGACATCGCCGACGATGTTGGGGATCGTGTAGTCTGCCAATTGTGCGGGCATCTCCGTCTGTCCACGTCCGCGAAGATCCGGCGCAATCGCCCGCCAGCCTGCTTGAGACAGCAACTCGATCTGCGGCTCCCACATCGACGAGGTGTCGGGGAAGCCATGGAGCAGCACGACCGCTGGGCCTTCGCCCACATCCCGCACAGCGTGATTGAGTCCATTGGCTGCAATGTGCTTCATGCGACGACGGCGTCCTTCTGGATCATTGAGCTGAACGCTGCTTTGTTGCGCTCCAGAATGGACTGGATCGGCGGAGGCAGCGCCTCGAGGCCATCGGCTAGCGCTGTGGCCAGCATCCGCGAGGTGGCGGGAGAGGCGAGCATACCACGCAACGCGGCCAGGCTTGCGGCTGAAGGAGAATGCGCGGCGGTGTACCAGAGCGTGAACTTGTAGAGAGGCACTAGTGCTTCGTCGCGCTGGCGCTGAAACTCGGCCATGGCCTCATCCCAGTCCGCGCCATTGAGTGCGGCGTCCAGCGCACCGGCCAGCCAGAATGACTGCCCCAACGCGTTCCCCATGCCGAGTCCGGTGCTCGGATCCATCAGCAAGCCGGCGTCGCCAGTAAGTGCCCAACCGGGCCCGTACGGCTTCCTGATGTAGTTCTCGATCCCACGCGTCCCGATGATCTTGCCGACGAGGCGCGCGTTTGCAAAGCGCTCGTGCATTGTGGGGAGTGCGCGGAAGCGACGCTCGAACTCATCGCGCGGCGCATGACGCACCGCGTCGAAATCGACCGGCTGCATTTCAAGCGCCAGGCAATCCAGCCCCGGCTGCATTGGAAAAACGAAGCCGATTTGGTCGCCGGTGAAGTACAGCTCGATTGCTGGATCGGGGAGAGGAATGACTCCCTCGTAGTAGCCGTAATACGCCGGGCGTAATGCCGGTGTCGAATCGATGACCACTGGCTGCACCTCGCGTGCGATTGTTGAATGCTTGCCATCCGCGCCAACCACGACGCAAGCGCGGACATTGATAGGCTTGCCGTCAACGGTGATTCGAGCGCCGATGACGCGCTCACCCTCGTGCAGCAGGCTGTGGACACGGGTGTGATCACGAAACTCCACGCCGTCGTGGGCCGTCGCGGCATTGACCAGCACAGCGTCGAGGTGGTTGCGTCGCGGAGCGAGCGCATAATCGCCATTCGATGAGATCGGCGCGTCCAGAATGCAATCCTCGATGCAGGTCCGTGCTCGTGTAATGCGCCGAAACCCGGCCGCCTCAACATCTGCCAGAACACCGAGCTGATTGAGCAGCGCAACGTGCATCCACGACATGTAATGCGTCGACATCGTGTCGCTCGGAAACCTGTCCCGATCGACGAGGAGTACGCGATGTCCGCGCTGGCCGAGTAGCAGCGCCAGGCTCGCGCCCGCGACTCTTCCGCCAACGATCAGAACATCGACATCCTGTGGGATTGATGAATCCATCGCGACCCTGCCTCCAGATACTAGAGTGAAGCAATAAAGAGTGGAGTTGGATTGGGACTACCGCAACAACGTAGTCTCGCCATTACGCAATGTCAACTAGCTGAAGCAATGCGAGATCGCCGATTCCCGCGCTCGCTGGCTGTATGCTTGACGATGCGGCGAATCGTTCCGCGGACATGGATGGACGGAGTGGGGTAGGACTGGTGTCGACTGAGAATCTGGTAATCACGTTTGAAGACGTGCTGGATGCCGCCGAGCGCTTGCGCGGCGTAGCCAACCCCACGCCTGTGCTGCAGAGCCGAACACTCAACGAGATAACCGGCCGTAATATCTATCTGAAGTGCGAGAACTTCCAGCGAGCCGGCGCGTTCAAATTCCGCGGGGCGTACAACGCCATCAGCCGCCTTGACGAAGAAGCGCGCACTCGCGGCGTCGTCGCCTACAGCAGCGGAAACCACGCTCAGGGTATCGCGCTCTCAGCACGCCTTCTCGGCGTGCCAGCCGTGATCGTCATGCCGGACGACGCGCCGCAGGTCAAGGTGGATGCGACTCGCGGTTATGGCGCAGAGATCGTGTTCTTCGACCGCCAGAAGGTCGATGGCGCAGACTATCAGCACGTCGTCGCTGCCGAGCGCGGCTCGGTCGTCATCCCGCCGTACGACAATCCCTACATCATGGCCGGTCAGGGCACTGCCGCGCTGGAGCTGCTAAAGACCGCTCCGGAGATTGACACGCTTGTCGTGCCGATCGGCGGGGGTGGCCTGATCGCCGGTTGTGCCGTTGCCGCTAAAGGCTTCCGTCCGTCGATCCGAATCTATGGCGTCGAGACGGTTGGCGCTGACGATACGAAACTCTCGCTGGCGAAGGGCGAGCGCGTCACCGTCCCGCCGCCCGAGACAATCGCCGACGGCACCCGTTCACAAACGCCCGGTGAGCTGACCTTCCCGGTCATGCAGGCGCTGCTCGAGGATGTGCTGATCGTCAGCGACGAGCAGGTGCTGGACGCACTGCGCTTCGTCGTGACGCGCATGAAGATCGTGATTGAGCCTAGTGGCGCTGTGCCGGTCGCGGCCGCGATGGCCGGCCTGCTACCTGATGACGCGCGCAACGTCGGCATTGTCATCAGCGGCGGCAACATCGATCCGTCGGTTCTGGCCTCACTCTGGGAGTAGCGACTCTTACCAGTCGCAGCGCGGCAGGAACAACGGCGACGGTCACGATGTTGCACCAGTCAGAGCGCAAGCGCTCTGCACTGGACCGGCAGTTTGCGTGAGACAGGATACCGTGCGATGAGTATGCAATCTGCCGCGTGGCGCTCGATGCGCAGCTCTGCCAGCGATCGTGCCAACGAACGACCATTCTCGATGGCGACGCTGCGACGCATCGGGGGATTTGCGCGTCCGCGGCGGCGACTGATCGCTGCGTTCCTGGTCATCAGCGTCATTACTGCGGCGCTCGCCGTCGCGACGCCGGTGCTGGCCGGTCGCGTTGTCGACGCGATCGTCACGGGCCAGTCCACCCGGCATGTCATCCAGCTCGCCGGGCTGATCGCCGGCATCGCCATCCTGGAGGCCGGGCTCGGCATCGTCAATCGCTGGCTTTCCTCGAACATCGGCGAAGGGCTGATCCTCGACCTGCGGACGGCTGTCTTCGATCATGTCCAGCGCATGCCAGTCGCCTTCTTCACCCGCACCCGCACCGGCGCGCTCGTCTCGCGGCTGAACAGCGACGTGATGGGTGCCCAGCGTGCCTTCAGCGACACGTTGTCCGGCGTCGTCAGCAACATCGTGATGCTCCTGCTGACGCTCGGCGTGATGCTCAGCATCTCCTGGCAGATCACCGCGCTGGCGCTGGCGCTGCTGCCGATCTTCGTTCTGCCGTCGCGGCGCATTGGTCGTCGACTGGCGGCGCTGCGGCGCGAGGCGGCGGACTACAACGCGGCCATGAGCACGCGCATGACCGAGCGCTTCTCTGCCCCTGGCGCGACACTCGTCAAGCTCTATGGTCGGCCCGATGAGGAGTCTGCCGAGTTCGCCCGCCGCGCGGCGCGTGTGCGCGACATCGGTGTCCGCGCGACGATGCTGCAGGCCGTCTTCGTCACGGCGCTGACGCTCGTCTCGGCCCTCGCGCTGGCGCTCGTCTACGGTCTCGGCGGTTTCTACGCGATTCGCGGCCAGCTTGAGGCCGGCTCGGTCGTCGCCCTCGCCCTGTTGCTGACACGCCTCTATGCCCCGCTGACGTCGCTGGCCGGGGCTCGCGTGGAGGTGATGGGCGCGATGGTCAGCTTCGAGCGCGTCTTCGAGGTGCTGGACCTGCCACCGCTGATCGCCGAGAAGCTGGACGCCCGCGAGGTCCCACCCGGTCCGGTATCGATCGAGTTCGATCACGTCTCGTTCAGCTATCCAGCCGCCGACAAGGTGTCGCTGGCCTCGCTGGAAGAGGTCGCCGTCCTCGATACGCGCGGCGGTGTTGAGGTGCTGCACGACATCACCTTCCGGGCCGAACCCGGTGAGATGGTCGCGCTTGTCGGCTCGTCTGGCGCAGGAAAGTCGACCATTGCCCAACTCGTCCCGCGCCTCTACGACGTCGATTCCGGCGCAGTCCGGCTCGGCGGCGTGGATGTCCGCGACCTGTCGCTGGCGTCGATCCGCGCGACGCTCGGCATGGTGACGCAGGATGGCCACCTGTTCCACGAATCAATCCGCGACAATCTCACGCTGGCTCGCCCGGACGCGACCGACGACGAGCTGTGGGACGCCCTGCGCCGCGCCCGCCTGGAGGGCATCATCTCGGCGCTCCCGGACGGGCTGGACACGATCGTCGGCGAGCGCGGTTATCGGCTGTCCGGCGGCGAGCGCCAGCGCTTGACGATCGCCCGTTTGCTGCTGGCCCATCCGCGTGTCGTTATCCTCGATGAAGCGACTGCGCACCTCGACTCAACCTCGGAAGTCGCGGTTTCGGCGGCGTTGAATGAGGCGCTGGAGGGCCGCACGGTTCTCGTCATCGCCCACCGCCTCTCAACTGTCCGTGCCGCCGACCTGATTCTCGTCATCGAGGATGGCCGCATTGTCGAGCGTGGCACCCACGTCGACCTGCTCACCCACTCCGGCCGCTATGCCGAGCTGTACCGCACCCAGTTCGCCCACGAAGAGCAGCAGGCAGCGGATTGAGGTGGGCGTTGCAATAGATAGTTGCCAAGCAGACTGCCGTCGGACCAAACGGGCGTAGCCCCTACATCACCGTATCCACCGCGCTGGACTGCCAACCCACGGTACGTGAGAACCGATGCATTGCCCGACCAAGGGCATAGTGCAGCCGCCAGGGCGGCACGCAACGAGCCGCATTCCCGTCTCCTGCGGATATGACGATGAACGCTAGCCAGCCCCCTTGTCCTGTCATTGCGAGGCCGCAGCCGAGAAATCTTTCCAATCCGGAAACAGCCTTACGAGGGATCGCGCAATCGTGCCAGAACGACTCGCTCCGCAGTGATCTCCGCGCGGATCGCTTCTGTAACACTGCCTGCCTGCCGAAAAGGACGGTCCCAAACCTGTACCGTGTCTCGTTGACACACTAGCACAGGCGTTCTATCATTGCGGAGAATATATCGTACGTACGCGGCCAGCTTCCCCGGTGGCCGTGTCGCTTGAAGAGTGAGGAGCGGCACCCGACCAGCAAGCGACCGAAGAACCACCCTCCCGTCATCGCGGCAGGCCATTGGCGCGTCGCGATATCTGCAAGGACGTGACACGTGACGATCTCAAATACCATCACTGACCGAGTCATACGCCATGAGGTCCACTCGTCAGTAATGATCGATGAGCGCCAGGACAACGTCATCACCGCCGAAGGACTGGTCAAGCGCTATCGTTCCGGCAAGACCGATGTGCTGGCGCTCGATGGCCTTGACCTGACTGTGCCGGCCGGCTCAGTCATTGGGCTGCTCGGCCCGAATGGCGCAGGGAAGACGACAACTGTCCGCATCCTCGCCACGCTCCTGCGGCCGGACGCTGGTCGTGCGACTGTTGCCGGCTTCGATGTCGTGAAGGACGCCCAGGAGTTGCGCTCGGTCATCGGGCTCTCCGGGCAGTACGCGGCGGTCGATGAGAACCTGACCGGTCGAGAGAACCTCTATCTGTTTGGGCGGCTCTACCAGCTCTCGAAGGCCGACGCGAAGCGCCGCGCTGATGAACTCCTGGCCCAGTTCGCGCTGGAAGATGCAGGCGACCGGACGATCAAGACCTACTCCGGCGGCATGCGCCGACGCCTCGACCTGGCCAGTGCGTTGACCGGCAGGCCGCGCCTGCTCTTTCTCGACGAGCCGACAACCGGCCTCGATCCGCGCAGTCGCCTCGACCTCTGGGATGTCATCCGTGATCGTGTGCGCGAGGGCACGACGATCCTGCTGACGACGCAGTACCTCGAAGAGGCCGATGCGCTGGCCAACAGCATCGCTGTCGTCGACCACGGCCGGATCATCGCCCGCGGCAGCGCCGATCAGCTGAAGGCGCAGATCGGCGGCGAGCGGATCGAGGTTGTTGTGCGTGATCCGCGTCACATCTCTGCTGCCGCCGAGATTTTGACGCGCAACGGTGATGGCGATCACTCGATTGACCAACACACTCGTCGCGTAACGGCGGCCGCGCAGGGCGGCGCGCAGCGCCTTGCCCAGGTGCTGCGGGCGCTGGATGAGGCTGGCATCGAGATCGACGACATCGGCCTGCGGCGTCCGACACTGGACGATGTCTTCCTGACACTGACCGGCCGTGCTGCCGAGCCGTCTGACGATGTCGAAGGCGAATCCGACGAATCCGTACGGAGGGTTGCATGAGCGCATCCAGCATGCCGACGCGCGCCATCGGCGGGCCACAGCAGGCGATCCGTGACGGCCTGATCGTCGCCTGGCGCAATCTCAAGCGCGTGCCGCGCATTCCGGAGCTGGCGATCTTTGCCATCATCCAGAACATCGTCTTCGTTGCGCTGTTCGCCTTCGTGTTCGGTGGCGCGATTCCGCTGCCGGGCGGCGGATCGTACCGCGAATTCCTGATGCCGGGCATCTTCGCTCAGACCGCTGTCTTCGCCGCATCGATGACGGCGATCGGCATGACCGACGACATCAGCAAGGGCATCCTCGACCGCTTCCGCTCGCTGCCGATGGCGCGTTCGGCGGTTCTCAGTGGCCGGGCGTTGTTCGATCTCGTCTACAACGCCGGCACCCTCGTCGTCCTGATGCTGTCCGGCCTGGCGGTTGGCTGGACGGTCCATACCGATATCCTGAGCTTCCTGGCTGGTGTGGCGCTGCTGCTCGGCTTCGCCTTCGCGATGTCGTGGGTCGGCATCTACCTCGGGCTGTCATTGCGCACCGTCGAGTCGGCCCAGCAGGTCGGCTTCATCTTCATCTTCCCGATGACCTTCATCTCGAACGTCTTCGTCCCGCCGCAGACGCTGCCGTCGTGGCTCCGGCCGGTGGCAGAGTGGAATCCGGTCAGCGCGCTGACGGCGTCGGTCCGCGATTTGTGGGGCAACCCCAACCCGTTTGCCGCTGGTGGCTTCCCGGCCGAGCATCCAGTCCTGCTGACGCTGATCTGGATCGTCGCGATCATCGCCGTCTTCGGTCCGCTGGGAGTGCGACGCTACCGCCTCCTCAGCCGCTAACGTCATCACCCAGGCTACCGAGATCTCGAGAGCCGCCTGTCTGGAACCGGACCGGCGGCTCTTCCGCGTTATAGTGAAGCGAACAATAAGAACGAAGAATAACGGTGGGAGAGGGGCGGACGATGGAGCGGGTGAGCTGTGCGGTGATTCCGGGCGATGGAATCGGGCCGGAGGTCGTGTCGGAGGGGCTGCGCGTGCTGCAGGCGGCAGCCGAGATTGACGGCGGCCTCGCGTTTGACTTCACTGAGTTCCCCTGGAGTTGCGAGTATTACGCGCGCAACGGCGAGATGATGCCGGCAGATGGCCTCGATACGCTCAGCAGCTTCGAGACGATCTTCCTCGGCGCGGTCGGCTATCCCGGTGTGCCGGATCACGTCTCGCTCTGGGGCTTGCTGATCCCGATCCGCCGAACTTTTCAGCAGTACGTCAACCTGCGTCCGGCACGATTGCTGCGCGGCGTACGCTCGCCACTGAGTGAGCCCGGCACCATCGACCTTGTCGTCGTCCGTGAGAACTCGGAGGGCGAATACTCCAGCATGGGCGGGCGGTTGCACGCCGGGACGCCGGCCGAGATGGCGATCCAGAACACCGTCTTTACCCGTATGGGCGTCGAGCGGGTCGTGCGCTACGCCTACGAGCAGGCCCGCTCGCGGCGCGGCCATCTGACCTCGGCGACCAAGTCGAATGGCATCAATATCACGATGCCGTACTGGGACGAGGTGGTCGCGGCTGTCGGCGCTGAATACCCCGATGTCGCAACCGACCAGTACCACATTGATGCGCTGTCGGCGTTCTTCGTCACCCGTCCGGACTCGTTTGACGTTGTTGTCGGCTCAAACCTGTTCGGCGACATCCTGTCCGATCTGGCCGCCGCGGTGATGGGCGGTATCGGCATGGCACCGGCCGCCAATCTCAACCCTGAGCGACGCTTTCCGTCGATGTTCGAGCCGGTCCACGGCTCGGCACCGGATATCGCCGGACGCGGCATCGCCAACCCAATCGGCCAGATCTGGACCGCCAAGATGCTCCTCGATCATCTCGGTCGTGAAGAGCTCGGCTCGGCGTTGCTCGACAGCATTGAAGAGGTGCTGGCACGTGGCGAATCGCTGACGCCTGACCTCGGAGGCCGCGCGACAACCAGCGAACTGGCCGACGCGATCATCACCGAGTTTCGCTCGCGGGGATAGGTCCGGGGCGCAGGCGATCGCCCGTGACGCATGAGAGGAGCAGGGCGTGTGGTACGCACTTGCCGCAGCCCTTGTCGCCTGCGCCGTCGTGCCGCTCACGATCGTCTACTACCGCTGGCTGGCGCGCGCCATCGCCCCCCGCATCGCCTGGCTGCCGCTCCTGATCGGCATGACGATCATCGCCGGCTTCGTCGCTGCGCCGTGGCTGGTGGTGCTGGCGGTGGTGTGGGTGGTGGCGTGAGATGTGGCAGGGGGGTGAGGGCCGCCGTCCTCCGACACCCACCGTGCTAGACTCGCCAGCATTGGCATGCTGTGGTGGGATCGGAGATGCGGGATGGCTGAGCGGAGTGTCGTGCTGATCGATGGCGGCGATTTGACGATCGCTGATGTCATCGCCGTCGCGCGCGAAGGCGCACGCGTTGAGCTTGGCGAGAACGCCATCCAGAAGATGCGTCACACCCGTGCCTATATCGATGCTGCCGCCGCTGGAGATCGCCCGGTCTATGGCGTGACGACCGGCTTCGGCGGCCTGGCGCGTGTGCTGATACCGGCCGACGCGCGGGTTGAGATGCAGCACGCCATTCTGCGCTCGCACGCGGCAGGCATGGGACCGGCGATTGAGCCGGAAGTGGCCCGAGCGCTGATTCTTCTGCGCACCGTGACGCTGGCGAAGGGCTACTCCGGCGCGCGGCCCGTCGTCGCTGAGCAGTTCGTGAAGCTACTCAATGCCGGCATCATCCCCTACATCCCGGTGTTTGGCTCATTGGGAGCAAGCGGTGATCTCGCGCCGCTGTCGCACGCGTCGCTGCTGCTTATCGGCGATGGCTGGGTTGTTGGCGAGCATGGAGAACCGCTGCCGGCTGCTCCTGCATTGGACGCTGCCGGTATCGAGCCAATCTCTCTGGAAGCCAAAGAGGGGCTGGCGCTCATCAACAGCACTGACGGCATGCTCGGCATGCTGGCGATGGCGATCGTTGATGCCGAGCGCCTGTTCCGCACAGCCGACGCAATCGCCGCGATGACTGTTGAAGGACTGCTCGGCACCGACCGCCCGTTCGCCGCCGATCTGCAGGCGCTGCGACCGCATCCCGGTCAGGCGAAGAGCGCCGAGAATCTGCGCAAGATGCTGGCAGCGTCGCCGCTCGTTGCGGCCCATGATGACGTGACCCACGGAGTGCAGGACGCCTATTCGCTGCGCTGCCATCCGCAGGTAATTGGGGCGGCGCGCGACACGTTGGACTACGTGACGGTCGTCGCTGAGCGCGAGCTGGCGTCGGCAGTCGACAACCCGGTGATTTTGCCGGATGGTCGCGTCGAATCGGTGGGCAACTTTCACGGTGAGCCGCTCGCCTTCGCCTGCGACTTCCTCACTATCGCCGCCTGTGAGGTTGGCGCGATTTCGCAGCAGCGCGTCGACCGGATGCTCGATGCGACGCGCTCGCGAGGTCTTCCGGCGTTCCTCTCGACCGACGCTGGCGTCAACTCCGGTCTGATGATCGCGCAGTACACAGCGGCATCGATCGTCGCTGAGAATCGTCGCCTGTCGCATCCGGCCAGCACCGATTCGATGTCGACGTCAGCCGGCCAGGAGGATCACGTTTCGCTCGGCTGGGCGTCTGCCCGTAATCTCCGGCAGGTACTGGCAAACCTGAGCCGCGTTCTGGCGGTTGAGGCGATGGCAGCCGGACTGGCGATCGACCTGCGCGACCCGCTGCAGCCCAGCGCGGGCTCGCGGGCAGTGCTCGATCTGCTTCGGACACAGGTGCCGGGTCCAGGGCCGGATCGCTTCCTCGCGCCGGAGCTTGCGGTGATCACCGAGATGATCCGCGATGGCCGCCTGCTGGACGCCGCCGAAGGACAGGTCGGCGCGTTCGCCTAGCGCCCGCAGTTGCTACTCGTTCAGCGATTCCAGTGCCTGCTCAAGGTCCGCAATCAGGTCGCGCGTCGACTCGATGCCGACCGACAGTCGGATCATGCCCGGGTGTTGCGCCCACGGCGAGCCGGGGATTTCGGCCATCAGCTCCGGCGCAGACTCCAGCCAGGCGGTCGGCGGGAAGATGAGCGACTCGACGCCGCCGAGACTGGTGGCCAGCAGGAAGAGCTTGGTGCGTTCCGATACGCGCCGTGCTGCCTCCGAGCCGCCCTCAACCTCGAACGACACCATGCCGCTGTAGCCGGTCGGCATCTGTCGCGATGCCAGCTCGTGCCCAGGATGGCTCGGCAGGCCCGGATAGATCACGCGGGTGACACCGGGGCGACCCTCAAGCCACTCGGCGATCGCCTGGGCATTGACCATGTGCTGGCGCATGCGAACGCCGAGTGTGCGGATGCCGCGGATCAGCAGCCAGCAATCAAAGGCGCTCGGCACTGCGCCCTGGTTGTACTGCCGCTCGCGGATTTCGGCGGCCAACTCGGGCGTGCGCGAGATGACCGCGCCGCCCAGCAGGTCGCTGTGTCCGCCGAGATACTTCGTTGTTGAGTGGACGACGAGATCGATGCCGAAGTCGATTGGATTCTGGCAGTACGGCGAGGCGAACGTGTTGTCGACGACCGTGATCGCACCGGCAGACTGTCCGATCTCCGCCATTGCGGAGAGGTCAACGATGTCGAGCAGCGGGTTCGTCGGGCTCTCAATGTAGATCATGCGCGTGTTCGGGCGCACAGCCGCCTGCACCGCTTCGACATCGGTCAGATCAACGACGGTCGTGTCGATGCCATAGCGCGGCAGGTCGTTGGTGAAGATGTCATAGGTCGTCAGGTAGCAGTCGTAGCCGACGATAGCGTGGTCGCCGCTGGAAAGCAGCTGCATCGCCGCATTGACTGCCGCCATGCCGGAGGCGAACGCCGCAGCCTCCACGCCGTGCTCGATCTTCGCCAGCAGCCCCTCCAGCGCGTCGCGAGTCGGGTTCGCACCGCGCGAATAGCGGTACTTCGCGTCGTCGTTGATCTGCCCACGCACGAATGTCGAGGTCGGATGAATCGGCGGAGTCACCGCGCCGGTGGCCGGGTCGGGGCCGGGGCCACCGTGGATCAACAGCGTGTCGACATCGAGGTCCCGTCGATCGGGCATCAGGGCTTCTCCTTCTCTGAGCCGGCGGCGCGGCCGGGAATATCCATCTCAAAATGGAGTGCTTCGGAGATTCCGTCGCGATCATCCAGGATGAGTCTGGCCGGCATGGAGCGCCAGAACGCCTCCGCTCCCGGCGAGCGTGGGTCGGTGTGCAGGATCAGGACATCGTAGCTGTCAATCGTCGCGACGAATTGCACGGCCGCATCGACCAGCCGACGCGCCAGGCCGTTGCGGCGATAGGCACGATCGACGTAGACACGCACGATCTGGGCGGAGCGCTCCGGATCGTAACGCTCGACGAGCCAGGCATGGTTGAACTCCGGCTTCAGCCCACCAGAGCGCACGCCGGCTGTCGCGGCAATCTCGCTCGTGTCATCGTCGACGGCGACGTACAGGATGTTGCGCGGGTTATCGATGTAGGTCGCCTGCATCTGGTCGACATCGCCGTGGAACTCCGGCCGGTAGCCGTAGCCGAAGTCCTGCTCGAAGATGCGGATCATCAGGTCGCGTGCTGCCGGAACATCTGCCGGTGTCAACGGGCGAATTGTGAATGACCGTTGCGGTTGATCAGCCATCTTCCACCTCTCGGGCCGCGGGTCACCGTGAGCCCATTGTCAGTTGCTATTCTCGGCGAAGGCCGCTTCGACCAGCGTCGCCAGTGTGCGCAGATCAGGCACTTCCATGTCCGGCACTGCCTCCTGCGGCGGCGTCGCGCCGAAGCCGTCGCGCCCGTGGCGGCGATTGACCCAGACTGTCGTCAGGCCCAGCGAGTTGGCCGGAGCGATGTCGTGGAACAGGCTCTGGGCAACGTGCAGGATCTTCTCCTTTGGCGTGTCGAGCCGTTCGAGCAGCGTCCGGAAGTTGTTCAGGTTCGGCTTGTAGCTGCCGACCTGTTGGGCCGTTACGACCGCGTCGAACGGGATTTCAAGGCGCTTCGCGGACTCGTCAAAGAGGTCATCATCGACGTTTGAGAGGATGACGAGCTTGTAGTGCCGCTTCAGTGTGCGCAGCCCCTCGGTGCTGTCGGGGAAGGCCGGCCAGTCGCCGACTGATGCGCCAAATGCCGCCCGCTCATCGGGAGATGGGGTGAAGCCGAGCCGCTCGCCGAATCCGTCGGCAACCTCAGCCAGAACGTCGCGGTACGCCTTGTACGGTCCCGCTTCGACGGCAGCTTCAATCTCGCCGAACTGCTCCAGCATCTGGTTGTCGCTCAGCTCGTGCCCGTGGGCGCTCAGCAGTGGGCGCAGAGCATTGAGGATGCCGGTCTCCCAGTCAATCAGTGTGCCGTAGCAGTCGAACGTCAGCGTTGAGAATTCGCGCAGGTCTATGGCCACGCTCTCCCCTATTCCCCGTATCGTCATGCTCATACTGACTTGAGAGCATAGGCAACGAGAACGGCGCGGTCAAACAGTTCACCGACCCGACATGCATGATTGTCGAAGACGGACTACGATATATCGAGTCGCTGGAGAATCACATCCCGATACCGCGCGATCGACGGGAGAGTCACCTGGCCACTGATGATCTTCACCAGAACGATGTGCGACGTGCAGATGCGGTGTATACAGCTGCCTATCTGCGGTTGGAGGCTGTCGTCCCCGGCTTCACGATCGAGCAGGTTGGCGATTTGAAGCACATCACCTACGGGCGTCCGAAAATGGGCGTCTGGCACGAGCTTGAGGCTGGCGATGCTGCTCCGGCCGAGGTCCTGGCGGTCATCGCCGAGCATCCGGATTTGCGTGACGCGTACGTCGCATTCCACACGAGCGATGAAGGGCCGGAGGCTCAGTTCCGGGATGCCGGCTACACCCGCATCGTGCGGAACTACCTGATGCGTCTGGATGTTCGTGACTCCGCTGGTCGGCCGGACGACCAGATCGTGCGCCTGACGACTGAAGCTGAGATCGAGCGACTGGCGATGCTGCGCGAGGATGGTCGCATTCTGCCGGAGTACGTGAACGATCCGGAGATCGGCTGCTATGCGCTGGTCGTCGACGACGTGCCGGTGGCCTCGGCCGTGGTCATCACTGACGGCGACACCGCCGTCGTCGAATATGTCCAGACGCTAGAGCGCTACCGTCGGCTCGGCTATGGGCGCTGGTTCATGCGTGGTCTGCATCGCCTGGCCGCCAACAACGGCGCGCACTGGATGGTGCTCGCCTCGAACGACCAGGGCCTGCCGTTGTATGAATCGTTGGGCTACCAACCACTCCGCTATATCGACATTTATCATCGGCAGGAGATACCCGGAACGTAAGTACGTGCGTGGCAACGGGAAGTCCGCGAGGATGGAGGCGCGATGCCGAATGTTGAACAGGTGCGTCAGAAGCGATCCGGCACGGGCCTGCGCGCCTGGGATCGCGAACGAGCGTTTGAGGGCTTCACGATCTTTACCCCGATGGCGGGCGGCAACGAGGTCTATCTCATTGACATGGCCGGTGAGGTCGTTCATCGCTGGCAGACGCCGTATCCGCCGGGGCTCTACGGTCGCCTGACCGAGCGGGGAACGTTGCTTTACAACGGCAAGACACCGGAGCAGCCCGGCCGTTTCATCGCCCAGGCGGCCTGGAAGGGCGGCGCGATTCTGGAGATGACCTGGGATGGCCGCGTCCTCTGGGAGGTCAATCATCCCGATCACCATCATGACGGCATTCTGTTGCGCAATGGCAACGTGCTGCTTGTCTGCATTGCCCCGCTCTCGTCCGACATTGCAACCGCCGTGCAGGGCGGAACCGTCGGCTCCGAGTTCGAAGGGCAGATGCACGCGGACTATCTCGTTGAGATGACGCGCGGCGGCGAGGTCGTCTGGGAATGGCGCTCCTGGGAACACCTCGATCCGGTCAAAGATTCGATCTCGGTCATCCAGAACACGCGCGCTGCCTGGACGCACTGCAACTCGGTCAGTGAGCTGCCGGACGGGAATCTGCTGCTGTCATTCCGCAATCTCTCGCTGGTAGCGATCCTGGATCGCGGCACTGGCGAGCTGATCTGGAGAATCTCGTCGCCGACGGTCGCCCAGCAGCACGCGCCGGTCATGCTCGATAATGGCAATATCCTGCTATTCGATAACGGCACCCACCGCATCGATCATCTGCTGCCCTACTCTCGCGTTATCGAGATTGACCCGGCGACGAAGGAGATAGTCTGGCGCTATCAGGAAGAGGATGTCTCGCAGTTCTTCAGCCCACTCATTTCCAGCGCCGAACGTCTTCCAAACGGAAACACGCTCATCTGCGAAGGCACGTTTGGCCGCTTGTTCGAGGTGACGAGCGAGGGAGATGTCGTGTGGGAGTACATCAATCCGTTCTTTGTCGATGATGTAAGCACGGAACGCGTGAAGCCGGTGAATCGCGTGTTTCGCGCCTACCGCTATTCCGCCGCAGACATCGATCGCGCACGCGCGACAGCGAATCTGCGCTGACCGGTTTGGAGTGAAAGATGAACGCAACTCCGCGAACGATCCGCGCGCCACGCGGAGCAGAACTGAGCTGCAAAGGCTGGCCGCAGGAGGCAGCACTGCGGATGCTGATGAACAACCTTGATCCCGAGGTGGCCGAGCGCCCGGAGGATCTGGTCGTCTATGGCGGCACTGGCCGCGCTGCGCGGTCGTGGGAAGCGTTCGACGCCATTGTGGATAGCCTGCGCAACCTGGAAGCCGACGAGACGCTGCTCGTCCAGTCCGGCAAGCCGGTCGGCGTCCTGCGCACGCACGAGGACGCGCCCCGGGTGCTGATCGCCAACTCCCTGCTCGTCCCGAAGTGGGCGACCTGGGAGGAGTTCTGGCGGCTTGAGGGCCTGGGCCTGACGATGTACGGCCAGATGACCGCCGGCTCGTGGATCTACATCGGCACGCAGGGCATTCTGCAGGGCACATACGAGACATTTGGTGAGCTCGCCCGCCAGCACTTTGGTGGCTCACTGGCCGGCAAGCTGGTGTTGACTGCCGGTCTCGGCGGGATGGGCGGCGCCCAGCCGCTGTCGGTGACAATGAATGACGGCGTCTGCCTCGTTGTCGAAGCCGATCCGCATCGCGTGCAGCGGCGACTGGAAACGCGCTACGTCGATCGTGCGACGGAGTCGCTTGACGAGGCGCTAGAGCTGGCCGAGGCAGCGCGAGCCAGCGGCGCAGCGCTGTCGATTGCGCTGGTCGGCAACGCCGCCGAAACGCACCCGGAGCTCGTGCGGCGCGGATTCCGCCCCGATGTCGTCACCGACCAGACCTCGGCGCACGATGCGCTGGACGGCTATATCGTGCCGGAGATGACGCTGGAGGACGCTCGTCTGCTCCGTGCTCAGGACCCCGAGGGCTATTTCAAGCGCTCGCTGGCGGCGATGGGCGCACATGTCCAGGCGATGCTCGACTTCCAGCAGGCTGGCTCGGTCGTCTTCGACTACGGCAACAATCTGCGCGGTCAGGCGTTCCTGGCCGGCGTCGAAAACGCCTTCGATTATCCCGGATTCGTCCCGGCCTACATTCGTCCGCTCTTCTGCGAGGGACAGGGTCCATTCCGCTGGGTGGCCCTTTCCGGCGATCCCGAGGACATCTACGAAACCGATCGCGCACTGATGGAATTGTTCCCGGAGAAGGAGCACCTGCATCGCTGGCTGCGCATGGCAAAAGAGCAGGTTGAGTTTCAAGGACTGCCCGCGCGCATCTGCTGGCTGGGCTATGGCGAGCGCCACCTGGCCGGCCTGAAGTTCAACGAGCTGGTTGCCAGCGGACGTGTCAAAGCGCCGATCGTCATCGGGCGCGACCATCTCGATAGCGGCTCGGTCGCCTCGCCGTACCGTGAGACGGAGGCGATGCGCGACGGCTCCGACGCCATCGCCGACTGGCCGATCCTCAACGCTCTGGTCAACACCGCGTCCGGTGCGACCTGGGTGTCGGTCCATCACGGCGGCGGTGTCGGCATCGGCCTGTCGATCCACGCCGGGCAGGTGATCGTCGCAGACGGCACACCGGCAGCGGCCAAGCGGTTGGAGCGCGTGCTGACCAACGATCCGGGCATGGGCGTGCTGCGTCACGTCGATGCGGGCTACGAGCGCGCGGTCCTGCACGCGCGCGCGACGAAGATGCAGATTCCAATCTGGCCGACTGAAACTGGTAGCTAGAACGACAGGGAATGGAGCGGTTGATGTCTGGACGATTTCATCGGTTCCAACACGGCGGCGTGAACTTTACGGTCATCTGCGAGCTGGAGCGCGAACTTCCGCCCGGTGGTGGTCCTTCCTTTCTCAATGCACCCGCAGATGAGGTGCGCGCCGCCGTTGACAGGTGGACGAGCGAAAGCGGCGGTCCGCTGCGCATGGCGATGAATATCCTCGTCGCCGATATCGACGGCAACCTGCTCGTCGTTGACACCGGCAACGGTCCGAGCGACGACAACGCACGCGGCGCGATGGTTGAAGGGCTAGAGGCGGCGGGAATCGACCCATCTGCCGTCGATATGGTCATCACGACCCATGGTCACGGCGATCACATTGGGGGGAACACCGACGCCGCCGGCAATCCGACCTTTCCGAACGCGACCTACGTCATCAGCGACATTGAGTGGCAGCGGCTAACCAGCGACCCGAATGACGCCGCTCAGCGCCAGCTCATTGGCCTCGCCGACCGCTATCGGCAGGTGACGCCCGGCGACGACATCATGCCGGGCATCGGCACAATCCCCGCGCCAGGTCATGCTGCCGGGATGATGGCGCTCGTGATCGGCAAGGGCGACGATACGCTGCTCCACGTCGCTGACACGTTCCATCTGGCGTTCCAGCCCGGTCATCCAGATTGGTACATCTCGTTCGATGGCGATCCCGACCAGACGGTTCGCACCCGGCGAAGCCTGTTCGCGCGCGCTGCCGAGAATGGACATCTCGTGATGGCCTACCACGCGCCGTTCCCCGGGCTTGGCCGGATTGAAGCGGATGGCGATGTCTGGCGCTGGCGACCAGCGGAATGATGTCAGCATGAGCTTTCGGCAGCGCCTGACGCAGCCGACCGCGCTACTGCTCGATGGCGCGCTCGGCACTGAGCTGGAGCGGCGCGGCGTGCCGACGCCGGAGCCGCTCTGGTCGGCGCAGGCGCTGCTGGAGCATCACGAGGACATCCGCCAGATTCACGCTGCTTACGTCGACGCCGGGGCAGAGGTTCTCACTGCCAACACGTTTCGCACGAACGAGCGCGCCGTCGAACGCGCCGGGCTGACTGGTCAGGCGGAGACGCTGACACGCCGCGCCGTCGACCTCGCTCGCGCCGCTGCCGACGCGGCGGATCGACGGGTCTGGGTAGCCGGCTCAATCTCGCCGGTCGAAGACTGCTTCTCGCCCTGGCTGGTGCCCGACGATGATGCGCTACTCCGCGAACACACGCTCCTCGCCGGTTGGCTTGCCGAAGCCGGCGTCGACCTGATCCTGATTGAGACGATGAATTGTATCCGGGAAGCGCGCGTTGCGGCGCACGTGGCCGTGTCCACCGGCCTGCCGGTGCTGGTGAGCTTCGTCTGCGACGACCAGGG
>JBDHWD010000033.1:0-26216 GCA_039810005.1 Thermomicrobiales bacterium | reverse complement strand
GAGATGCCGCGCGGCTACTACCGCGATTTGCGCGAGGGCGAGCTGATTCAGCTTCGCGAGGCACTGCACATTACCGACGAAGATATCGAGGCGCAGAAGCAGGCAGCAAATCGTCCGCGACCGCGCCAGGGCTCAGCGCCAGGTCGACCGGCAGGGGCCTCCCAGCGGACGCCGGTGGCGCGACGGCCGCGACCAGCGGGCGACCAGCGCGCACCGAGCAGCGGTCGCCCAGCGCCGCGTCCGCAACGGTTCGCGGACAGGCAGGACGACGATCAGCGCCCGGCGCGGCGCGACGAGCGCTCAACTGAGCGGCGTCCGCCACGGCGGGATGACGACCGGCGCTCGAATCCGCGGTTCACACGGCAGGATCGCGACGACAGCGGCCAGCGCAACCAGCGGCGCGATGAGCGTGACCCGCGTGGGCCGCGAGACGGGCAACGCGGTCAGCGTCGGGACGATCGTGATCCGCGCGCACCGCGCGGCGGCCGGCGGAGCGATCAGCAGGCTCCGCGCGATAACCGGCGGCGTGATGAGCGGACGCAGGACAATCGCCAGGACCGTGGTCGGCCAGATTCGCAGCGGCGCAATACGAGAGATTCTGCGGACGATCGAAGGGGGATAGGTGGTCCGGGACGAGGAACGCGAAAGCCACCGGTTCACAATCGCAATCGACGGCCCGGCGGCGGCCGGAAAGAGCACGGTCGGTGAGCTCGTTGCTCAGCGCCTGAACGCCGTCTATTTCGACAGCGGCATTCTGTACCGTGCGCTGACGCTGGCGGCGCTGGGCCGCGGGATTGAGCCGGACGACGAGCGTGAGCTCGCGGAGCTGGCAACCCATCTTGACGTGCAGATCCGCCGTCCGAGCGTGGATGACGGTCGGCAGAGTGACGTGATCCTCGACGGCAAGGATGTCACCTGGGATCTGCGATCAGCAGCAGTTGACCGACTCGTGTCGACCGTATCAGCGTTGCCGGCAGTTCGGAAAGCGCTGCTCGAACCACAGCGCCGGATCGGTCGGACAGGCGCGGTGGTGATGGTCGGTCGCGATATTGGCACGGTTGTGTTGCCCGAAGCCGACCTCAAGATCTTCATGGTGGCGTCTGTAGGGGAGCGTGCGCGTCGGCGCTACGAGCAGTTGCGGGGTACGGCCAAAGAGCAGGATCTCGACGCGATCAGAGATGATCTGCGCCGACGCGATGAGATTGACTCAACGCGCGATGTCTCTCCGCTACGTCCCGCCGATGACGCCGTCATGCTGGACACCGATCCTCTCAGCATCGACGAGGTAGTCGAGCGCATCGTGGCCGTGGCGCGAGAGCGACTGAACGCGGAGATCGCATCGTGATCGATCCGATTTTCGACAAGGAGTTTTCACCCAGGCGGCGAGTCAAGCACGCGCTGTTTCTGGCAGCACGCGGCGTGCTCCTGCCGATCCTGCGCGTGACCGTGCGTCTGCGCGTCGCCGGTATGGCGAACATCCCGCGGCGTGGTGGCGCAATCGTCATCTGCAATCACCTGGGCTGGTTCGACCCGCCGATTCTGGATGCCGCCTGCTCCCGTCCGATCCTGTTCATGGCCAAAGAAGAGTTCATGAACTATCCCATTCTGCGCTGGTTTGCGCGGCAGTCCGGTGCGTTCCCGGTGCGGCGCGGTACGGCCGACCGCAAAGCGCTCCAGCACGCGCAGAGCCTCATTGCCGATGGCCTGTTGGTCGGCATGTTCCCGGAAGGGACGCGCTCGAAGACCGGCAGCCTCCAGCGGGCGTTCACCGGCGCAAGCCTCGTCGTCGTGAGATCGAATGCGCTCATCATTCCCAGCATCATGATCGGCACCGAGGATCTGCCGATGAGCGGCAATAGGGGCCAGAAGCGTGGACGATTGTGGCCCAAGGTGCGCGTCGTCTTTGGCGAGCCGTTCCGGCTGGCAACGCGACGGCCGAACGGCGAGCGCTACAGCCTCGATGAGCTTACCGACGCGATGATGATCGAGATCGCCCGGATGCTGCCGCCACAGTATCGTGGTGTCTACGCTGACCTGGCCGATCGTCCACACCCTGCGGTCCTGCGCGACTGCACCGAATCTCTCCCCAACGCTGCTCGCTAGGGCTTCCTGTCCGCCAATTCAGATGCCGCGCATCGCCGCGCCTTGGTCGGCGGGATGTAGCATTGCGGCGGTGGCATGTTCGGTAGCAGCAGGGTGAGTGATGTGAGTCAGAATCCGCTGGCCGGGATCAAGAAGCGAATCCCGCAGCCACGACGTGAGTTTCCCGACAGCGAATATGCGCGCGATGTCCTGGCGCCGGAAGCGGAACGAGCCGAGTCCGTGCTGGGGGATGCGATCATAGACATTTACCGTTCCCACATTCTTCAGCTCGCCGAGCAGCGGGTGATTGAGCCAGGCGATGCCGGGCGAGCACTGAGCGCCCTGCGGGCGTTGCCGGAGCTGGATGAAGAGCGCCTCGATTATGCGCTAAACCGTATCGACGATCGTGTCCTGGCAGTTTCGCCGGAACTGCAGCTGGCGCATAGCACAGAAGAGCGCGTTGTGGCTGCGACGCGGATGATTTTGCGGCGTGAGATTCTTGAGCTGGACGAGGCGCTGATCGAGCTGCGCAAGGCGTTGATCGATGTTGCTGGTCAGCACATGACGACGCTGATTCTGGCAACTGCGAACGGTCAGGTCGTGCAGCCTACATCGCTCGGTCACTACCTCGTAGCACAGGTCGGGCCCATCGCTCGGGCATCGTCACGCGTCGCCGAGGCGTATTCGCGCGTCAACCGCTCGCCGCTTGGCGCAGTGTCGGGCATGTCTACGGCAATGCCAATTCGCCGGTCGCGCGTGTCAGAGCGGCTCGGATTCGACGGGATCATCGACAACACGTTCGATGCGATCGCCGCGACCGATGACCTCTCCGAGATCGTCTCGACCGTCGGCGGTCTGGCAATTGAAGTCAGCCGCATGCTCAACGATCTGTCGTTCTGGGCGCGTGATGACGTTGGTCTGATTGTGCCGGGCGATGAGTACATCCACCACGCGCGCATCCAGCCGCAACGCCGTGATCCTCTGGTCCTCGAGCATCTGAGGCTGGCGTTCCTTGCGCAGGTCGCCGCGCCGCAGACGGTCGCGACGATGCTTACCGGCCGCCATATGCTCGGCACGATGACGTCGCGGCTGACAGTCTTCTTCCGCGTTGTCGAACTGCTGGCGGAGACCCGCGCCGCCTATCATTTGCTTGCCAAAGTCGTCTCCACCCTGGCCGTG
The DNA here is from genome assembly GCA_039810005.1 of Thermomicrobiales bacterium. Taxonomy (GTDB): domain Bacteria; phylum Chloroflexota; class Chloroflexia; order Thermomicrobiales; family CFX8; genus JAMLIA01. The sequence continues at coordinate 22,955 of JBDHWD010000033.1, read as the reverse complement.
CATCGCTCGATGGTGGCCCATCGGTCGCATCGCGGGTTCTCCACAAGCTCTGAGCTGGCTGATCTGCTCGCGATCGATTTCCGCTTCCCGGCTGATCAGGCGCGGAAGCTGGCCGAGCGCGTCGTCCTGGAGTGGTCCGAAGAGGGCGGCGAGGCGACGACGCTCACGTCCGAATTCATCGACACGATCGCACTGCGTGAGATCGGTCGCGAAGTCGGCATCGAACAAGAGATGCTGGCGAAGTGTCTGTCGCCGAAGCGCTTTGTCGAGCGCCGGAGCGAGCAAGGCGGCCCGGCACCTGCCGCTGTCTCCGCACAAATCGACCGGGCGACGTTCGCGATGAATCATGATCGCGGCTGGGTGCGTGAGCAGCGCGCGCAGATTGAGGGAGCGATTGAGCGGCTGCACGAACGCTGTCAGGACGTCATTTCTGATCCGGCCGGGGCAGTTCGGCGCAGCGCGGGCGAGCCGGTGGCGGTGAAGGGCGATGATACAATTACTGACATCCAGGCAACCTGATTGCCGCATTGAGAGCATCGACAGGAGCTACCCATAGCCGAACGCGGACCATTCACCACCAAATCTCCGAACGAGCGTGCATTGCTCGTCAGCGTCGACTATCACAAGGATGAATGGACGGCGCAATCGTCCCTCGAAGAGTTGGCTCGACTGTCCGAAACTGCCGGACTGGATGTTGTCGGCTCAATTTCCCAGCGGCTTCCGCACCCGCACCCGCACAGCTACGTCGGTAAGGGCAAGCTTGAAGAGATCGCCGAGGCGATCACGCAGCTACAGGCTGATGTTGTCATCTTCGATGACGAGCTGTCCCCGAGCCAGTTGCGGACGATTGAAGAGCGCCTGCAGGTCAAAATCATTGATCGTACGGCACTCATTCTTGACATCTTCGCCAAGCGCGCCCAGACGCACGAGGGCCGACTGCAGGTGGAGCTTGCTCAGCTTGAATATCGGCTGCCGCGCCTGACCCGCATGTGGACTCACCTTGAGCGACAAGCTGTCGGTGGTGTCGGCCTGCGTGGCCCCGGCGAGACGCAGCTTGAGACGGACCGCCGACTGGCGCGCTCGCGCATCGCGCAGATCAAGAGCGAACTCTCGGACGTGCATCGGCATCGCGAACTGTATCGGCGCAATCGGCGACGTAACAACATCCCCATCGTTGCAATCGTCGGCTACACGAACGCCGGCAAGTCGACATTGCTGAATCGGCTGACGACGGCTGAGGTTCTGTCTGAGGACCAACTGTTTGCGACGCTCGATCCGACGACACGGCGCATCACGCTGCCGAACGGACGGCCGGTGCTGCTGACCGACACAGTGGGCTTCATCAACCATCTGCCGACGACGCTGATTGCCGCCTTCCGTGCAACGCTGGAAGAGATTTCTGAAGCAACCGTCCTGTTGCACGTCGTCGACCTGGCGCACGACGACGCCCCCGAACAGGCTGAGACGGTGCGCGAGATTCTGGCGGAGCTGGACGTGCTCGGCAAGCCGGTCGTGACGGCGCTGAACAAGATCGACTTGATCGATTCGGATCTGACTCCGGAAGATATGGCCGAGGCGCTGGGCTTGCCCGGCGATGTCGTGCCGATCTCGGCCGAAAAGGGTATCGGCATGGATCTGCTGCTGCAGCGTATCGCGGACGCGATCGGTGATGCGCAGGGGCTGGAGCAGGTCAGCGTCTCAATCCCGTTCGATCGAGCCGAGCTGGTGAACCTGTTCCACCGCGTCGGGCGTGTCGAAGACACGACCTTCGACGAAGCCGGCACGCACCTTTCCGGACTGCTGCCGCGCCGCCTGCTTCCGCGCTACGAGCCATTCCTCAACGGCACAAATGGTGTGAACGCGGCGGGATCGCGGGTGGAGTCGAGCTAGGCGTCGGCACCGCGCTATCCCCACTGACTATAATCGCGAGTGGCGCGTCAGGAAGCTGGCGTGCCGCTCTGGCGCGGACCAACGACGCAGTGAAGGGCACGGTGTGAGCCACGAGGCAGGAGCTTCGATCTCCTATCGCGATGCAGGTGTTGATATTGATGCGGGCGACGCGGTAGTTGCCGGCCTGCGCGCGCTTAGCAGCGGTCGGCGGCATCCGAATGTGATCGGCGGCCTCGGCCACTTCGGCGGGTTCTACCGGCTCGGCAGCCAGCCTGAGGGCGCGACGCTCGTTTCGAGTATCGACGGCGTTGGAACGAAGCTCGTTCTCGCGTCGATCGCCGGCAAGCTCGACGGAATCGGCGCTGATCTTGTCAATCACTGCGTCAACGACATCGCGGCCTGTGGCGCAGCCCCGTTGTTCTTCCTTGACTACTACGGAACCGGCAAGCTGAATCCGGAATCGGCGCTGATCGTGATCGGCGGCCTGGCCGACGCCTGCGCGAAGCTCGGCGTTGCGCTGGTTGGCGGCGAGACGGCTGAGATGCCGGGGCTGTATCGGGGCGAGGACTTCGACCTCGTCGGCGCTATTGTCGGCATCGTCGATGCAGGTCAGATTGTTGACGGCAGTCGCATCGCTGAAGGCGACGTGATCTTCGGCTTGCCGAGCGTCGGCTTTCACACCAACGGCTACTCGCTGGTTCGCGCGGCCCTGCGCATTAGCGACGACGACCATACGCGCGAGCGGCTGGCTCAGCCTGCGGCGTTCGACGCCTCGCGCACGTTGGCCGAGGCGCTTCTTGAGCCACATCGCTCGTACCTCAGCGAAACACGAGCGCTGGTCGAGGCCGGATTGCCGGTCGGCATGGCGCACATCACTGGCGGCGGACTTCCCGGCAACGTCGCGCGCGTCATCCCGGATGGGCTGGTCGCCGAGATCGACACCGACGCGTGGAAGACGCCGGCGCTCTTCGAGTACGTCATTGAGGCGGGGCACGTCGCGGCGGAGGAGAGCTACCGAGCGTTCAACATGGGCATCGGCTATGTCGTGGTCTGTCGCGCGGCCGATGTCGCTGCAGTGCGAGAGATCGCGCCGGACGCGATTGAGCTCGGCAGGGTGCGGAGTGGCGACGGCGGATGTCGACTGCTCAATGTGTCGTAGGCGGCGGGACGGAAGCGCATGACAGGTGAGATCGACAGCGCAGTTTCTCAGCTCATCGAGCAGATCAACGTAGAGATTCCCGACCCGGAGCACGGTGTCCGCTGCGCTCAATTTGCAGCGACGCTCTTTGATGAGCTCTATCTCGACCTGGGCCTGGACTCGGCGGATCGCAAAGTCGCAATCGCCGCTGCCTATCTCCACGACATTGGCTACATTCGTATGGGGCGCGACCACCATCGCAAGTCATTCGATGTGATCAGCACGATGAAGCTGCCCATGACCGAGGTCGAACGCACGGTCACGGCCTGCGTTGCGCGCTACCACGGGACAACGAATCCGAGCATCGAGCATGCCGGCTTTCAGGATCTGGACTTCGATGACCTGCGGCGTGTCCGTCGATTGACGGCCATCAATCGCGTGGCTGTCGCGCTCGATGCGTCGCATCTGGGGCTGGTGACGCACGTGCGAGTTGACCGCTCGCGGCCGCAGATCGGCATCGTTGGCTACGCCACCGAGGAGCCGGCGATAGAGCGCGACCGCCTGCAGATTGCAGCATCGGCCATGCGAACGCTGGCCGGAGTTCAGATATGGACCGACATCATCGTGCAGCCTGAGCACGCATGAGAATTTTCAGGACAGAGGGGATGAGGGTAAATGCCTCGCGCGCTGATTAGCGTCTGGGACAAGACCGGCGTGGTCGATCTTGCCCGACGGCTCGACTCGCTGGGGTTCGAGGTGCTATCCACCGGCGGAACGGCGAAGGCCATTGGAGATGCCGGAATTCCGGTGCGGCAGGTCGAGGATGTGACTGGGTTCCCGGAGATCCTCGACGGTCGGGTCAAGACGCTGCATCCGGCGATTCACGGCGGCTTGCTCGCGCGGCGCGATCTCTCCGAGCACATGACGACGCTCGAGCAGCATGACATCACACCGATTGATGTGCTGGTTTCCAACCTGTATCCGTTTTCTGAAGTTGTGCGTGACCCGGATGTGGCCGATGTCGACGCCATCGAGAACATCGATATTGGCGGGCCGGCGATGGTCCGTGCGGCGGCCAAGAACCATGCCGGCGTGATCGTGATGGTCGATCCCGGTGATTACGATGCTGTGCTGGCGCGCATCGAAGCAGGCGGCGTCGACGCGGTCGACTATGAGACGCGCCGCGCGCTCGCTGCGAAGGCATTCGCGCATGTCGCGTCATACGACAGCCTGGTTCAGCGTTACCTGCGCGGCGACTCTGACGAGTTCCCGACGCGTCTGGCGCTTGGTGCTGAGCTTATGCACACGGTGCGCTACGGCGAAAACCCGCATCAGCGCGGGGCGGTCTATCGGCTGCTTGCGCCGGGCGCGACAGTGGGAGTCGGGTCGTGGGTTGTCCACGACGACCGCGAGATGTCCTATAACAACTACCTCGACGCAACCGCAGCCTGGGGATGTGCGCAGGACTTCGCCGCGCAGACGGTCGTCATCGTCAAGCACACGCTGCCGTGCGGCATCGGGTCCAACGATGATCAGGCTGAGGCGTATCGGCTGGCGCTGAGCGGTGATCCGGTCTCTGCCTTCGGCGGAATCTGCGCCGTGAACCGCGTCGTCACGGCGGCGATGGTCGAGGCGATCGGGAAGCATCGCTTCGACATCGTGATCGCGCCGGGCTACGAGGACGACGCGCTGAGCGCGCTGCTGCGCCGCAAGAACCTGCGCGTCATTACCGTCACGAACACCGAACCGGTTGGCGGTTGGGAATATCGATCAGTCCCCGGCGGATTACTTGTTCAGGAGGTGGACGCCATCGCCCTCGACACAAGCGATTGGCGCTGTGCGACCACGCGGCAGCCGAGTACGGAAGAGCTGGAGACGCTCGCGTTCGCCTGGCGGGCCGTCAAGTGGGTGAAGTCGAACGCGATTGTGCTGGCGCAGCCAGGGACGATCGTCGGCGTCGGCGCAGGACAGCCGAATCGGGTTGAGAGCGTGCGCATCGCTGCCAGGGTGGCGGGCGAACGGGCTCAGGGGAGCGTACTGGCCAGTGACGCGTTCTTCCCGTTCGCCGACGGCGTTGAGGCGGCCGCCGACGCGGGAGTTCGCGCGATTGTGCAGCCGGGCGGGTCGGTGCGTGATGGCGAGACGATCGCTGTCGCTGAGGCGCGTGGCATGACGATGATGCTGACCGGCCGACGGCACTTCCGCCATTAGGCCGGGCCGCTAGATGTCGGGCGCGATCGCCTGCGCGATCATGCTGAATCGGTCGTAGTCGCGCTTCATCAGCCGCGCCAGTCTTCGCGTCGCGTCGGCGAGCCAGATATGATCGTCGCGCAGGACACCATCAACCCAGCGCAGATGGCTGGCGAGGAGCATTTCCGGCGGCAGCTCTCCCGATGTGGCCAGCATCATCGGTAGATAGCGCGGCTCCGCAGTGAAGGCCAGCACATCGCTGCGCGAGCACGGATGGACGCTGTAGTGTAGCGGCACCGGCTGCGTTGGCAGGACATGATGGCATACGCTGCCGCTGGAGTAGCCAACGACCGTCACCGTGAAGATAGTGCGGAGGACGTGCTCCAGTTCCGGGTGGCGCTGGTAGACCTCCTCATCGTGAATGTCTACGCCGCCGCGCCGAACCGCGCGGCGACTCGTATCCAGACCGCCGGTCTCGCCGAAGGCAACGACGCCGAAGTAGCTCGGCTGTGAAGCGCGGCCGCCGACGCGGACGAGTGCGCCGAGATCGGGCAGGGCGTGGAGCTGGTCACTTTCGGCGACGAAGCTTGTCGTCGTCGTCTCGATTACCTCGCCGAGGCGTTCCTGCGATTTGGACTCGCCCGCACTAAACAAAGCGGCCACGCTTGCTCCCGCTCTTTCCTGACTGCGTAACGACAACGCCGTGCCGCGCCAACTGGCGCTCAATAGCATCGGTAACGAGCCGACGGTCGCTCATGCTGAGTACGGCCATCTCGTGTGCTTCCTGCAAAACAACCGGGTAGCCGAGCCCCTTCTGCGCCTGGTCGTAGACGACAGCGTGGACGCGGTCGACCAGGTTGGGATCACGACCCACCCACTGCGGCACCTCAATCCGGGCGATCTCGCGGCCGGTATTGAGGAAGAAGAACTGCACCCGCTGGTCCGGATCGTACTTGTCGAGGATGAACGACTCAGAGTCGAACAGCCCGGAGCGCTCGCCCTGTTCAAGATGAGCGACGCGCTCAAACAAATAGCGGTCGGTCACAGCCGGGAGGATGTCGCAGGCGGGCGGGCGATTCTCAGTGAGAATGCGCGCCCTGCACGCGTTGCAGTCGATCTGCAACCCCATCTCGGGGTAGTCGCAGATGGCGATGCGCAGCGTATTCAGCACATCTGCAGAGCCGGGGGCCGAGATGTAGCTCGCCAGCGGAATGCCGCGCTCGCGCAGGACGCGCATCGCCTCCATGTACTCTGTCACCGCCCAGTTGACAATCGCATCCTGGAGCGACTGTATCGCCCACAGAATGAGCGTGCCGTCCTGAAGCGCAACGCTGCAATCGGCGGGATCCAGCAAGTCCGCAACGGAGTGGAGTTCGGCGCAGGCGCGCTTGACTCCCAGGATCGTCTCGTTGACCGGAATGCGGTGGACGACATCGGGGACGTAGAGGTCGTGCTCATCGAAGCGGAAGTCTGGCTCGTTGGTGAGCGCGGCGCTGGACTGAGTTCCGTACGACAGCCGCACCTTACCGATGTTGATGAGATAGAAGCGCGCCGGACTGTGCCGGTCTGGCGCGATCATCGAGCCATCGGTCGCGGCGACGGTGTATTGCTGGGGGACTACGGGGAGGGCGAAGCGCTCCTGCAATCGACCGTGCGGTGTTGCGGTCAGGAACGACGTCTTCGCCGTCGCCAGTCGCCTCCGCACCTCAGCGGTATCGGCTTCGCCCCACGATCGCTCCAGTGCGTCGAAGCGCTCCTCTTCGAACGCGGGATCGACAGTGCCGACGAGTTGGGCAATGCGATCGGCGATGGTGGCCAGGTCGAGCGTCACGGCGTGGCCGCACCGATTCGGTTGAGCCACTCGCGCGGCGCGCGCAGCTCGGCAAGCGTCGGCAGCATCTCAGGACCCTCCCAGATGCGCTCGACAGTCTCGCGGCCTGCTAGATCGACGACATCATTGATGAACTGTTCGCCGAGGCGATACTGCTCCAGCTTCGTCTCGAGGCCGGTGAGCCGGGCGAAGAGCTGTTCCGAAGGCGAGCGCATAATCTGGCGATGCTCGAAGCGCTGCGCGATAAGCGCGTAATCGCGCATCAGCCGACGACCGACAGCGTTCATGATGTAATTCGAATAGCCCTCGATCACTGCCATCGTCGCCTGCATGCGCGCGAAGAGCTGACGCTGCTCCGGGGTCATGACGAGCTCGATCCAGGAGCCGGTCGCCCGGTCTTCGGGATTTCGGGACCGCTCCCAGATAGCGCGCAAGCTCGACATACCGCGCTTCAGGAATTCGACATCCTGCGTCAGGAAGCCGAAGTACTCATCGATCATCGAGTTCATGTGATCGCGCACCCACGGGTGCCCCTCGAACTCGAAAGCGTGGGTCGTTTCGTGAAGCGCAAGCCAGAGCCGGAATTGATCGGAAGGCAGGTGCAGGGTCGCTTCGATGTTGCGGATGTTGGGCTGAACGAAATAGAGCTTGCCGCTCTCCGCGATCGGCTCGCGGCCCAGCAGCGCAAGATCGTACTGCCCGAGGACGCGGCGGGCCAGGTAGCCCAGCAATATACCCAACTCGGCGCTCACGATCTTCTGGTTGACGCCTGAGAGCACGCCGGTCGAGCGCTGACCATTGGAGCCCCCAAACAGGTCGAGCTTCTCGATCGGCTCGAACATGCGCTGGAACGAGGTGATGTTGGCCTCGATCCAGTCGACGCGATCGAACGTGTAGACCTTGTCGAGCGGGAAAGGGAGCGTCGTGCCGGTGAACTCCGAGATCAGCGGGATCGTGCGCTGGACAAGCTCGGCGTACTCAGCATCGAGCCGACGGCGCTCCGGCTCGGTCAGCGCGGCCTCGCGGTTCATTGAGATTGCGATCGATCGGGCGCGATCCCAATCGATCGTGCCCGAGGTCGACGATGGCTGAGCGAGATAGCCCTGCGCGCGTCGTCCGGCCCAGACGCCGACAGCCGCGCCGGTCAGAAGGCCGACAGCGACAATGCGCGGGTCAAGCCGCGTCCTGCTAGTCATGATGATTCCCTCTCAGGCTCGGTCAGAATCAGCGGCCTATCCGCCGGTTCCGACGAGCGTGGTGTTCTTCGCTGGGGCGTAGTTACTGTGGAAGACGGTATCGTCGATCACCTGTCCGTTGCCGTCCGTCACAACCCGATGGATGGCGGCGTTGAAGCCGTCTTCGGCATGTTCGACGAAGACGGACGTGCCGCGCGGCAGCTCGGCGGAATCTTCGTAATACATCTCCTGCGACGCGGCGACGACGTTGGTGATGACTGGCTGATCGACGGCCACGTTCCAGCCCGTCGGCGTGCCCCAAAGCTCGAAGCCCAGTGTCATGCCGTCGTAGTTCGTCTTCACTGCCAGCCAGTTGTTGCTGGCATTGTGAAACTTGAAGTCGAGATCGTAGTCAGGATCGACAGTAGCGTCGAGACCCTTCAGCCCACCCTGCCCCTGGCCGTAACGCGGGATCCAGTACAGATGCCACGAGCGCTCGACAATGGGCATTCCGGCCCAGAACACGGACTGGAAGACGGTCGTCGCGACCTGGCAGATGCCGCCACCAACCGATGGGACAGTCGAGATGCTGCCGTTGGTGATCATGATGCCGTAGCCAGTCTGGTAGCCGCTGTCATAGGTGACAGGTCCGACGGCTTCGTTGAACGAGAACGTGCCGCCCGGCGGGATGAGTGCGCCGTCGACGCGGCTGGCCGCCAGCTCGACGTTGTGAAGGCGCGACGCTGAAGAGTAGCCGTACTCCGTCGATGCCGAGGTCAACTTTTCGCGAATGTCGACGCTGGAAGCCATCGCGGCTGTCACCTGCGGCGCGACATCCATCGTAATCGCTGCGACGTTGCGGTTGCCGTCCTGCACGCCGGCCACGATGGACGACACGGTCGCGTTGATGTCGAGCTCACGGCCATTCGTTTCAGGGCTGCGAACCTCGACAGCGCCGTTGATCCAGCGCAGATCGGCGTTCTTTCCGGCCACCTTCACTTGCTCGGCGACCGGCGCGAGGAACTTCCCGACCAGGTCGGTGTTGAGTGAGACGGTGATCGCCGGCGTTCGGCCACTGTTCGTGTCGAACTGGAGGGCTGCGGCGAGCTGTTCGGACCGCAGATCGACCGTGCCGCTGTCCCACGTCACCGTCACCGGTTCCGCAATGAGCGAAGCAGCCTCAGCTTGGGCGGCAGCTGTCATGTCGTCGGTGATGTTCGCAGCGACCGGCGTTGTGACCAGCGTCGTCGTTGACTCGCCTGCTTCGAGCGCGGCGATTGCTGCCGTCGTCGAGGCGTCGATGTCGAGCTTCTTTCCCGGGATGGACGGCGTTGTCACGACGGTTCCGGTGTCATTGCGAATCGAAGCGTCCACGCCCGGAGTGAAGACTGACGACTCCAGCGCGCCGATTGTCCGTGAAATTTTGTTGCGGTCGAGCGAGACCGTTGCGTTGTCATCGTTCAGTGAAACGGAGAGCATTCCGAACAGGTCCTCGGCCGGAATCTGCCAGCTCGCGCCGTCAAGCTCCAGCATTAGAGGCTGCCCGGCGAGTGTCTGCGCCTCAGAGAGGGCAGACTGCAATTGCGCGCTCTCAACCGTCTGCGGAATCTCAGTTGTTGCGATCGTGACCGGGCGGTCGGAGACATTGACGAGCCGGTCGACGACGCGACGGTACGTTTCCTCAACATCAACAGCGACGCCAGATGCACCAGCATCGATCGAAACCGAGCCGTCTGCATTCTGAACGAACGCCGCTTCGCGCGGTGGGACGGCGGCGCTACGGGCGCGCTGATCCATCAGCGCTCCGAACTTCTCCGGGTCGAGCTGCACGACCGGGGCGACCTCATGGCCGCCAACGATCGAATCGAGCCAGTTGCGCGATTCCTGCCAGAGGCTCTGCCGGCGACCGAAGTCGTAAGCATTGTCGGCTGTTGCCTGTGCGTCGAACGTGGCGCCAAGCTCTGCCGGCGTAGCGCTGAATGATGTGTCGCCAACGCTGAACGCGATCTCGGTGTCGGAGAACGCGGCGAATCGATCCGCAAGCAATGCAACCGCATCGGCGTGGCTCTTGCCGCCGAGATCAACCCCGGCTGCGCTGACACCATCGAAGACGCTGTCCCCGCGCTGAACGCGTCCGTAGACGAGCAGCGATGCGCCGACAAGGATAATGAGCAGGCTGAGGATGGCTGTGACAACCATCGCAAACGCAGCGACACGACGCCAGGCACCTGAGGCCGGCCCGGTTGGGGTAGCGACGGTTATTTCACCAGATGGCTGTGGAATTGCTGCCATGGTAACTGTGATGTGCCTTCCCGTAACGATCGTACGTAACGGTATGGTCTGGAAGTCTACTGGATTGACGGCGATTCACGGCAGACCACTTCATGTACGTACAGTATACGCAACGACGCAAACTGTGGCTAGATGGTTGACTTTTTGGCAAGGTCGCCTGTCAGTTGCCGCAGTCTCCGCAATTCCCGCGCCGATAGCGATGGGTGCAGCCAGCGATCGATCTCCTGCGTCGAGATCACCGATCGGCTACGAATATACGCACCTTCCCGAAGCCGGATCGGCAATGCCGGCAAGGCTTCCAATCGTCCTCTCGCGGCCGGATCCATCGTGAGCGCACCGTACGCGAGCGCGGCCGCGTCCAGAGCCAGAATCGACTTCCAGTCGCGCTGCCACACTGTAGACGGTAAGCAGCGCGCGAGCGTCCAGATACGGTTGCGTGCGATCAGCCGACGCTTGAACGGCGACCCTTCACCGGCGGACGCCGAATAGTCATGACGCGCGACCGCCAGCGGATTCCAGACGGACTCGTACCCGGCAAGCCGCATCCGCCAGGCCAGATCAACATCCTCCAGGTAGAGGAAGAACGGTTCGCAGTAGCCACCAACGGCGCGGAACACGCTTAATCGATAGGCTGCCGCGCCTCCCGACGCTCCAAACACCGGGACGGTCGCGCGCATTCCGTCTGTCAGTGTCTCCCCGAGACGCGCGTCGATCGCGACACCGTTGCGATGAACGGCAATGCCGGCGGAAGCAATCGTGTGCGGAGATGTCGTGAAGGTCAGCGTGCCGGCGACAGATCCGACGAATCGTTGCTCGTGCAGCGGCGCGACAAGCTGCTCGATAAAGTCAGTGTTCGGATGCGTATCCGGGTTCAGAGCAATGACGACGCCGTCAGACGCGGAAATGCGGCTGACGCCGATGTTGAAGGCGCGTGCGAAGCCGACATTGTGACGGAGCGGTACGAAGGCCACGTTTGGAAATGCGCGCGCGGCCGCTTCGAGCGATCCGTCCTGCGACGCATTGTCGACGACGATGACGGAAGGTGGCGCTGACTGCTTCTGTAGCGCTTCCAGACATGTCGGGAGTGTCGACGCGCCGTTGTAGTTCACGATGACCACAGTTGGTGTTGTCACAATAATCTCGATGGTTCAGTCCACTCGACATAGCGAGAGTGATTGAATCTGTCGGTCCCCTTGCGCATTGACCGGCCTGCTCTGCGATGATAGAAGGCAGCCGGTACGCGTTATGCAGCGCTGCGTTACCGTACCGCAGAGGTATTCAGATCAGACAGGAGGGTATTGTGGGGACGATTGTCGCGACCGACAAGGCACCAGGCGCGATTGGCCCGTATTCGCAGGCGATCAAGTCCGGCAGCCATGTCTTTACCGCCGGCCAGATTCCGCTGGACCCGGCGACCGGCAAGCTCGTCGACGGTGATATTTCCGCCCAGACCGAGCGCGTCATGGAGAACCTGAAGGCGGTCCTGGAAGCTGCCGGCTCATCACTCAGCCGGGTCGTGAAGACGACCTGCTTCCTCGTGAACCTCGATGATTTCGCCACCTTCAACGGCGTCTACGCCGAGCATTTCGGTGATACAAAGCCGGCTCGCTCGACCGTACAGGTCGCCAAGCTGCCGGCCGGCGCGCTCGTCGAGGTCGAGTGCATCGCCGAGTGCGACTAATCTGAGCGAGAGGGGAGTGAGCAGGCATGGCAACAACGGCACCGGCGGACTGGATCGATGAGGTTTCGTCCGACCGGATGATGGCGGACACCCGGGAGATCGCCCAGTGGGTTCGACTTTCCGGCAGCGAGGACGAACGCAAGGCGTTCGATTACATAGCTGAGACGCTCCAGGGCGCTGGCCTGAAGACGTCGCTTTACGAGCCAACGTGTCTGGTGAGCTTGCCAGTCAGCGGCGAAATCGTCGTGGATGGCGAATCGCTCACTCCCTGCATTGCTCATGCGTTTTCGATTAGCACTGGCGAAGCCGGCCTTTCCGGCGAGCTCGTCTACGCCGGGCGTGGAACGGCGCAGGAGCTGGCTGCCGCAGGCGCACGCGGCAAGGTCGTTCTGACTGAGGGACTCTCGACGCCAGCGAAGGCCGACGACGCAACGCAGGCTGGCGCGCTTGCCGTCATCAGCATCTCCGGTGACCACATCCACGAGATGATCGTCTCGCCGATCTGGGGCTCGCCGACGCCGGATCGTCTGGATCGCGTGCCACAGGTTGCGATTGTCTCAATTGACACTGAGACGGGCGAGAAGCTGAAGAAGCGCCTGGAGAGCGGCCCGACCCGGGCAACGGTAAAGACCGTCGTCGATACCGGCTGGCGGAAGATCCCGACGCTAATCGCTGATCTGGATGTGGACGATCGCGACTACGTCATGTTCAGCGGCCACGTCGACTCGTGGCACTACGGCGCGATGGACAACGGCACGGCGAACGCAACGATGATCGAGACGGCCCGTATCCTGGCCGCCCATCGGTCGGAACTGCGCCGAGGCGTGCGTTTTGCGTTCTGGTCCGGCCACTCGCACGCGCGCTATGCCGGTTCGACCTGGTACGCCGACGCGTTCTGGTTCGATCTCCGCGAGCGCTGCGTCGCGCACGTGAATGTGGACTCGACCGGCGCGATCGGTGCGACAGACCTGACCGGTGCGAACACGATGGCCGAGACGTTCCCGCTGGCGCGCGAGATCATCGGCCGGCAGACAGACCAGGCGCTCGATTATCGACGCTTCGGTCGGGCGGGAGATCAGTCGTTCTGGGGCATCGGCCTGCCCTCGTTCTATATGTCGCTCTCGCAGCAGGGCGAGACAAACGAGATGACCTCCGACCAGGCGTTCCTGCTCGGTGGTTCGGGCCGCGGCGGCGGCCTTGGCTGGTGGTGGCACACGACCGAGGACACGTTCGATAAGGTCGATCCGGAGCACCTGGCTCGCGACGCGCGCGTCTACGTCGAGACTGTCGGGCGACTGGCGACGGAAGTCGTGGTGCCGATTGACGTCGGGGCCGCTCTGGACGAGATGGCGGCAGCACTCGACGAAATCATCCCGCTGTGGGACGGACTGCCGCGCGCCAGCGATGCGGACGACCCGGGCTTTGATGCGCTGAAGGCCGACCTGGCCGACGCCCGCGCAGCTGCCGATGTGGTTGCCAAACGTGTCTCGGTCGGTTTGTCCGAGGCAGACGGCAAGCGCGTGAATCTCGCGGTGCTGACCGCCGCGAAGGCGCTTGTGCCGATGAACTACACCGTGAGTGGTGAGTTCGACCATGATCTGGCGATGGGTTCGGATCCGGTGCCGTCGCTGCGGCCAACTCGCCCGGTCGTTGCCATGTCGGACGACGAGCTGTGGGGATCGACGCACGCGCTCCGGCGCGCGGTCAACCGGGTTCGCTACGCTGTGCGGACGGCCGCACAGGCGTTGAACGACGCGGCTGTCTGAGGCAAATCATAGGTTTGGACGGTGCCGCCCGTGCTATAATCGGGCGGCATAGTCCGGGCGCGTAGCTCAGTTGGTCAGAGCGCACGGTTCACATCCGTGAGGTCACTGGTTCGAGCCCAGTCGTGCCCACTTCGGCGGCCGCGAAAGCGGCCGCTCGCTGTATCTTCTGACAGCCTCGCAACGTTGAGGTGGGAGGTGCACTACCCATGGCGATTGATGAGCGGGTCAAGCTGACGCCGACCGGCAAGGCTGATCTCGAAGCTGAACACGACCTTCTGCGCGATGTGAAGCGCCATCAGCTCCTGGCTCGCATTCAGGAACTTTCGTCAGATGGTGATGTTTCCGACAACAGTGAATACGAAGACGTGAAGGAAGAGCTGGTGCAGCTCGAATCTCGCATTCGTGAGATTGAGCAGATCCTTGCGACAGCCGAGATTGTTGAGGGTGGTAGTGGGACCGGGACGATTGGCTTTGGCTCGGTCGTGACGCTCGTGGACGATGAGAACATCGAGGAGACGTGGACGATCGTTGGGCCGCAGGAGGCCAACCCGCGGATCGGCAAGATCTCGGATGTCTCTCCGGTCGGATCGGCGCTCCTTGGTAAACGCGCTGGTGATAGCGTAACAGTCACCGCGCCCGGTGGTGAGACGATTTACCACATCAAGAACGTGCAATAGCGCGTTTCAGCACACTTCATTTCGATGGGTAACGACCGCGGGCACCAGATGTCGCGCGGTCGTTTTCATGTTGAGCGATTGCAGAATTCGGAGAGGAATTTTCAGATGGAAATGAGCGAGCAACAGCAGGTCCGCCTGGCGAAGGTGGACGCGATGCGCCAGCAGGGAGTCGAGCCATACCCGAATCGCTCCTCGCGGACGCACACCACCGCCGAGGCGCTCGAGCGCTACGAGGCTGGCGAATCGACCTGGGACGAAGGACGCGATCCGCAGTCAGTGATTGTCGCTGGCCGGGTCATGTCCTTCCGCCAGATGGGTAAGGCGACGTTCGCACACATTGAGGATGGCCACGGTCGCATTCAGGTCTACCTGCGGGCAAACATCATCGGCGCGGAAGCGTACGAGCAGTTCATCCGTATGGTTGATCTCGGCGACTTTATCGAGGCCGAGGGCACGCTGTTCCGGACGCGCACCGGCGAGGTGACGGTCGAGGCCTCGCGCTGGGTGATGCTATCGAAGGCGGTCACACCACCGCCCGAGAAGTGGCACGGTCTGACCGACGTCGAGTTGCGCTATCGCCAGCGGTCTGCAGACTTGTTCTCCAATCCTGAGGTGCGAGAGATTTTTGTCACTCGCGCCAGGATGATTACGACCCTGCGAAAGTTCCTCGATGGCGAAGGGTTTCTGGAAGTGGAGACCCCGACGCTGCAGCCGGTGTACGGCGGGGCGCACGCGCGACCATTTACGACACATCACAACGCGCTCGATCAGACGCTGTATCTGCGCATCGCGGACGAGCTGTATCTCAAGCGGCTGATTGTCGGCGGGTTCGAGCGGGTCTACGAGATCTGCAAGGATTTTCGCAATGAGGGTGTCGACACGAAGCACAACCCCGAGTTCACCCAGCTTGAGTTCTACATGGCGTATGCGGACTACAACGATGTCATGGATGTCGCTGAGCGCATGCTGACGACGGTCGTTACCGAGCTCTTCGGCGGCCCGCGATTCACCTATGACGGGCACGAGATCGATGTGACGACGCCGTGGCGCAGGCTGCGCATGGCCGATGCGATCTACGAGGCGACGGGCATTGACTACGAGAACGTCCGGGATCAGCAGGAGCTATATAAGCTGGCCAAGGCGAAGGGCGCAGACGTCGAGCCGACGACGGTATGGCCACGCATCGTTGACGAGCTGATGAAGACGTTCGTCCGTCCGTCACTCATTCAGCCGACCTTCCTGATTGACTATCCGGTCGAGCTGTCGCCGCTGGCGAAGCGCTCCGCTGAATCAGAAACGACCGTCGAGCGCTTCCAGGTGTTTATTGGCGGCGTCGAGCTGGGTAACGCCTATTCCGAGCTTAACGATCCTATTGATCAGATGCGGCGCTTCCTTGAGCAGGCGGAGGACCGCGCGCAGGGCGACGAGGAGGCGATGCCGATCGATGAGGACTACGTGCGCTCGCTGATGTACGGCATGCCACCGACCGGTGGCTTCGGCATAGGCATCGATCGGCTCACAATGCTGTTGACGAACCAGCAATCGATTCGAGAGGTAATCCTCTTTCCGTTGTTGCGGACAGCAACCTCGGCGGCCGAATCCGAAGAGGATGGCGAATAGCCTTGCGATAATCTGTGGCGCTGGTAGGCTGGTGCAACTGCGTCTCCGAATCGGCGTTTCGACGCAGTCAGGATCGGTCTGTGAAGTGGCGAACGCAGCCGTAGGCCTATGCTATACTGCGCCACAGATTCCCCCATGTGGATTTGGTCGTGAGCCGACCACTTGGGAGACGACATTGCCCGTTCGAATGGCTTTCGATCATTTCAGCGCTCCCTCCTCTTTACGGGGCCGCAGAATCGGGTAACATGTCACGTCGCAGGCAGGGTCGTCGGCAATGGGGTGTCCGGCGATCGTTGTCCCACGCCAGGATCCGGGTTAATTGGTTGGTGCCGCGGTAGCGCGGCCTGAGATGAGGGGAACGATGCGACGAGAGCAAACGATCGCCGATCGTATCACCGGTAGCGCCCTATGGCGCTCGATCGTGCGACATGGGTATCCCGACACACAGCGTAACCAGGCGCTGATCATCGCATCGAACGTCTTCCTCCATCTGCACCCGGTCAAGATCAAACGGTACGCGACGAAGGTCACCTACACGTTCTGTCTGGGTGGACTCTCGTTCTTCATGTTCCTGATTCTGGTTATGACCGGCGTTCTGCTGATGTTCTACTACGTGCCATCGACCGACCAGGCGTGGCAGAACATGCAGGACATTGAAGCGTCGGTCACGTTCGGCCAGCTGATGCGGAACATGCACCGCTACGCTGCGCACGGCATGGTCATCGCGGTGTTCCTGCACATGTGCCGCGTGTTCTACACCGGCTCGTACAAGCCGCCGCGGGAGTTCAACTGGGTCGTTGGCGTCATCCTGCTCTTCCTGACATTCCTCCTCTCGTTCACTGGCTACCTGCTGCCGTGGGACCAGTTGGCCTACTGGGCCATCACCGTCGGCACGAACATGGCCAAGGCAGCACCGCTCATTGGACCAAAGGTTCAGTTCCTGCTTGTCGGTGACCTGGAAATTGGTCAGAGTACGCTGATCCGGTTCTACACGCTTCACGTGATATTCCTGCCACTCGCGGCAGCGGTAATGATGGCCGTCCACTTCTGGCGCATCCGCAAGGATGGCGGCATCTCCGGTCCGCTGTAGGCCGAGCGTAACGAAGATCGACTGACGGGGGCGAAGAAGGGGTAGCACCAGTGGCAGAGGTTGCACGGTCCGGCGCAGCGGCGCCGAGTATCAGCGAAGAGAAGCGTCAACGCTTGCTTGAGCTCGTTCGCGGGCGAACAGCAGCGCGTCCAACCGACCTCGCAGAAGACGAGGTTATGGTTTGGCCAACCCTCGTTGTCGTCGAAGCGCTCAGCGCCGTCATCTTTCTCTTCCTTCTGCTGGGCTTGTCATTCATCGCCAACCCGCCGCTGGTTGAGCGGGCGAACGCGACGGTCACGCCAAACCCGGCGAAGGCGCCGTGGTACTTCCTGAACCTGCAGGAGCTGTTGCTGCACATGCACCCGGCCCTGGCCGGTGTGATCGTGCCAACGGTCGCGCTGGTGGCGATTGCGGCGATTCCATTCTTCGACCGCTCGCCGCTGGGCGTGGGTATCCTCTTCACGTCCGATAAGGGTAAGAAGATTGTCTGGTTCTCGGCGATCTTTACTGTCGCGGTCGAGTTCGGCCTGATCATGTTCGACAACTACATCGGCGTTACCAAGTCGTTGCAGGGCAAGGTCGCCGAGGTCGTTTACGAGCAGATCATCCCCGTTGCAATCATGATCGGCTTCACCCTTGTCCTCGTCGCGCTCCTGAAGATGATCTATCGTCCAACGCGACGTGAACTCATTATCGGACTCTTTACCGGTTTCGTCGTGTCCTACTTCTTCCTGACGATTATCGGAACGTTCTTCCGTGGCTATGGCATGGAGCTGCAGCTGTACTGGCCATGGGTTGACCTGCAGCACGCGGCTCACTAGGTACGAAGGTTGATTGAGCGCGTCGGTTGAGACGCGTACCGAGGAGTAAGGGACTCTCGATGCTAGCGCTGTTGCGAACGATCACGGGCTTGGTGCTTGTGCCAATCATCTCCGGGATAGCGGCACTCCTGAGCCGATTCCACGAGACGGTGGGCTCGCGGCGTGTGTCCCGGCGCTCGTTCCTGCGAAATACAGTGCTGGGTAGCGTCGGCATTGTTCTGCTGGAGCTTGCCGGTGGCTTCGTCTACTTCTTCTGGCCAAATAAGACCGGTGCGTTCGGCAAGCCGATCAACGTGCCGATCTCGTCGGTGCCGGCGGTTGGCGCTGACCCATTGGTCAACCGCGACGGAAAGTTCTATATCATCAACAACGATGATGGCGTCCTGGCGCTGTACTGGAAGTGCGTACATCTTGGCTGCACGGTTCCGTGGAATTCGGGAGAGGGCGATTTCCATTGCCCGTGCCACGGCTCGATTTACGATCGGCACGGTAACCGCATTGCCGGCCCGGCACCGCGCGCCATGGACCTGATGCCGATCACAATTGAGGGTCAGAATCTGGTCGTGGATACGAACCCTGACAATATCATTGAGCGTCAGGAATTCGAGCCAGACCAGGCCACTCAACTCCCGGGATAATGCGCATGTCACGAGTTGAGCCAATCGGTGTTCGGACCGCCAATACATCGGTGGTGAAGGTAGAGAGAGACTAACGCGAGTGGGATCGTCTCAACGGGAAGCGACATTTGTCGCAATTGGACTGGTCGTCATTGCGTCGCTGGTCGTCATCTACCTGTTCAATGAACCACACCGGCGCGATTCTGCGGAAGCAGAAAAGCTAACAGAATCGATTGATCGCGGAATGGCGCTGTACTCGCAGTTCTGCGTGGAGTGCCACGGACCAGACGGTAGCGCACAGGGCCGTCGCGGTATTCCGCTGAACTTGCCGGCAAACCAGGCGTCTGGCCCGGAGTGGGATCAGCGCGCACCGGTTCTGCGCCAGACAATTGAGCGCGGTGGCCCGACGATCATGCCGGCCTGGGGCGAGGATGATGGTGGTCCGCTGAGCGACCAGCAGGTCACCGATGTGCTGAACATGATCCACAGCGGTGACTGGGCCGAGATTAACGACTACGTCCTGCACCAGTACGGTGGCGTCGCTCCGACCCCTCCGCCGGTGCCGACTGCCGAACCAGGTACTGAGATCGATGATCCGGTGGCCCAGCAGGGGCAGCAGCTTTATCAGCAGAACTGCGCCGCTTGTCACTCAATCGATGGCTCGGCTGCGACTGGCCCCACCTGGAAGGGTCTGTATGGCCACGATGTCACACTTGAGGACGGTTCAACTGTGACAGCCGACGACGCATACATTCATGAGTCGATCGTGGACCCGATGGCGAAGATCGTGCAGGGATTCCCGCCGGCCATGCCGCCATTCACGCTCAGCGATGACGAGATCAACGCGATCATCGCCTACATGAAGACGCTCGAGTAGCAGGCTCTGCAGAGGGACGAAGGGGGCAAACGATGCTGTTTCGCGCGACCGAGACCATGGAGCTGTTGCTCGTATTCCCACTGATGATCGTTGGCATCCTGCTGACGCATCTCGTGCAGCGCTGGGCTGACCGCAGCGCGGAAGAAGAGTAGCCCAAACCAGTTCTGGTGAGCTCAATAACCGAGCCGAGAAGTGAAGCGACCGCCCATCTAATGGGCGGTCGCTGCCGCTCGCATGATCAGTCCAAATGCTGCCAGCGCCGCGATAGCCAGCGTCACCGTCTCACGGCGCGAATCGCCGCGAGTGGCCCACGCATATCCGAAGCCGGTGAAGACGACCAGGCTGACGCCGTACAGGTAGTGGAAGCTCTGTCCCGGTCGAAGATCGTCCAGAAGCATGACGATGCCGACGATGCCCTGCACGACGGCTGTGCCGATCATGAGCACGTACGTTGAACGATACGAGCCATCGACCGGCCGCCCAGTAGCGAGCAAGAAGAACGCCCATGCCGTCAGTCCACCGGAAAGCAGCATGAGCGTCGTATAGAGCGCACTGTGCAGAGCGATCATGGAACTCCTGTACCCTTACTCAGACACAACCCGACGCGACCCATGGGCGATAACACCGGCATGGGGCGCGGCCCGGTAGTGCATGCGAAACCATCGAAGCAGGCCATTGGCAAGTATCCAGCATTCAGGATGGATTAGCACGAGTTATGGCGAAGCGAACGTACCTCTGGTGTGACCGTTGTAAGCGGTCCTACGACTACCCGGACGCGCCTGGCGGCCTGTGTCCCGTTTGTGGCACCGAGATGAGAGAGCTCGGCTGGATGTCCGCGTTTGTGCGCGGCTTTCTGGCCCAGGAGCTCAGCACGTCCGGTATCGCCTCGCGGCATCGTCAGATGATCCGGCAGATCTGGACGGCAAACGGCATGGGCGAGCAGTATTACAAGGTGCTCGCGCCCCCTGTTACGTACGCCAAGTTCGAAGCGCGTGTGACTGAGTTCGTTTGCGTAGCTGCCGCCGAGGGCTGGGTGCGATTCTCGATTCCGGCTAGCCCGCTTGGTGTTGATGACAGCGCCTATCAGATGGAGATCGACGACGAAGACCGCTTCATCACTGAGCTGGCCGAGATCTTCCGCGTCGATACCGATTCTGTCGATGGGCAGAGCTAACGACGCTAGCGACTAGTTTCCCGGCCCCGGATGATCGCTGTGCGTGTGAAGCTCGACGCCGCTGTGAGCTTCCTCCGTCAGCCGATTGTAGACATAGACGAAGATGTCACGACCAATGGCTGCCAGGGGCACGATTGCGACCACGCCGAGGATCCCGAACAACGTACCGCCGACGACCAGCAGCACCATGATGATTGCCGGGTTCAGATCGACCGCATCGCCCTGGATCTTCGGCACGAGGAACGTGTTCTCCAGCTGCTGGATCGCCAGGAACAGGATCGCGACGATCCAGATCTTGCCTGGGTCCGTGGCGAGCACCACGATGGCGGCGGCGATGAACGATAGCCACGGACCCAGAATCGGCACCATCTCGAAGATGCCGGCCACAATCGCAAGCGGTGCTGCGTAGGCAATGTCGAGGACATACAGCCCGATCAGGGTTACTACGCCGACGACGAAGCCGAGGAAGAGCTGTCCGCGAATGTAGGAGCCGAGGACGCCGTCGACAATCGAGACGATGTTGCGGACATCCTGCTCGATCGGCTTGGGCCAGATGCGATAGAAGAAGTCGAACGCTTTGCCCTGATCTTTCAGTAGATAGAAGATCCAGAGCGGTAGCAGCGCGAGGCTGGCCATCAGGCCGATCGCGCGCTGAACGGTGCCGACAGTTGCCAACAGCGTCGTGCGAATAGCTGCAGTCAGGATTGAGGTTGCTTCATCGAGGTTGGCTTCGATCCGCTCGCGGACATCCGGCGGGACGGTGTCGACGTACCAGTCATTCCAGGCCTTGAACTCCAGCCGCGCCGTGTCGGCGTAGTCCGGCATGTTCTCGATGAGATCGACCGTTTCATGCGCGACCTGCGTGCCGAACGAGTAGACAGCCATGCCGGCGATGCCGATGGCGACGCCATAGACGATAACGACCGCAAGCGTGCGGCGAATCGCCTTCAGAATGCCGACCTCGGGAATCACGCGTTGCACGCGATTGACGATCGGTTCCAGCAGGTAGGCGATGATCAGGCCGATGACAAAGGGAAACAGGGCATCTCGGGCGATCCAGACGGTCCAGGTGAGAGCGATAACAGTGCCGACGACTAGCCAGAGTCGGTAGCGCCGCATCCGTTCTCGATATGCAGGCGTTGTCATGCGCACCCTTCCGACAGACGTCTGATCGATAAGAGATGCGCACCAGCGGAATGCTGGTTCCAAGCATTACCGCTGGTGCGTCGAGGACGAGATGATCGAAGAATTAGCTCGTCAACGCGAGTGACTTGGCACGAACGAGGCCACCAAGGAGATCGGCAAACTCTGCGACCGGCATCGCGCCCAGATTTTCACCGGATCGCACGCGAACCGCAACAGCGTCCGCCTCCGCTTCCTTATCGCCGACGACGAGCATGAAGGGGATCTTCTGGCCCTGAGCCACGCGGATCTTGTTCTGCATGCGATCGCCGCCGGCATCGACCTCAACCCGGAAGCCGCTCTGCCGCAGCTGGTCGGCGACACTCTGCGCGTACTCAGCGTGTCGATCGGCGATCGGGATGATGACCGCCTGCACCGGCGCAAGCCAGGCCGGGAACGCGCCGGCAAAGTGCTCGATCATCACGCCCATGAAGCGCTCTGTCGTGCCTGTGACGGCCCGGTGAATGACGACTGGCGTGTGCTCGTGGCCATCCTCGCCGATGTACTTGCAGCCGAGCCGCTCAGGCTGGATGAAGTCGACCTGGATCGTCGAAAGTTGCCATTCACGGCCGAGGGCATCCCTGGCCATGAAGTCGGCCTTCGGACCATAGAACGCTGCCTCGCCTTCGACCGGCTCGTAGGCCACGCCCTTGGCGTCCATTGCGGCCCGCAGTGTGTTCTCGGCGCGCTGCCACTTGTCGTCGTCAGCGACGTACTTGCCTTCGTCGCCACGCAGCGACAGGCGGATGCGGTAGTCCGTCATGCCGTATGTTGCCAGCACCTCGGAGATCAGATCGAGTGCGCGACCGAACTCTTCGCCGACCTGATCCGGTGTGCAGAAGATGTGGCAGTCGTCCTGCGTCAGGGCGCGTACGCGCGTCAGGCCGCTGAGCTCGCCCGACTTCTCGTAGCGATAGAGCGTGGCGAATTCGGC
>JBDHWD010000032.1:0-26487 GCA_039810005.1 Thermomicrobiales bacterium | reverse complement strand
CGGCACGCTCCGGTGTGAACTCGGCGTAGATCTCCTTCAGCAGCGCGACGAAGCGCTCGAAGGTCTGCTCCTCGGCGGGATGCACGACGCGCATGAACTCGTCCCAGTTCGTCCACTTGCGGACGAACTCGCGGTCGAACAGATCTTCCTGAATGAGGATGTTGGCCAGCGCCAGCAGCACGATCGTGTCGGTGCCGGGAGCCGGGGCCATCCAGTAGTCGGCCATCGAGGCGGTATTCGACAGTCGCGGGTCCATCACCGCGATCTTCGCGCCCTTCATTCGCGCCTCGGTGATCCGCTGGGCGTGCGGGTTGAAGTAGTGACCGCTCTCCAGGTGCGCCGAGTTGAGCAGGATGAAGCGCGCGTTGGCGTAGTCGGGCGAGGGTCGGTCGATCCCCATCCAGAACGCGTAGCCGGTGCGCCCGCCCGACGAGCAGATGTTCGTGTGCGAGTTGTGCCCGTCAACACCCCACGACCAGAGAACGCGCTCCATATAGCCGTCCTCGCCGGGCCGCCCGACGTGGTACATCACTTCGTTCTGGCGCTCGTCGGTCAGCGCCGCGCGAATCCGACCGGCAATGTCCTCCAGCGCGTCATCCCACGACACCCGCTCCCACTCACCGCTGCCGCGCTCACCAACGCGCCGCATCGGATAGAGCAGCCGATCCGGATCGTTGACCTGGTTCAGCGTCGCCGGTCCCTTGGCGCAATTGCGCCCGCGGCTCGCCGGGTGGAACGGGTTGCCCTCCAACTTGCGGATCTGGCGCGTCTCCTTGTCGACATACGCCAGCAACCCGCAGGCCGACTCGCAGTTGAAGCAGATCGTCGGCACGATCGTGTAATGCCGCTCCACTCGCTCCGGCCACGCCTTCGCGTCCAGCTCCACCCAGTCATCCCACTTCTCCGGCGGCGGGTAGGAGGAGAGGCCGGAGGTTTCGGATGGGCGGTAGGGTTCGGTGACGGGGCGATGAGTTTGGTTCGGTGTACTTGTGGCTGCGGTGTCGTCCATTTACGGACCCCTCCCCCTCGCCCCCTCCCCTGCGAAGGGAGGGGGAAGGCTGGTCATCTACGATTCTGTGCATATCCTCAGTACAGAGGTGAGCTATCGCCTGCTATTCACGTCCCGGCCGTTCTCTCTTCCAGGGAGAGAAAGCCAGAGAAGGACTCAGTGTGTCGATCGTCACGCCAATTCGCTCAAGGACATTGGCGAGATTGCCGAGCACCTCATCGTTCGTGAAGCGCAGCACTGTGATCCCGAGTTGCTCTATCGCCTGTTGTCTCTCAACGTCCCAATCCTGTTGAGCCTCATGGATCAGGCCATCTACCTCAATGATCATCCCGACCGCGTCACAGTAGAAGTCCGCGATATATCCAGCTATCACCTGCTGACGACGGAACTGCAGCCCTCGCATCCTGTTCGCACGCAGTTCCTGCCACAGTTCACGTTCGGCAGGAGTCATGCTCCTCCGAAGCTGCTTCGCTAGCTCCATCTTCTCCGGACTTATCCGCTGCCCCCTGACTACATAGCGCGGCACCATTCACCTCATTTCGCTCTTACTCCCCCTCCCTTCGCAGGGGAGGGGGCTGGGGGGAGGGGTCAGCTCAGCGGCACATCCTGCCCCGCGCTCACCCACATGCGCTCGTAGAGCCACAGCCCCGCGAGCGCCGCGACGCCGGCGAGTGCGCCGAGGAGGGCGTATGCGTCGATCGCGAACATGAGGGCGACGAGCGCGACCGGGACGAGAGTGCCGAGGAGCAGCACGCCGCCGAGGAGGGTGCTGCGATACGGGCCGTGCGTGATGAGCGCGATCGTCTTGCGGACGTGCGCGTTGACGTGCGGGACGCTGTACTCCATCAGCAGCAGCGCCGCCGAGAGGACGACCGCGCCGGCCAGCACACCGGCCAGCACGCGCAGATCGCCATCGTCCGCGCCGAGCAGTCCGCCGCCGATCAGCAGAATCGCTGCGCCAGCGACGCCGGCCTGCACCAGCAGGTGCGGCAGCAGCATTGGCGACTGCCACGAATCACGCCCTTCGGCCTGCGCGAAGAGAAACGCGGTGTAACCTGCGGAGGCGGCCGCGAGCGGAATCGAGAGCGCCATCAGCACATTCTGGACGCCGTCCAGATCGAGCAGTGCCGCGCCCAGCCACAGGAAGGCCACCGCGCCAAACAGGCCCAGGATGTAGCCACCCCAGACCAGCCACGAGGTCGGATTCGGCTTCGCCAGCAGGAACCAGAACCGCTCCGGTCGCTTCAGGTCGGTAATCAGGAAGACGGCCGTCGCGGCGATAAAAATCATCCCCAGCAGTGGCGCAGCGATGTCGAATGTGTTGCGGTCGCCGGCCCAGCCGAACAGCAGCAGAATCGCCGCGATCAGCAGCGCACCGGAGGCGATGCCCTTCGTCCAGAGGTAAGTCGCCACGCGCCAGCCCCACGGCTTCGGGTGATGAACGTCATAGACGACCTTCGTGTCGCCCGGGCCAACCAGGAGCTCGTCCGCCTGCTTCGCTTCGGCTGGGCGGTCATCCTGCCGGATCTCGCCCCACAGGTAGGCGTTGTCCCACGAGAGCGCCTCCGGCGTCAGACTGGCATCGTCCGCGCCAATGTAGAAGAGCTTCGGCTGCGTACCCTGCTCCGGCTTACGGACCGACACATTCTCTCGCGAGATGATGCGATGGATCTCGCTCGTCGGGTCGTCGATGTCGCCAGCAATGATCGCCTTCGTCGGACAGACGACGACGCAGGCCGGCAGCAGATTCTGATCGACGCGGTGCGCGCAGTAGTTACATTTCGCCGCCGTATTCGTGAAGGGGTCGATGTAGATCGCATCGTATGGGCAGGCTTGCATGCACGACTTACAACCGATGCAGCGGCTGGGATCGAAGTCGACAATACCGTCCGGGCGGCGATAGAGCGCCTTGGTCGGGCAGATCTCGATACAGGGCGCGTTGTCGCAGTGGTTGCAGCGCTCGACGGTGAAGAAGCGCCGGGTGTCGGGAAAGGTGCCCTTCTCGGTGTACTTCACCCAGGTGCGGAAGACGCCGAGAGGAACTTCATTCTCGGACTTACAGGCCACCGTGCAGGCGTGGCAGCCGATGCACTTACGATGATCGATGACGAAGCCGTAGCGCATATACGATAGTCCCCCGCTGATGTGCTTCCTGATGCCGACCGGCAGGTGGATAGATCCTGTCCGCACCTGTCGCCAGTCGAGGTGTCCGCATCCCCGTGCGGCCACATCGTCGCACGATCTCCCCAATTACGGTAGGCGTGGCTCAGGTGCGCGCTCAGTCCTCGAAGCGGCAGCGCGCGATGTTCCCCTGCGCGACCCAGATGGGTGGCCCTGCCTGCGCTTCGTCGACGATCAGATAGAGCGTGCCGGTCGGTGGCGGCGCGTCCCCCGGCTTCTCACCGGATTCCACCCACCAGCCCAGCGCGATCGCGCGTCCGCCGATTGTGCCTCCACCATGGGCACGCGGCAGTGTCGTTTCGATCCAGAGGCGGTGCGTGATCGGCACCGCGAAATCAGCGTGATGCTCCATAGCACGTCCCCTCTCTGCGTTCTCGGTCACCTGGACGCAGGATAGCAGCGTCCGGCCGTTCGGTGACGTCTCATTGTGTGTGTCACTTTGAGCGCACTAACTAGGGCGGTCTTCCGCGTTGGACTGTGTCGGACTGGTGGGAGATCTCTCACTGCGGTTCGAGATGACAGGCTGAGGGGCTGGCTGCCAATCCAGGAGGTCGTCAATGCCAGCAATGGCGAGCATTCCGACCCGACAGCCAACCCTTTCCCCTGTCATCTTGAGGTCGCAACCGAAAGGGCTCCCACCAGTCCGACACAGTCCGACGCAGAGGAGGAGACACGCTGAAACTCAAAACCCTCGGGATCCCGTACCGATCATGCGGTATACATGCCGCGGGGAGTGACCTTCCTCATAGCCAGGCGATGTCGCGAGTCGTAGGCTTCGGGATGGTGTGAATGACGGACCAGAAGACTGAGGATCTGTTCGGGATGGCGAATACAGAGAGCCTGCCGCAGCCGGGATCCATGCGCGAGCAGGTATTCGGAACCCCGGCCGAGCGACTGGAACGCGCGAAGCGCCGCCTGCGGATTGTGCGCTGGTTTGCGTTGGCGGACCTGCTGCTGCTCGTCGTGCTGACCGCGGCATCGTTCGCTGGTAACCGCGAGCTGGTCGGCATTCTCGGGCCGATCCACGGCGCGAACTTCGTGCTGCTGCTGGTGCTGGTCGGGACAGCTGCGGCTGACGGCCTCTGGAGCTGGTGGTTCCCCTTCGCGGTACTCATCACCGGCGGACCTCCGGGAGCGCTCGTCGGCGAATGGCTCGTCGGGCGTCGATTGGGCCGCGCCTGATGGATCTCCATACGACGCTCACCTGGCTCGTTCGCTACGGTCACGTCGTCTTCGCCGCCGGCTGGCTGGGCGGGTACGCTGCTCTCGCGCTGGCAGTCATCCCATTGTTGGAACGCGATCGGAGCGCCGGACTGGCACGACTGGCAGTGGGCGCAGCACGAACGCTGACCTACGTCGGCGCGGTGACCATGTTCTTCGGCGTCTTCCTGATCACACGTACGCGCGGGCTCGCGAACCTGATCGGCGGCGAGTGGGGCACGCTCGTGATCGCTGGCATCGTTATCGCCGTCGCGCTGGTTGGTATCGGTGATGGGCCATTGCGTCAGGGACTGGTCACGCTGGTCGATACCGGCGACGGCACCGCCGCCCGTCGCTGGGCGATGGTCGGCTTCGTCCTGACCGTCCTCGCCATTGGCCTGATGACCCGCGCGGTCTACGCCTCGACCTGACTCAGGCCGGGCGGCGCGCGCGGTGGATTGCGATCAGGCCCAGGCCGAATGTGCGGTACTGGATGTCGGTGAATCCGGCGCGGCGCATCGTTGCCGCAAGCTCCTTCGGGCTGGCGAACGCCGCAGCAGATTCCGGTAGATACGAATACGCGTCGCGGTCACCGGCGACGACCTGACCGAGGATGCGTGCGACCACACCGAACCCGGCGCTAAGGACGCGCCCGATGACGCCATCCCGCCGCGCTGCCTCCAGGCAGACCACTCGCCCGCCCGGACAGAGCACACGCAGCATCTCGCGGAATGCCCGCTCCTGGTCGACGACGTTGCGCACCAGAAAGCCGCTGGTGACGCAATCGAACGACTCGTCGGCAAACGGCAGCGCCAACGCATCGGCCACCGCGAAGCGCATGTTCGCGACACCCTCGCGCGCGGCGCGTGCTTCAGCGCCGGCCAGCATCTCCGGGACGAAATCGGCAGCGACGACCTCAGTCGCCCCGAGCCGCACTAGCGCGAAGGCGATATCGCCAGTACCCGAGCCGAGGTCGAGCGCGACCGCACCGGAGGGGTTAGCCGCTCGTGCCGCGACGCGCTTCCAGTAGCGGTGCCGCCCGGCCGTCATCAGATCGTTCAGCAGATCGTAGCGGCCGGCGATGCGCGCGAACATCGAGCGCACGTAGGCAGCCTTCTGCTCGGGCGGGGGGAGGTGTGCTCCGGATTGCGTGGAAGCCATGGACACGCGGTCTCCTGTTCGGAATGTCAGCCGATGGTCGCCAGGGCGATCCCGACCGCATAGAGGCAGCCGAGTACCAGATGCAGGCGGGCGATCCCCTTCACTGCCGGATGCAGCGCGACCGGGACGGTTGTCGTCTGGAAACGCCGGATAATGCCCGGCGCGAGCGGCAGCGAGAGTAGCGCCAGCAGCGCCGTCCAGGGCACAACGCCCGCGAACGCCGCCGTGACGATGACGACGTACGCGCCGCCCAGCAGCGCCGCCAGCACGCCGATGCCGACGCGCCGTCCGGCGACGATGACGAGCGTTCGGCGGCCTTTCTCCGCATCTCCCACCATGTCGCGGATGTTGTTGCCGAGCAGAATCGCGGCGACGAGGAACGACACCGGCAACGCCGCGACAATCACCTGCGCGGTGATCGTCTCCATGTGGACATAATAGCCAAGCCCAACGAGGAGCAGCCCCATCAGAACGAACACCTGCGCTTCGCCGAACGGCGTCCAGGCGACCGCCTTCGGCCCGCCGGAGTAGAGGAACGCGCCGAGCACCGACACTGCGCCGACGGCCAGCAGCCACGGCGTCACGGTGATGACGAGGTACAGCCCACAGAGCAACGCCAGCGACAGTGTCACCAGCGCGCCGCGCAGCACAGCGCGGTCCGTGAGATGGCCAAAGATGATGCTGCCGGAGTTGCCGACCGACTCGTGCGTATCGAGGCCGCGATGGTAGTCCTCATACTCATTGAGCATGTTCGTCGCTGCCTGAATCAGGACCGAGCAGATGAGCAGTGCGGCAAACCGGTCGGCGTAGAACGTGCCGTCCCATGCCGCCAGCGCCGCGCCGACGAGTACCGGCACTGCGCCGGCCGTCAGCGTGAACGGGCGGATCAGCGGAAACCAGTTGGCGATGTGTTGACGCACTCGCGTGTCCCTTGTAGCGTGCTGCCACGACAGATCTGGCCGGCCGCGCGAGCGACCTCGAACCTTCCAGCGTAGAGTATGGCCCGTCGCGATCGTGAGTGGCGAGGAGTATCAGAGCCAATGGCGAACGAGATCCTGCGCGAACAACAGGACTACTACAACAAACGATCCAGCGAATACGACGAATGGTGGCTGCGCCAGGGGCGCTACGACCGCGGCGATGCAGAGAACACGGTCTGGTTCGCCGAGCAGGATGAGGTCCGTGCGGCGTTTACGACGCTGCCGTGGGCCGGTGATGTTGTCGAACTCGCCGGCGGCACCGGCATCTGGACGACCTGGCTGGCGCCGCGCGTGCGCCACATCACCGTGCTGGATGGCTCACTGGAGATGATCGCCATCAACTCGGCCCGCCTGGAGGCGGAAGGGCACACTGGCCGCGTGTCCTATCGTCAGGTTGACCTGTTCAACTGGCAGCCGGAGCGCCAGTACGACGGACTGTTCGTCGGCTACTTTCTCTCGCACGTCCCCGAAGCGCTGTACGACACATTTCTGGAGAAGCTCGCCGGCGCGCTGAAGCCGGGCGGCCTCTTCGCAATGATTGATGGCCGGCGTGACGAGCGCTCATCGTCGCCCGACCAGCCGCCCCCGCCACCGGAGACCGAGGTGATGACGCGGCGGCTCAACAGCGGCGAGACGTTCCAGATCATCAAGCGCTACGACGAGCCGGAGCCATTCACCGAAGCGCTCGGTCGCGTTGGCATCGTCGCCGACGTCCACACAACAGCGACGCATTTCATCTACGCTACCGGTCGTAAGCAATAACGATCGGCGATGTCCAATAATTCAGGATTCGGCGCCACGACAAGCAATTGCATTCATTCAGGAGGTGCCCGCGTGAGCGATCTGACACGTGCTGCAACTCTCGCGACAATCGAGCGCTTCAACGAGGCGTTCAATCGCCATGACGTCGACGCTGTCATGGCGCTCTTCACCGACGACTGTATCTTCGAGAACACATCACCAGCCCCGGACGGCGAGCGCCACGTTGGGCAGGACGCCGTGCGCGCGTTCTGGGAGCAATTCTTCGCCGCATCCCCACAGGCGCACTTCACCGCCGAAGATATCTTCGCGTCCAACGATCGTGTCTGCGTCCGCTGGCGCTACGACTGGGGCGAGGGCCACGTGCGCGGCGTCGATGTCTTCCGCGTCGTCGATGGCCGCGTCGCGGAGAAGCTGTCCTATGTCAAAGGCTAGGGGTGCGTGGTCGAGCGCATGAACACGAAGGGGCAGGGCGTGTGCGGCGGACGGATGACCGGTTCCTCCCAGTAACGACGCAGCCAACTGGATGAGATCCCTCGCCGCTCGAGCCAGCTTGAGCAGCGAATGCCAGCGTTACCGGCCCACGCCTACGTAAGACGCACCTGCGCTCGCACGATGAACAGCGTGACAGAAATACGTAATGCGCGCATATCGCGACTGCGGCATGCGCAATGTGATCACGTATTCCATACGATGATGCCAATCCACTGCGCTCCTATGCTTCGAATTGCGGATAGTCCCGCATCACGACGAAGCTGATGAAAGGAGCTCGTCAATGGCAACTCAGTCAACGGCTAATCGTCCGCTGCAGGGCGGCTTCCAGGACCTCGGAATCCTCGCCGCAATCGTCGCCACCTTCCTGATCGGTATGGCTTTCGGCAACGCCGTCCGGCCGGTCGGCATCTCAGACTGGTTTGACGACGGCACGACGACCGTCAGCACGGCCAAGCCCGTCGCAGCGCCCGTCCCGGCGCAGGCAGGTGAGGGCATCATCCAGGCGCAGCAAGAGGGCGTGAGCCGACGCGGACCAGCCGCGCTCGACGACGACCCGGTCGTTGCACACACACCGGAGATGGCCGGTCAGGGCATCCTCCAGGAGCAGATGGACGGGATCGCGGCAGCGTCGCAAGATACCTTCGGCTCGTTGCGCGATCGTCAGAAGAAGCTCTACGACCTGAACAACCAGCTCTATCCGTCGGCTCCGGCTGTTCGATCCCCATACGAGAATCCGGAGTTCCTGGACCAGAATCTCTATCTGCCAGAATCGACGACCAGCGCTCCGCCAAACCCAGATCCCTTCGCTGATCCGTCGTTCCTGGAGCAGAATCTCTACCTGCCAGGGCCAGCCACGGTGCAAGACAGACACGGCAACGATCAGGCACGGCAGAAGCTCTACGAGTGGAACGAGCAGCCGTATCCGACCGCAGTGCGAGGCGGACACGGCAACGTTCAGGTCAAGTAGTGACCAGATTCGATCATCGCAGACTCAATCCGACCGCTGCCGATATCCAGGTTCCGCAAAAGAAGCGCCGCCGATCAACGACGATCGACGGCGCTTCCGCATCCTGACTTTCACAACTCTTGCGTTGCGAATCATCGGATTGTTCGATACCCTGCCAATAACGAAGACGTGTTTGTATTAACCCAAATAAGGAGGACAGGGATGGCAGGAGCAACCAAGACCGCGAATGTAACCTGGAGCGGCGGCCTGATGGACGGCAAGGGCACGATCAACAGCGTCGGCAGTGGCGCGATTTCGAATCTCGGCGTGACCTGGAAGAACCGCGCCGAGGCCGAAGAGGGCACCAGCCCTGAGGAGCTGATCGCCGCCGCCAACGCCGCCTGCTTCGCGATGGCCCTCTCGGCCGGGCTGGCCGGTGCCGGTCACGCGCCGGAGAAGCTCGACGTCACGGCGAAGTGCACCTTCTCGCTCGATGGCGGCCCGAAGATCACAACGATGGATCTGCACGTTGTCGGCACCGTCCCCGGCATGAGCGCCGAGGAGTTCAAGACCGCCGCCGATGGCGCAGGCGTCAACTGCCCGGTGTCCAGCGCCCTCAAGGGCAACGTGACGTTCAACGTCACCGCCGAGCTCGCCTAGCACCAGCACAGAGGGTGGACCGCTTGGTCCGCCCTCTTTCACCCCCCATCATCAGCACCCCATCACTCACCGTCACCAGTAGAGCGTCCGAACGAATCGGCTATCATCGCGCCCAGCAATCGCGGGCGCATGATGGATAGAGCGGACGTACTGCATGGCACAACCGAACTTCACTGAGCTGCATTACCTTGCAACATCCGCGGAGTGGCGCCCGGATCGCTACTACACCTACGACCTGCTCACTGCCTTGCTGCACGATTGGGTTTCCGCCCACCCCCATCTGGCAACCTGCACCAGCATCGGCGTCAGCGGCGAGGGCCGCGACATCTGGGTCGTCACACTGACCAACCAGGCAACCGGCTCCGATCTGGAGAAACCCGCCTACTACATCGACGCCAACATCCACGCCGCCGAGGTCATGACATCATCGGTCGCGCTGGCGACGATTCACTATCTGCTCACGCGCTATGAAACGGACCCTGTCGTCCGGCGGTTGCTGGATGAGACAGCGCTCTACGTCATCCCGCGCATCGCCGTCGATGGCAGCGAGCAGTTCCTGACCAGCAGCGCTGCCGAGCGCTCCGTCGCTCGTCCGTTTCCGCACAACCTGCCCGACTCCACATGGGACGGTCTGCAGCCGCAGGACATCGACGGCGACGGCCTGATCGGCTCGATGCGGATCAAGGATCCATCCGGTCCGTGGAAGATCTCCGAGCGCGACAACCGCATCATGCGACCGCGTGGACCGGGCGAGTATGGCGGCGAGTATTACTTCGTGCTGCCGGAGGGGCTCATCCGCAACTGGAAGGGCGGCGCGATCGAGCTCGCCCCGTCGCAATCAGCGCTCGACTTCAATCGCAACTTCCCGGCGGACTGGCAACCGCACTGGAAGCAGTTCGGCTCGGGTCCGCACCCGCTCAGCGAGCCGGAGACACGCGCCGTCGCTGCCTTCCTGCAAGCGCATCCGAACATCCACGGCGCCCAACTGCACCACACCGCAGCCGGCATGATCCTGCGCGCCTCTGCAAACTACGCCGACGACCAGATCCCACGCCTCGACCGCCGCGCCTACGATGCGATCGGAGCGATGGGTGAGGCCACGACCGGCTTCCGCTGCTACTCGCCGTTCCACAGCAACCCGTACCAGCCCGGCAAGCCGTCGTACGGCGTCGAGAGCGACTGGCTCTACGACCACCTCGGCATCCTGTCGTTCATGACCGAGCTCTGGGGACTCGCCCACCGCGCTGGCGTGCGCAGCGACAACTTCCTCGATCTGGAGGAAAAGCGCACCGAGGAGCAGGATCTGCAGATTCTGCGCTTCCTCGATGAGGAAGCCGGCGGCCGTGGCGTCTCCGCCTGGAAGCCGTTCGTGCATCCACAGCTGGGGCCGGTCGAGCTGGGCGGGCTGGAGATGAAGTTCGGTCTGCTGAACCCGCCCGGTCCACTACTGGCTGAGGAGATCGAGCGGGCCGTCCCGTTCGCAATCGAAGCGATGGGCACTGCGCCCCGGCTGCGCGTCATCGACTCCGGTACGGAGCAGATCGTGCCGGGCGCATATCGCGTCTGGCTGACGATTGGCAACGACGGCTTCCTGCCGACCTGTGGCAGCGAGCGCCACCGCACCTCGGGCGCAGGTCGCCCCCTGATCGCCGAACTATCGTTGCCTGCCGACGCCGCACTCCTGCCCGGCAGTCCGGCAACCCAACAGGAGCGCGAGCACCTCGCCGGACGCGTCAGCCAGTACACCAGCCTGCACCTCGGCGCGAGCTACCCCAATAACAGCCGTGACCAGATCGAATGGCTCGTCACCGCCCCCGAAGGCACCGCCCTCGACATAACCGTCCGCACCGAAAAGGCCGGAGTCTGTCGAACGACGGTTGTCGTCGGATAGCGAGCCGCCCACCAACGCGCGGACGAATGCATTGGCGGCCGTGTCCTGCTTCGTGTCGCCCGATTCGCCTACTTGAATTGCGGCATCACGTCGGAAATGAAGACCTCCAGTGCTTCCCAGTCCACTGGCGGGCGGAAGGCGATGTTGAGAGCAGTGACACCGGCCTCCTGATACTTCGCGACGCGCTCCGCAACTTCAGCCGGGCTGCCGGACAGTTGGCCGGATGGCGTCTGGTGTGGCGTCTTGCGCTTCATTTCTTCGTCGGCGGCGCGCATCACCTCGGGATCGTCCGACGCGGCCATGAAGAAACCGAGCTGCGTCGCCATCTTGATCTCCGCCGGGTCGCGCCCCTCCTTCTCGCACCAGTTCGCCAGCACTTCGGCTTTGTGCTTGAACGCGCCGGGGCCGACGTAGGGG
This sequence comes from Thermomicrobiales bacterium, assembly GCA_039810005.1. Classification (GTDB taxonomy): domain Bacteria; phylum Chloroflexota; class Chloroflexia; order Thermomicrobiales; family CFX8; genus JAMLIA01. Next base: position 14,788 of record JBDHWD010000032.1, on the reverse strand, counting down.
ACGTTCCAGCCGTCGGCGTAGCGCGCTGCGATGCGCGCCGTGCGCTTCTCGCCGAGGCCACCGATCCAGAGCGGGATCGTGCCGTTCACCGGTCGGGGGTTGATGTAGGCATTGGTGAAGTCGAAGTGAGCGCCATGATGGTCGGTGACTTCCTGATTCATGAAGCTCCGCATGACCTGCATGCCCTCTTCGACCAGGTCGAGCCGCTCCTTCGGCGTACCGAACTCGTAGTTGAACGCCTCAAACTCCGGCACATGCCAGCCTGCGCCCAGCCCGAACTCGAAGCGCCCGCCAGAGAGATGGTCGATCGTCACTGCCGATTTCGCCAGCAGGCCGAGATTGCGGAACTGCGTCGCGAAGACCATGCAGCCGATCTGAATATTCTTGGTCTCCGACGCCAGCGCACCGAGCAGCGCGACAGCCTCAAAGTGCGGGTCGGCATCACTCGTCGCGCAGTAGAAGTGGTCCCAGATCGAGAGCCAGCCAAAGCCGTTCTCGTCCGCCAGCGTCCAGAGTCGCCGCATGTCGTCGATCGAGATGTTCTGCTGGCCGACATGAATCCCGAAGGTAATCCCCACTGGCCGATCCTTTCCAAATCACATCTGTCGTTCGGGCATCGTAGCCGCGTCGGTGCCGATGTCAACGACACCGACGCGCTGCGACCCGTGGTCTACTCAGTGAGAACGAGCCACTGCCGCCCGTCGATCAGCTCACGCACGATGTCGAGATGTCCGGCGTGGGTCGCTGTTTCGGTCATGACATGCAGGATGATCTCGCGCACTGTATTCAGCCGGAAGTCGCCGAACAGATCGTCCGGCCACCAGGCCGGCGGCGCGTCCGGTGCTGTGTTCTCGATGATCGCATTCGCTAGCGCTATCTCGTTGCGGTAGATCTCGAAGATCGATTCGGCCGACATGCTGCGGTCGACTTCCCACGGGTTCCGTGTCGCGTCCAGCCCTGCGATGACGCTCTGCTCACCGGCAACGACAGCGCGAAACCAGAAGCGCTCAACATCGAGCGCCAGGTGCTGCACCAGCCCCAGGCTCGTCCAGCCCGATGGTAGTACCGGGCGACGAAGGTCGTCATCATCGAGTCCGCTGAGAACCTCGATCACATGCTGGCGCTGGCCATCCAGATAGGCCAGCAGCGCGAGCGATTCGGCATCGGATGATGTCTCGGCCATGTCTGCCTCTTCTCAATTGACGGTGGCGACTACTTCCATATATCACGCCATCCGGTCGCTTCGGATGGGCGACAATCGACGGACACACGGCCTCGGTCAGCGTACAGTCGGGTATTGCGGTCGGTATACTCGCAGTGTGAGTGAAATTCGCGAGCCGGTGATGAGTCAGGCGTGGCGACCCATGCCGATAGACACAGACGCAGTCTACGATCTGGCAACGGCGCTGCTGGCGACAACAAGCGTCGATGACGTGCTTGCCGTCGCCCCGCCGCTCCTCGCTCGCGCACTCGGGTTGCGCTGCCCGCCACAGATCGTCCTCGCTCCACCGGAGCGGCAGGACGCCGCACACGTCGCGCTGATTGCCGATGGCGACGCGATCGGCACACTGATTCTCGGAGCCGGGGAGACTGCTGACCCGCGCCAGGTCGCGGCCGCCGCCCAACTCCTGGCGACGACGATCAGCACGCATCGCCGGACACTCGCCGACACCGAGCGGCAGGTGAAGGAAGCTTCGGCGCTGAAGCTCGACCTGGTGTCGATGCTCTCGCACGAAATGCGCACGCCGCTGGCGTCGATCAAGGGTTTCGCCTCGGCCTTGCGCATTGAGGGTGCCGAGTGGGATAGCGACACCCGCGATGAGTTCCTGCGCACGATTGAAGACGAGGCCGACCACATGACCCGCCTTGTCGAGGACATCCTGGAATCGGCAGCGATTGACGCCGGTCTGCTGAGGACAACGATCGAACCAATCCTGCTCCCGCCCATCGCCCGCCGCGTGATCGAGCGCATCAGCATTCAGAGCAAGCACCACCGCTTCGTCCAGATGTTCTCCAACACGTTCCCGGTCATCGAGGCCGACCCGGCCCGCATCGAGCAAGTCCTGACCAATCTGATCGACAACGCAGTCAAGTACTCTCCAGATGGCGGACTGATCGTCGTCCGCGGTGAGCGCCGCGCATCCGAGGTCATCATCAGCGTTGTCGATCAGGGGATCGGCATTGCGCCCGAGCATCTCAACAAGCTCTTCGAGCGCTTCTACCGCGCCTCGCCGGAGCACCGCCAGCACATCATCGGAACCGGCCTCGGGCTGCCGATCAGCGAATCGATCGTGCGCGCACACGGTGGGCGCATCTGGGCCGAGAGCGTCGTCGGCAGCGGCACGACCCTGTCGTTCACCCTGCCGATCCACAGCCCGCCCACGACGGACAGCCGCGATGCCTAACCTGCTGCCCGATCCATCGCCAATGCTGGAGGCTCCGGCCGGCGCGCGCATCCTGATCGTGGAGGACGAGCCGGCCCTCGTCCGGCTGCTGCGCTCGATCCTCGAGGCGGCGCACTACCACGTCCGGGTCGTGCCGGAAGGGGAGCGCGCGCTGGAGCAGATCACACTCGAGCCGCCCGATCTTGTCCTGCTCGATCTGCTGCTGCCCGGTAACCTCGATGGCTACGATGTCTGCCGCCGCATCCGCGAGTTCTCGATGGTGCCGATCATCATCGTCTCGGCTCGCACGCACGAGGAAGAGAAGATCCTGGGCTTCGAGGCTGGCGCAGACGACTACATCACCAAGCCGTTTAGCGCCCGCGAGCTCCTCGCCCGCGTCAAGGCGGTCCTGCGGCGCACGCGCGTCTCGGCCGTCATGCCGCCGCGCATCCGCATCGGCGAGATCGAGGTCGACATCGCCAGCCATCAGGTCGTCAGCAGCGCCGCGCCGATCCATCTGACACCGACAGAGCTGAAGCTGCTGGTCGTCCTGGCTCGCAATGCGAACAAGGTCGTGCCACACTCAATCCTGCTGACCGAGGTCTGGGGGCCGGAATACCGCGACGAGGTCGACTACCTGCGTACCTACGTCCGTTATCTGCGGCAGAAGCTTGAGCCCGACCCCACCTCCCCGCGCTATCTCGTGACGACACCCGGCGTCGGCTATCAGCTGATGACGGACACCGGAGCGCACACGCAGCCGCACGTGTGACAGTTGGGCATACGTTGATGCTGCATCTGCTGGAGATGCAGGTCGCGGTATTGTCATGATGGCCCGGGAAATGCGTATTTCATTGCGTATTGCGTAATGCCGCAGCGGCATTCTCGTACGCCGAAAAAAGTGGGAAACAATTAGAAACATGCGATTCTGACAAGCATGTTGATGAATTCTCATGGTTTTCCCATATCTCGGACCGGGAATCTCATGCGGCTCTCATGACGCTTTGCGCAAGATAGGAGAAGCGCCACCCGGCCGTGGCGCGGCGTTAGCGACGAATTGAGAGAGAGACATGCAGACAACTACCGCCGAAAGGTCAACCGTCGCCCATCAATCCGCCGGATCGAGCCTGCTGCGCGATGCAATGGCTCAGGTTCGGGCAGCCGGAGAACGGCTCGGCATTTCCGCCGGGATGCTCAAGCTTCTGGAAACGCCGGAGCGTGAGCTGGCGATTGCAATGCCGGTCGAGATGGATGATGGGCGACTTGAGGTCTTTCAGGGCTACCGTGTCCAGCACTCGCGGCTGCGCGGTCCGGCCAAGGGCGGTGTTCGCTATCATCCCAATGTCGACCTCGACGAAGTACGCGGCCTCGCCAGCCTGATGACCTGGAAGTGCGCGCTCCTCGACCTGCCGTATGGCGGCGCGAAGGGCGGCGTAACCGTCGACCCGAGCACACTCTCGAAGCGCGAGCTAATCGAGCTGACGCGCGCCTATGCCGCCGGCCTGACGCCGGTCATCGGCCCGCACGTCGACATCCCCGCGCCAGACGTCAATACGAACGACGCCACGATGGGCTGGTTCGTCGACGAATACGAGCGCCAGGTCGGCAAGTTTGAGCCGGCTGTCGTCACCGGCAAGCCGATCGCGCTCGGCGGCAGCGAAGGCCGTGGCGAGTCGACCGGTCGTGGCGTTGCCCACGTCGCGCGGCAGGCCATGGAACGCCTCGGCATCACGGTCAAGGGCGCAACCGTCGTCGTGCAGGGCTACGGCAAGGTCGGCTCCGACACTGTCCGTTTCCTGAACGAGATGGGCGTCAGGATCATCGCCATCAGCGATGTCAGCGGCGGCCTCTACAATCCGGAAGGGCTGGACATCGCCCGCATCAACGCCCACGTCGCCAACCATCCGAGGCACTTGCTGGAGGGCTACCCGGGCGAGGATGCCGAGCAGATCTCCAACGCCGATATCCTGACGCTCAGCTGCGATGTCCTGATCCCGGCGGCCCTGGAGGGCCAGCTCACCATCGATAACGCCCACGATGTCAAAGCCCGCCTGATCGTTGAAGGCGCGAACGGCCCGACCACGCAAGAGGCCGCAGCCATCCTCGCCGAGCGCGGCATCAAGGCCGTGCCGGACATCCTGGCCAACGCCGGCGGTGTTGTCGTCTCCTACTTCGAGTGGCTACAGGGTCTGCAGGGCGAGCACTGGAAGCTCGATGATGTCCGCGCCCGCCTCGACGATCGCATGCGCGCTGCGGTGGAGCAGGTCTTCGAGCGCGCTGATGTCGAGGGCGTCACGCTGCGCGAGGCCGCGTTCCTGATCGCGGTTGAGCGCGTTGTCGCCGCAGCCAAGCTGCGCGGATATTCCAGCGCGGAGTCCTGAGTATGGCTGGCTGGGATTACCTGACTGTCGACCTGGTGGACACGACGAATAACATGATCGACGCGGCGACAGCGGTAACGACCGGCCGATTGCATCTGAGCGCCGCCCGCGACACCCGCGCGCGACTGCTCACGGGTGACCCGCTAGCGACAGGCTACTTCCGCTTCGAGCTGGGGCGGCAGATCGCCGCAGCGTTGCTGTCGATGGACGCGCACGTCATCGCGGTCTACGAAGAGCAGGACGTGCCCGAAGCGGAAGACACGAGTCCGGCGAGCGCGTCGTTCGATGAGCCGCTGCGTCTGTTCATTGAGGTGGAGCACGAAACGCCTGTGCTGCGCACCGTGATCGACGCGCTGAACGAAGCGCTCTCGCAGACAATCGGTGAGCTGCTTCCGCAGCGGTCCAGTGGCTATATCGAGGCCATCGTCATCGACGATCACAATCGGCGGCTCCTGCGGCCGCGCACAAACGGCTACCACCCGGCCCCGATTCTGCTCGATTCGCGCGCGCTCCGCTCCGAAAAGCTGACTGGCTAACGACCAATCGAAGCGGGCCGATCTGATAGATCGGCCCGCTTCGGTCAGCGCCTCCCCATTGACGCAAGGCCCATTCGCTGCGACCCTTGCCAGCCTGACGGATACGAACCGTCAGAGGGGGAGGGGAAGAATGAGCACCACGACGTCCGAGTACCCATCGTCGGTCTCAGTTGTCGTTGTTGGCGGTGGTGTCGCCGGAACCGCTGCAGCCTGGCAGCTGGCGCGCCGCGGCATTGATGTCGCGCTCTTCGAGCAGGAACACCTCGCCTGGGGAGCGACCGGCCGCAATGGCGGCCAGACCGGCGTCGAAGCCAACTACGGCAGTGGCATTGTCGAGCACCGACTGCGCTCGCTGGAGATCCTGCGCGAAGTCGAGCGCGAGCTTGGCGACTTCGAATACGACCAGTGCGGTCGTCTGCGGCTCTGGCTGGGCGCGCCCGGTGAGCGCGACCTGCCGACGCAGGAGCAGTTCGACACGGCCGAGCATCCCCTTGGCGACAAGTACCTTACTGGCGATCAGGCCCGTGATCTCCTGCCGCTGCTCTCCGACGAGGTACTTGCAGCGCGCTGGGTTCCGACCAGCGGACGGCTCTGGCCATTCAAGCTCGTCCATCGTCTCGCCGAAGGGGCGACCCGCCACGGCGCGCGCATTTTCACCGGCGCGACGGTCGAGCGGCTCATCATCGCCGATGGGCGCGTTCAGGGTGTCGTCGTCGATGGCCAGACCGTCCGCGCCGAGTGGGTGGTCAATGCCACCAACGCCTGGTCCGGCCCGCTGGCTGCGACCGCCGGACTCAACCTGCCGATCATGCCCTGGCGAGGCCAGATCGTTGTGACCGAGCCAGTTCCGCCATTGCTCAATTTCACGATGGGGCACTTCGTTTACAACAGCTCGAACTACTGGCAGCAGACGCGCGACGGAAAGTTTGTCATCGGTGGCTCACGCGTCCTCGACACCGTCGGTCGCGACAACCTGCACGACCGCAGCGTGACGCCCGATATCCTGCATAAGACACTCGCGATGCTCGTCGCAGCGCTTCCGGCCCTGCGCGGTGTCCGCATCGTTCGCGCCTGGGGCGGGACGATGGGCTTCACGCCGGACGGCAACCCATACATCGGCGAGACTGAGCTGCGACGCGGCCTGCTGCTCAGTGCTGGCTTCAGCGGCTCCGGACTGAGCTGGGCGCCGGTCGCCGGCGAGATCCTGGCGCAGATCGTCGCGAAAGAGCCGATCACGCTGTCGCTGGATCCGATTCACCCAGACCGTGAGACCGGCCACCTGGTCGAAGGCACGGCCGCATGACCGCGTCATCAAAAACACGTTCCAAGCCGGCCAGGATCTTCTACGGATGGTGGATCGTCGTCGCCTCAGCCGGTGTCCAGATGCTCCAGGCCGGCCTCCTCCAGCAAGCCTACGGCGCATACGTCTCAGTCCTGCTGAACGAGTTCGGCTGGAGCAAGACGGCGCTCTCATTCGGCTACTCGCTCCAGCCGGTGCAGAGTGGACTCCTCGGACCAATCCAGGGCTGGATGATCGACCACTGGGGGCCGCGGCGCGTCATGCGCATCGGCATGCTCATGTTCGGCTGCGGGTTCATCCTCTTCAGCCGCATCGATTCGCTGATCGAGTTCTACGGCGTCTTCGTCATGATGGCCGTCGGCTCCAGCCTGGCCGGCTTCATGTCGATCACGACGACACTGGTGCAATGGTTCGAGCGTCGCCGCGCGACCGCGATGAGCCTGTCGCAGACCGGCATGAGCATCGGCGGTATGCTCGTCCCAGTCGTCGCCTGGTCGCTCGCGACCTACGGCTGGCGGCAGACGGCGTTCGTCTCCGGCATCATCATCATCGCCATCGGCCTGCCCCTCGCACAGGTCATGCGCACCAATCCCGAGCAGCATGGTCTGCGTCCGGATGGGGCGCTGGAAGACGACCTGGCCTCCGGCGATGCAGCGGCGGTTGTTTCGACCGGCGACGTTGCCACGCGCATCGACTTCACGGCGCGTGAGGCGCTGCGCACACGCGCCTTCTGGCTCATCTCGTTTGGCCACGCGTCGGCGCTGCTGGTTGTCTCGGCCGTCATGGTCCACCTGATCCTGCACCTGGAGCAGAGCCGGGGTCTGTCGCTCGGCTCGGCGGCGACGATCGTCGCCGTGCTAACGCTGATCACCGCGATAGGCCAGATCGTCGGCGGCGTGCTCGGCGATCGCTTCCAGAAACGCAAGATCGCAGCGCTGGCGATGTTCGGGCATTCCGCCGGCCTGCTGGCGCTCGCCTGGGGCGACGCCTTCACCTGGGTCATCGTCTTCACGCTGGCGCATGGCATCGCCTGGGGTATGCGTGGCCCGCTGATGCAGGCAATGCGTGCCGACTACTTTGGCCGCCGCCACTTCGGCACGATCATGGGCTTCTCCAGCCTCGTCATCAACGTCGGCATGGTCTCCGGCCCTCTGATCGCCGGCGGCATGGCTGACCACTTCGGCAATTACGAGTACGGCTTCACGCTGCTCGCCATATTCGCGGCACTCGGCTCGATCTTCTTCGTCTTCGCCACGCCACCCCCACCGCCAAAGCGCTCAAATGGGGGCCTCGTATAAACGACGCCCCCGTGCCGCTGTGCTAACCCTCGATCCGTGACGCGATCGCGTCGCTCGCAAGACGACTGCACTCCGTCGGCTGGCACGCCACATGCAACCGCAGCGCGACATGGAGACGCCACGGATGAGCACGCGGTGGTCCGGGCTTTTGGGCTGGTCGGCAGCTATTCTCGTGCTGCTCGGGCTGGCCCTCGCGATCGTCTGGCCTGCGCCGATCGACAGCAGCAAGCTCCCCGGCGTCTACCATGCTAGCGACCTGCCGCTCAGCCACTGGTCCAGCGCGCTGACGATCAAGCAGGCATTTGCGCGCGGTGACATTCCGCTCTGGAACGATCATTACGGCGGCGGAAGGCCGCTCTCCGGCGATCCGCTCGCCGCGCTCTGGTACCCGCCGACACAGCTCCTGCGGCTGTTTTCCGTCCGCAACTATCTGCTGCTGACGATGATGGGCCACCTGCTGCTGGCGGGGATCGGTATGCTGCTGCTGGCCCGTTTTGCGTTCGGTCTGCCAAAGCTCCCGGCGCTGTTCGCCGCCGTCGCCTGGCAGGCAACGCCACGGCTCGTCGCGCACCTTGGCGCAGGTCACCTGACGATGGTGCAGGCCGTCGCATGGCTACCCTGGGTTGCGCTCACTGCCTGGCTGACGGTCAGACATCCCGGCCGCTGGGCACCGGCGCTGACCGCCTGTCTCGCGATGCTCGTTCTCGCCGGTCATCCGCAGATCACCTACTACGGAGTGTTGATGCTGGCCGGCGTCTGCGCCTGGCTCGTCATTCAGCGCTGGCGAGTGGCCGGGCGCGGCGACGCCCTGCGCTCGGCTTCCGGACTCTTCGCCGCCGGAGGCATCGCGGCGCTCATCGCCAGCGTCCACCTCCTGCCGATGCTCGAATTCACCAGCCACTCGACCCGCGAGGGTGCCGTCGGGACGACCGACGCCACGACCGTCTGGCCAGCGCTCAAGGCGCTCGCCGGTTTCTGGATGCCTTCCGGCGTGCCGCATGAGGCGATGTTCGATCCCGGTCGGGCGGTGCTGGTTCTGGCGCTCATCGGCCTCGTCGTCGCGGCGCGCCGGATTGTGCTGCCGCTCCTGCTCGCCCTCGCCATCGTCTTCGGCCTCGCCATTGGCGTCGATTCGCCGGTGTTCAAGATCGCTCGCCACATCCTGCCCGAGCTCGCCAGCTTCCGCGGCGTCGCGCGGGTCTGGTTCCTCGGGCTTCTCGGCATCGCCATCCTTGCCGGCTTCGGCGTCGCCGCGATCCTGCGGCGCGTCGACAACGCCTCACCAACGGTGGCGCGCGTGCTCGGTGTTATCGGGCTGGTGGCACTGGCGGGCAATCTCGTCTGGACAACACATCATCTGACAAACGTCGCCGATATCGGCCCGTTCATTACGCCTGACGATGCCGAGCTTGCCATCGCCGCGGCGGCCGATGGCGGCCGCATCTACGGCGCACAGCGCAACGTCCGTCAACCGGTCGCCGTCGCGCTCGGGCTGGAGACGCTCGACGGTCAGGACCCGCTGCTGATCGAGACGCACGTCCGGCTCATGAGTCAGGCCGGCGACTACCGTTGGAAGGGCTACGAGCTCTCGGTGCCGCCATTTCAGGTCTACGAGCCAGACTACTCAACGTATCAGTACCCCGACCCGGACCCGCAACTGCTCGCCCTGCTCGGCGTGACGGTCGTCGCCTCGTGGTTTCCGATCGATAATCCCGACCTGCAGGAGATCGCCTACGTCGACAACACCCACATCTATCGCATCGCGCTCGACAGCACGCCAGCGCGCCTCTATCGCCCGCTCGTGGAGGGCGAACCGCTCCGCCGCAGCGGCATGCAGCGCCTCGATACGTCAATCAACGTGTTGTCGCGGGAGAGTGAGCGCAGCGTGTTCACCTGGACGACGACCGAAGAAGGTTGGCTCATCCTCGGCTGGCCGTCCTACCCGGGCTGGCACGCCGAGCTGGATGGCCGACGCGTCACCGTCGAAACGGTCGACGGCGCACTACCGGCCATCTGGTCCCCGCGTGGCACACACCGGCTGGAGTGGGTCTACGACCCAACGTCAGTACGCCTGGGCGCGGCGCTGTCAATCATCGGGCTGGTGCTTGTGCTTTGTTGGACTGCCGCCATCCTCTGGCCGTTCAAACGCGTCCGCCGCCAAATGCACCCATCTCCCACCCGCCGCCTCGCAGACAACCGCGTCGGTGAGTGAGACGGCTGCCTCGCTCTTCGGAATACTCAGCAGACAGCGCGATATCCCGCGCGCCAGAACGGCGGCGGGGCAACGCGCATTGCGTATGGGCGCGGCTGGTTAGTCGGCGGCGACCTTATGCTCGGTGGCGATGGCGGCTGGGGACAGCGACGGCTGCGCCGCGCTGCCCTTCAGCTGTCCCTTGATCAGTGCATAGAGAACGGCGTGCGATGTGTGCAGCCGGTTCTCGGCCTGGTCGAAGACGATCGACTGCGGGCCGTCGATAACCTCGGCGGTCACTTCCTCGCCGCGATGGACCGGCAGGCAGTGCATGAACACGGCGTCCCGGTTCGGCAGATCGGTCATCAGGCCCTGCGTGACGCGGTACGGCGTCAGGTCGGCATACGCCTTTGCCCGGGTCTCCTCGCTGTCGCCCATTGAGAACCAGGTGTCGGTATAGACGGCGTCCGCCTCCCAGACTGCCTGATAGGGATCAGCCGTCAGCTCGACAGTCGCCCCTGTGAGCTTCGCGATCTCCTTGGCATTGGCAGCGATCAGTGGATCGGGGCCATAGCCATCGGGCGTCGCAGCAGTGATCGACAGCCCGGCCATCGCCGACACCTCAAGCAGGCTGTTCAGGACATTGTTAAAGGCACCGACGTAGGCGAGCTTCTTGCCCTTGAGTGTGCCCCACTTCTCCTTGAGGGTCATGATGTCGGCCAGGCTCTGCATCGGGTGATGCAGGTCGGTCAGCGCATTGATGACCGGAATCGACGCCTTCTCAGCAACGAGCTTGACATCGTCATCGGCGTAGGTGCGGATGACGAACGCCGAGGCGTAGCGGCTGACGACCATCGCGGTGTCTTCGAGTGTCTCACCACGCCCGATCTGCAGGTCAGCGGAATTGACCGAAGACGGAATGCCACCCAGGCGAGCCACAGCCGTCTCGAACGAGAACCGGGTGCGCGTCGAGGGCTTGGCAAAGTAGAGCACGACAGTCTGACCAGCGAGCAGGCCGTGGTGCTTCATGGGGTTGTTCTTCAACTCGGCCGCAAGGTCGAGTACCAGGTTCATATCGTCGATCGAGAGGTCCGAGGTTCGCAGCAGGTCTTTCATCAGTGTCTCCGGTAACTCCAGGCATAAGCGCTTGTGACAGAACGTCAGCCATCGTCATGGCGTCCTCTGCCTGAATCACCTGGCGAAAACCGGAAACAGACCGGAGTGCCGGGCGTCAGGCGTAGCGCCTGCACCTGATGGCACACGCACCTGTCACATGGATGGAGTTGATGAAATCCGCAGTTGTGGAGTAGTAGAAGACGTACGTTGGGTTCATGACCGGCTCCAGACGAATCGAAACGGACGACGAAAACAACAGATCGCGGTTAACCGCGCCTGCTTCGCCTCGTCCTCAATTCGCGGAACATCAACGTCACGAAATCCCCTTCCATGGCATCGCGCCATGAACGATACCGAACGACTCTATCACCACTGCGACCACGAGTCAACACTCGCTAACGTCAAGAGCAATGGTCTGTGACGGAACAGCGATGTCGCCACTGAAATTGTGGCGACATCGCGTCCGGCTTCCGTGCTGGGCAAACGCGGCCCGATCAGCGAGCAGGCATTAGCGCATCGTGAAGTTGATCGTCGTCCCGTCGCTATCGCCGTCCGGGTCGTGGTTCCCGGTCGCGTCATACGACAGTGTCGCGTGTGTCACCGAATCAACGCTGAAACTCGCGGCTCTCGTGCTGGACGGCAGCGTGCCCGACGAGAGCGTGCAAACGCCGGCCGTGCCGGTCACGCACGATGCGCGAATTGACCACGTCCCTTGCCGGAACGTTCCACTGACGGTTGCATTCGCGACCGCAGCGCCGTCGCTTGTCTCGACACGAGCGCTGACGGTCAGGCTCGCCCAGATCCAGAAGCGGGAGTAGCTGCCGTCCAGGTCGCCGATGCGCATCGTCGTCGCCGGAGCGGCGACATTGACCGTCTGGCTGGTTGGCGTACTCGCCCCAGCATTGTCCGTTATGGTGAGCGTTACGGTGTAGTTTCCAGCGCCGGAGTAGGTGTGATCTATCGCCGCGCCGCTGCCGGTCGAGCCATCACCAAATGTCCAGTCGTAACTCGTCACTGAGCCGTCGGGATCTCGCGAGCCGTTCGCATCGAACGCGCAGGTAAGTCCGCCGCACGTCGCCGTGAAAACCGCCTCTGGCAGCGAATTGATGTTCTTGACGTTCACGGTAATGGCCGCGCTCGTCGTTGACTGGCTGGCCGTATCGGTCGCCGTCGCAGTCAGAACATGTGCCCCATCGCTGCCGCTGCTGGAGTCCCATACGATACCCCAGCCGTCACTGCTGTTTGTATCGACACCAATCGAGACACTGTCGACGAAGAACTCAACCTTGGTGACACCGACATCGTCGCCAGCAGTGGCCAAGACGTTGACCGAGCCAACGACCGGCGCGGCCCCGTCCGGGCTGGTTATGGCAACAGTCGGCGCAGTATCAACCGCAACGGCGGACGCGACGCTGACGGAGTTGAGGTTGAGCAGATAGCCGGGATTCGCGCCGCTATAGCCGAAGACAAGCTTCAGCGTGTGCGACCCGACTGGCAGCGCCACCGCGCCGCTGACCGTATTCGCCCATGTCTGCCAGCCACCGGTGCTTGCGATCGCGATCGGCCCGGACACGTCAACATCATCGACCAGCACACGGACTGTCGCGTTCGAATTCGGTGTGGCGACGCGGAACGAGAACGTATAGTTGCCCGCCTCGGCGATCGTCGCCGAGTACGACAGCCATTCGCCCGTCTCAATCCAGCCAACATCGAAGCAGGCAGAGCCGTCGGAGCAGGCCTCCTTGTCGACATCATCATCCCAGTACGCGCCGCCTGAGTTACCAGCCGTGTTGTCGGAGAAGCCGCCGTAGTCCTCAGCCTGGAATGTACCCGGTAACGCGTTCAATCGAACGATCCTGATGTTCGTTGCGTCAGTGATCGTGCTGTCGTTGGTTGCATTCACCGCGCGCGCACGGATCGCGTGTGGCCCGGTGGCTGCGCTGCTGACGTTCCAGCTCCACTCGTATCGCGAACTGGACGCGTTCCAGGCAGCCGTGCTCCAGGGGCCACCATCAACGCTGATCGAGACGGAGAGTGACCCGGTCGACGCCGTCGCATCATTCGCCGCGACCTGGACAAGGAGCGAGGCGCTCGGATTCGTGACGATGGTGCCACTCACTGGGCTGGCGATCGACACAGTCGGCCCAGTCGTCACCTGATCGCAGCGCCCGCTGACAGCCTTGCAGGCGTTGATTCGGCCATTCGCCCAGCGGCTACCGGTCCCCGAGATGTGGTCGGCAGTAGATTCGAGTCGGCTGCGAACCGCAGTCGCGCTCGTTCCGTACGGTGTCGACCAGAGCAGGCCAGCCAACCCGGAGACAAACGGCGTTGCCATCGACGTGCCATTCATCAGGCCATAGGTGCTGCCCATTGTTGTGGAGAGGATGTTCTGGCCCGGAGCGGCAACATCCACCCAGCTGCCATAGTTCGAGAAGCTTGCCTTCTGGTCCTGGCTTGTGGTCGCGGCAACCGCGATGATATTGCTGTAGTAGGCCGGATAGAACGCCCTTGATGTGTTGCTATTGCCCGATGCAGCGACGATGACGACGCCCCTGCTCCAGGCGTTGTTAATCGACGACTGCACGGCGTACGAACCGGACGTTCCGCCAAGACTGAGGTTGATGACCTTGGCCCCGTTGTCGAGCGCCCAGTTGATCCCGGCGGCGATGTCTGCCCACGAGCCGTTGCCGTCATCACCCAGCACCTTGACGTTGTAGAGCACGCACGTTGGACACGTCCCGGCGACGCCCAGACCATTGCCCGTTGTCGCCGCCACGATGCCGGCGACGTGGGTGCCGTGTCCGTAGCGGTCCTCGGCCGTCGAGCTGCTGGAGAAGTTGACCGACTTCACCACCTTGCCGGCCAGGTCGGTATGGCTCGAGTCGATGCCCGTATCCACAATGGCAACGGCCACATTGGCGCTGCCCTGGGTCACATCCCACGCTGCGAACGCATCGATATCGGCGTCTGCGGTCCCGCCCGTCTGGCCCGTGTTCTCATACTGCCACTGCTCACCAACGCGCGGGTCGTTTGGCATCGCGACCGCGCTATAGATGCCGTTCAGCTCGGCGTATTCAACCAGCGGGTTGCGCCGAAGTTGTTCCAGCCGGGACTTTTCGGTGCCACGCGACACCGACACAACCTGAACATCGACGCCTCGAACAGTTCTCCGAGTCCGCCCCCCTGAGTCGCGAAGAATATTGGCGATGTCCGATGACCGAACCCCGTCCCGAAATTTCACCAATAGCTCGCCCGGCACGAAGTCCGTGGCGGTGTCTTGTGCGGCGATAGCTGGAACGGGCGCAGCGAACGTGACAAGTGCTGAGAGGAGGAACAACACCAGGGAAATCCGACGCAGCATCTGGCTGTCCTGACGCTATGAAGGATGGATGCTCGCGCGACGCGGAAGTATCGCGACGTGGAGGAGATCCGTCCGCGACGTTTCGGGCGACGCATCTCGGCATCTGAGCCCGCCGAGCAGGGACATCCGTCCACATGCTCCAGCCCGGCCCGATGGATACGTCAGAGATACGCAGAAATTACCTGCATCATAGAGCCGAAAACAGCGTTTGTATAGCGTGT
>JBDHWD010000031.1:0-29149 GCA_039810005.1 Thermomicrobiales bacterium | reverse complement strand
CCGTCGCAGGACCAGAACCAGCAGAACCCGATGTACGATCAGGTCGCTGGTGCGCTGATCCTCTCGGACGCGCCGGTCGCGGCGTCGGTTGACGCCGTCAAGTACTTCGGCAACGACAACAACGTCGGCCAGGCCATGACCTACAACGCCACGGCGAATCTGAGCTTCGTTCAGACCAACCCGCTGGTGCAGAAGGGCAACCCGGCCACGGGCATGGGCGCTACCTCTGGTATCACCCTGCTGAACCCGCTGCCGATCCAGAACTCGATCGCGGTCTACTGGCTGAACCAGTCTGGCTTCCAGGCTGACAACTTCGGCGTGTCGACCCTGATCGTCCCGGCGCAGTCGATCGGCATTGCGTACACCATGACGCAGCACAACCTGCCGAACGGCTACTACGGCTCGGTCATCACGGTTGGCAACCTGCCGTACGTCGGCACCACCGGCAACGTCGACTACCAGGTCGACGGCGACGGCTCGGTCATCTGGAACAGCTACAACCCGTGCGGCCAGTTCCGCGCGTTCCAGGACTGGAACGGCTCCTGCCTCTTCTTCTTCGGTGAAGAGGGCCCGCAAGTCTAGTCCTGCACAATAAGGGTGATCGTCAGCTGATCTTGTGATCTGACTGGCAACGCTCTGGAGGGGCCCCTGGGAAACCAGGGGTCCTTCTTTGTGTATGCGGGGGACGTCACCCCGCCGCCCGGAGGGCACCCGCCCTCTCGTCGGAGGAGAGGGGGTGTCCAGCGCGACGGCGTTTGGGTGCCGTGGGACCCCACCCCCCGGCCCCCTCCCCTTCGAAGGGAGGGGGTGTCATCAACCAGGCAGGTTGGGTGCCGATTCAAGGGAGTTGCCATGAGCACTCCGCTTTTCGTGCTGAGGCCAGTCTCAACACGACAGCCACCCCCACCAATCCCACGACACCCCCTCCCTTCGAAGGGGAGGGGGCCGGGGGGTGGGGTTATAGTGTCACCACACGAGAGGCGGGGCGGATGGCGCACGAGGCAGATGTGCTGATAGCCGGGGGCGGGCCGGTGGGGCTGACGCTGGCGATGGATCTGGTGCGGCGCGGCGTGCGGGTGGTGCTGGTCGAGCAGCGCGAGGCTGGCGAGCCGCCGAGTGTGAAGTGCAACCACGTCGCGGCGCGCTCGATGGAGCTGTTCCGGCGGCTGGGGCTGGCGAGCGAGCTGCGCGCCGCCGGTCTGCCGGACGACTTCCCGCACGACATCGCCTTCCGCACGACCTTCACCGGCCGCGAGCTGACGCGCATCGTCCTGCCGTCGCCGGCCGGGCGTCGGCGCGGCGAGCCGGGCGCGGATACCGACTGGCCGACGCCGGAGCCGCCGCACCGCATCAACCAGATCTACCTGGAGCCGATCCTGTTCAACGCCGCCCGGCAGCTGGATGGCCTGACGATCCTCAACCGCGTCGCGCTGGAGACGGTGACGCAGACCGACGACGGCGTCAGCGCGACCGCCCGCGATCTGACGAGCGGCGCGGAACTGCGACTCGCCGGCGCGTATCTCGTCGGCTGCGACGGCGGCCGCTCGACTGTGCGGCATCAGATCAGCGCGCGACTGGTCGGCGATGCCGTCGTCCAGCGCGTGCAGTCCAGCTACATCCGCGCGCCGCGTCTGCTGGCGCTGCAGGGCGGCACGCCGGCGTGGGGCAACATCTCGCTGAACCCACGGCGCAGCGGCACGGTCTACGCGATTGACGGTCGCGAGACGTGGTTGCTGCACAACTACCTGCGCGACAACGAGCCGGATTTCGACAGCGTTGATCGCGACTGGGCGATCCGCCAGATCCTCGGCGTCGGCCCGGACTTCACCTACGAGGTCATCTCGCGCGAGGACTGGTACGGTCGGCGGCTGGTGGCGGACAGGTTCCGCGACCGTCGCGTCTTCATCTGCGGCGACGCGGCCCACCTGTGGGTGCCCTATGCCGGCTACGGCATGAACGCCGGTCTGGCCGATGCCGAGAATCTGGCCTGGCTGCTGGCGGCGCGGGTGGCGGGCTGGGGCGCTCCGGCGATCCTCGACGCCTACGAGCGCGAGCGGCTGCCGATCACCGAGCAGGTGTCACATTTCGCGATGAACCACGCCCACGCGATGGCGAAGCAGCGCCGCGCCGTTCCGCAGGAGATTGAGGACGACACCCCGGCCGGCGAGGCAGCACGAGCCGAGCTGGGCAGAGCAACCTGGGAGCTGAACGTCCAGCAATACGCCGCCGCCGGTCTGAATTTCGGTTATTACTACGATGACTCGCCGCTGATCGAGCCGGACGGCGAGGCGCACCCGCCCTACACGATGGGCAGCTTCGCGCCGTCGACCGTCCCCGGCTGCCGCACTCCGCACGTCTGGCTCGCCGACGGCCGCTCGCTCTACGACGCGCACGGCGACGACTACGCACTCCTGCGCCTCGATCCGGCGGTTGATATGGCACCGCTGCTGTCCGCCGCTGCGTCGCGCGGTCTCCCATTGAAGCTGATCGACATAACGAGTGTAGAAGCCGGGCCGGTGTATCGCACGTCGCTGTTGATCTCGCGGCCGGATCGGCATGTCGCGTGGCGCGGGGATGCGCTGCCGGGGGATGTGGAGGCGTTGGTGGGGCGGTTGCGGGGGGACCTCACCCCCCTGCCCCCTCTCCCGTGGGGAGAGGGGGTGTCATGACCCTGGCGAGTTGGCTGCCGGCGGCTAACTCCTTCAACACGGCAGGCACTTCGCCAGCCTGATGACACGTTGTTCCGACGCTCGGCCAATCGACCGACGCCAACAATTCAACACGGCAGTCACGTCGCCAGCCTGATGGCACCCCTCTCCCAACGTTGGGAGAGGGGCCGGGGGTGAGGGCCGTTCGTGCTAACCTCTCCCTCGTGGGAAGGAGCACATCATGTCAGAAATTCGCAACAGTGAGGCGTATTACCACGTTGTGCTGGAGCGCATTCCGCCGCGGCCGGAGCCGGCGTTTGAGGACGCGGCGATGCAGGAGCGGGTGTGGGGGCGTCAGTGGGGCGTCGCGAACGATGTCGGCCAGCTGAAGTTGGTGGCGTTGCATCGTCCCGGCGATGAGATGGCAACGATCGACCCGGACAAGTACGACGACACGATCGAGGCGCTGATCGACGATCGCGAGCAGTGGTACTGGCGCGACGAGCGCGGCCCGGACATCGCGCTGATGCAGCGCCAGCACGACGCACTGCGGGCGGCGCTGGAGGCCGAGGGCGTGCAGATCGTCGATGTCGGCGGCTCAATGGGCGACGTCAAGGCGGTCTTCACCCGCGATCAGGCGATTGCCGTCGATGGCGGCGCGATCATCTGCCGGATGGGACCGGTCGGCGTCGAGCGCGGCTACGGTCGGCGCGGCGAGGAGTCGTATATCACGCAGGTCATCGCCGGGCTGGGTATGCCGATTCTGCGGACGATCCACGGCACCGGCCTCGTCGAGGGCGGGTCGTTCTGCTTCCTGACGCCAAAGGTCGCCGCGATCGGGCTGTCGTTCCGCCAGAACGAGGAGGGCGCACGCCAGCTGGAGGATGTCCTGCGGGTGACCGACACGCGCCTGATCCGCGTGCCGCTGACCGGCCACGCCCTGCACATCGACGGTGCGATCGTCATGGTCGATCACGACAAGGCACTGATCAACATGGCGCGGCTGCCCTACTGGTTCCTCGACGAGCTCAAGCAGCTCGGCATCCAGACGATCCACGTCTGGCCGAGCGAAGGCCACGCCGTCAACTGTCTGGCCGTCCGCCCGGGCCGCGTCCTCATCTCCGAGGGCTGCCCGCGCACCCGCGAGCGCCTGCAGGCCGCCGGCGTTGAGTCAATCGAGATCGACTACAGCGAAATCCGCAAGAACGGCGGCGGCATCCACTGCAGCACGCTGCCACTGGTGCGGGAGCGGTAGACCTCACCCCGCCGCCCGGAGGGCACCCGCCCTCTCCTCTGAGGAGAGGGGTGTCCTGGGAAGGGCGTGTTTGGGTGGCGTGTTGAGGGTGTTGGGCATCGACGAACCCCTCTCCCAGCCTCTCCCCTTCGGGGGGAGAGGAGCGAGGACCGGAAGCCATTCCGTCAGCAACAGGACACCCCCTCTCCCAGCTTTGGGAGAGGGCGGGTGCCCTCCGGGCGGCGGGGTGAGGGCCGTTCCTACCCCAGCTTCACCCTCCCCATCTCGCCGTCAATCTCGATCGTCGTGCCGAATGGCGCGGAGAGCTCGCCGAGGCGGGTGAGGATGGAGCGAGCTTCATCGTGGCGGGCGAGGCGAGGGCGGCCGCGGCGGTAGACGGGGTCGGTCTGGCGCAGCGTGACGGGGGCGAGCTCGATGCTGGTGAGCGTGCCGTCCTGCCAGGTGAGGCGCGGGGAGACGGTCTCCCAGTAGCGCACATCGGAGGGGAAGCCGCGCTTGCCGTCGTCGCTGCGAGTTCGCGCGATCTCGCCCGGTGTCGTCGTCGGATCGACGCGGAAGCGTTCGTAGGCGTCCGACGGGAACTTGTGGACGAGGTCGTTCTGGGCGATGAAGTTGCCGAGGCTGTAGAAGATCGGCTTGCCGTTGTAGACCTCGATGCCGCGTAGCAGATGGGGGCCGTGGCCGACGATGACGTCGGCGCCCTCGTCGATCATCCGGCGCGCGAAGACGGGGATGAAGTCGGCCGGGTCCTCCTTCGTCTCACCCTGCTCGTGCGCATGCAGGCTGACGACGACGATGTCGGAACGTCCGCGTGCCTCGCGCACCCACTGGGCGATGGCGTCCATGTCGCCGGCGTTCGGCGTCACCTGGACGCCCGCTGTTTCGGCGGCGCGGAAGCTCAGATCGAAGAACGGGAAGATGCTCTCGTCGGCCGGCGGGTGGCCGAAGCCGAGCGCGATGATCTCGCGTCGGCGCTGCTCGATGCCGATCGCTTCGGCGATCTCGCGCAGCGCCTCCAGGTGCTCGGCGGAGATGTCATAGGTCGTCGAGACGCGCAGTGGGTTCAGGCCGGGACGGCCCGGCATGTCGGGCCGCTGCTCGCTGGCCTGCTGGCCCTTGGCGAAGCTGGAGCAGACGGATATCAGCGCGAACGACGCGCGGTCGGTGTCGAGATAGGCTGGCATCCTGGCCTCGGCCATGTTGCGCCCGAGGCCGGCCCAGACGACGCCCTTTTCGTTCAGGACGTCGATCGTCGCGAGCAGCCCCTCAATGCTGTAGTCCAGCGCGTGATTCGTCGCAGCCGGGAACAGGTTGAAGCCCAGCCCGGTCAGCGTATCGACGACCGATGATGAAGCCGCCATGTGCGTCCCGCCGCACTCCTGCGCCGGGTAGCCCTTGAAGTCGTTCGGCAGCACCTCCAGGTTGGTGAGCGCGGCGTCGCCGCTGCCGATGTGCGCGGCAAGCGCGCGCGCATCGTCGTTCTCGTTCATCGCGATGCCGCGGGTGATCATGCTGTCGCCGGTCAGAATCAGTGTTGCAGTACCAGACACGTCCTCATCCCCTCGTTGTGTCACTCCCCAAGCGCGACGATGGCCGTTTCGCCACGCTGCGTGATCTGTGTGCCAAATGGCGCTGAGAGCCGGGTGATATGGTCCAGGATTTCGCGTGCCTCGTCGCCACGCGCCAGCCGCGGGCGACCGCGTCGGTGGAATGGCTCGGTGTACTGCATTGTCACCGGCAGCAGGTCGATGCTCTGGAGCTCGCTGCCGCGCCAGCGCAGCCGCGGCAGGATCGTCTGCCAGTAGCGTGCGTCGCCACCGAAGCCTCCGCGTCCATCTGCGCCGGACCGCGCGATCGCGATATCGTGCGGCGTGCCGCTCTGCTCGACGCGGAAGCGCGTATAGGCGTCGGACGGGAACTTCTCGATCAGCTCGTCCTGCGCGATGAAGTTGCCGAGGCTGTAGAAGATCGGCTTACCCTTATACATTTCGATGCCGCGCAGCAGATGCGGCCCGTGGCCGGCGATGACGTCCGCGCCTTCGTCGATCATGCGGCGGGCGAAGACCGGCAGGAAGTCGGCAGGATCCTCGTTTGTCGCCGCGCCCTGGTGGGCGTGGATGCTGACGATGACGACATCAGCGCGACCACGCGCCTCCCGCACCCACTGGGCGATGGCATCGACATCCTTTGCGTTGGCCTCGGTCGTGATACCGGGCTGGTCTCCGGCCCGGAAGAGTGTGCCGGCGAAGGGGAAGATGCTCTCGTCGGACGGCGGGAATGCGAAACCGGAGGCGATGCGATCGAGCCGGCGCTGCTCAATGCCCGTCGTCTGGGCGATCTCGCGGAGCGTCGCGAGCTGCTCGTCCGAGACGGTGTGGGTCGTCGTCACGCGCAGCGGATTGAGGCCCGGTCGCCCGAGCATGTCGGGCCGCTGCTCGCTGGCTTGCCAGCCAGTGCCGAACGACGACGCGCAGGCGATCATCGCGACCGCGCCGCGATCGGTATCGAGGTAGACCGGCATGCGCGACTCGGCGAGATTGCGACCGATGCCGGCGTAGAGCGCGCCGCGTTCATCGAGCACGTCCATCATCGCCAGCAGGCCGGTGATGCCGTAGTCCATGACGTGGTTTGTCGCCGCCGGGAACAGGTTGAAGCCGAGTGCCAGCAGCTCGTCGAGGATGCTCGCGCGCGCACCCATATGCGTCCCGCCGCTCTCGTGGTCCGGGTAGCCCTGAAAGTCGTTGGGCAGGATCTCCAGGTTCGTTAGCGCGGCGTCGGCGTCGGCAATGTGGGCGGCGAGGTCGCGGGCGTCGTCATCCTCGTTCATCGCCAGGCCGCGGTGGATGATGGCGTCTCCGGTCAGCACCATCAGCAGAGGGTCACTCACGTTCCATCCCTCGTTTCACGAAGCCGGTTCCACCAGATTGGCGGAACCGGCTGCTGATTCAGGCGGATGGCGGGATCAGGCTCGTTCGGCGAGACGCCCACCATTGCGGATGAAGCGTGGTTGCTCGTCATCGCCGCCAAAGAAGTCGACACGCCGGCCCGCGCCGGCGCCCTCCGTGGCGACGAACTCGCGTGCGCTGATTGGTGCGAGGTGCTCGGCCGGGCGAACGGTGCGCTCGCGGGTGATGCCGCTGATGCTGACGGCCTCCATGCGTAGCCCGCCGTCCTCGACCGTGATCGTGTATTCGGCCTGCGGCTGGCTGTAGACACCGGCGATGGCGGCGAGCTGCTCGTCGCTGAGGGTGACCTGCTCAGGTGTCGGCAGGTTGAGGCCGAGATCGTTGGCGAGCGCCCAGCGCTCGACTGCGCCGTAGAGCGCCGAGCCGCGACCGCTGTTGGTCAGGATGGCGATGGCGTAGCCGCGCGACGGGACGACGGTGAGGTGGGCCTGGAAGCCGTTGGTCGAGCCGCCGTGGCTGACGAGCTTCTCGCCGTCGGCCCAGCGGATGTCCCAGCCGATGCCCCAGTCGTCGGCGAAGTTGGCGGCGCTGGTCTGCTTCTCCTGCATCGCCTTCGCCGAGGCTTCGCTGAGCACCTGCTTGTCTCCGACGCGCCCGAGGTCGATGTGTGCCTGGGCGAACGACAGGAGGTCGTCGACATTCGAGATGACGCCGCCGGCCGGATTCACGCAGCGCGGGAGCGGGTACTTGCGGGCGACCTGATGCTCGTCGCCGGCTGGATCGACCAGCGTGTGGCCGGCCGCCGCTGAATAGACGATCGCCTCGTGCGCGAAGTAGAAGCTGTGATCGAGGCCCATCGGCTCGAAAACGCGCTCGCGCATCGCCTGCTCGAACGTCTGCCCGAGAATCTTCTCAACAATGGCACCGGCGAGGTTGAAGCCGACATTGCAATACGCCCACGAGCTGCCGGGCGGTGTCCACTGCCGGAGCGTGTGGAACTCGCCGACCGACGTCTGGAGCGCGTCGTCGCCCCAGCCGAAGTCATCGAAGAAATCACCATAGATGCCACTGGTGTGGGACAGCAGCTGGCGGAGGGTGACCTCGTTCTGGGCGGTTGGGTCCGCCAGCTTGAGGTCGGGGAGATACGTGATGACGGGCGCGTCGAGATCGAGCTTGCCCTCATCGACCAACGTCATCACCAGCGTGGTGCAGAAGACCTTTGAAATGGAACCGATCTGAAACAGCGTGTCCGGTCGGACCGGCTGCTCGGTTTCCAGGTTGGTGACACCCCATCCGTGCAGCGAGCGCTTACCGTCCTTCAGGATCCCGACGGTGACGCCGGGCACAGTCCAGCGCTGCATCTGCTCGGAGACAACTGAGTTGAGAGTCTCGGCCATTAATCCCCCTCATATGAACATGCCACGACCGTCGTGGCAACTCACTCCTGCCGGTGCACCCGGCGCATTAGCTCAGTCTCCGCCTCTTCGCCCTGTTCGGCAAGCGTCTCGTCGTGGTTATCGCGCGCATGCTGGTCGCGCGAGCGCAACTCCGAACCCATCTGCCGAAGCTGGTTGATTGTTTGCTTGCCGGATCGTGGAGCCAGGATAAATCCGGCGAGGAGACCGATTGCGGTGCCGAGCAGCACGCCGCTCACGAATGAGAGCGACGATGTATCGCCGCTCGTATCGCGCAGCTGATTATCCCAGTCGATTTCACGCAACGATTCCCACGGGGCCGGTCGGCTTCCGTGGTGTATGCCGTCCATGTCCTCCTCCTAAGGTGAACCGGTTCGATACGCGTGCAAGCTAGTCCTTCAGCAGCTTTGATGTGCCCTTGCCTCTGGTGTCGCGGCCGGTCACGGTCTTGACCATCGCGCGAGCCTTGGCGACGTTGGCATAGAACGAGATGACCGGTGCGGCGACCTCTTCGGTCATGAATGACGCGGTGCCCTTGACGCGCGTTGCCGTCTCGGTCAGCTGCTCCAGCATCGGGATGACCTTGTCCTTGATCGCGAAGGCGACCCAGACGAGCACGGCAGCCACGACGACGAGCAGCAGCGTGATGATGACGGTGAAGATGCCGAACAGGACGATGACAATGTCGCGGAAGCGCTCCAATGCGGACTGGTCAGCATCGCCGAGGAAGTACAGCCCGACGATGATGGCGATGAAGATGACCAGCGTGCCGACGCCGATGAGTATCCCTTTGTTTTTTGACATTCGCTATTGACCCCCTGTTACTCGCGCACGGCTCAAGATCCGTTGACGGACCAATGCGGCCTGAACCCTCGATTGCACGACCATTGTCGCACGATCGAAGATCGCGGTCATGAACGCTATCGCACGTCGGATGCCGGATCGAGACAACTGTTAGCTCGCTGCGCTGGGTGCCATGAAATACCAGGCCAGACCAAGCAGCAGGAACGCCCCGGCCAGCGACGCCGCCAGGGGGATGCTGCCGAGCGGGATCAGCTCGATGTTGAGCGCGACGCCGCCGACGTAGCCGAGGAAGAACCCGGCGATGGCGCTGAACAGATAGACCGGCCATTGCCAGAGGCGACGGCCGAGGATGGCGTGAAACGTAGAGCCGAGCGCGACGGCGATTGTCAGGCTGAGGATGATCGACGGCGACATCGCATCTCCGCTCCGGCGTCTGCGCTATCCGGCAGAAGCAACCGACAGGCCGGGTGCGTCGGTCGCGCGAATCGTTCCGCCGCCCAGCACCTCGTCGCCCTGATAGAAGACGATCGCCTGTCCGGGTGCGACGGCGCTCTCGATGCCGCTCACGTGGACGATGACATTCCCTCGCTCGCCCGGCTCAATTGTTGCCGGGTAGGCAGTGCCGCGGTAGCGGACGACGATCGAGCACTCGAATGGCGTTTCCGGTACGCGATCGCTGGTGAACGATACGCCATCGGCGAGGATCCGGCTGGTTGCCAACGCGCTCCGTGGCCCGACGACCAGCAGGTTGCGCGGGCGGTCCAGGCGCAACACAAAGAGCGGCTCGCGAGCCGCGATGCCGAGACCGCGGCGCTGTCCGACAGTGTAGTGCAGCAAGCCGCGATGTGTGCCGAGGACGTTGCCATCGCTATCGACGATCTCTCCCGGCGTGGTCATGCGCTCGGCCTCTTCGTTGAGACGACGGGCGACGAAGCCGGCATGCTCGCCCTTGGCTACAAAGCAGATGTCCTGGCTTTCCGGCTTGTCCGCCACCGGTAGCCCGAAGCCGCGCGCCAACTCGCGGACCTCAGTCTTGCGCAGCCGACCCAGCGGGAACTGGAGATAGGCCAGCTGCTCCTGATCGAGCGTGTGCAGGACATACGACTGATCCTTGCGATCGTCGATTGCTCGCAGCAGGTGGTACTGGCCCGACTCGTCGCGCTCGATCCGCGCGTAGTGGCCGGTCGCCAGGCCGGTCGCGCCGAGCATGCGCGCCTTTGTGATCAGGTGGCGAAACTTGACCTCGCGGTTGCATTCGAGACACGGATTCGGTGTGCGGCCCGCTGCATACTCGCTGACGAAGCGGTCGATGACGCCGGCTTCGAACTCCTTGGCCATGTTCATTGCGTAGAACGGCACGTCGATCCGTGTGCAGGTAGCGCGGGCGTCTTCCATCGCGTCGATCGAGCAGCACGGATTAATAAAGCCCTGGTCGTCCGGCGGGTTGTAGAGGCGCATGTTGACGCCGAGAACGCGGTAGCCACGTTCGCGCAGGACCAGCGCGGCAACGGCCGAATCGACACCACCACTCATGGCAACGACGATCGTCCGCCCATCGCCATCGATTGGGCCGACGTCGTAGCGTTCCAGCAATGCGCGCGCGGCGTCCGGGTCGAGACGCGGGAGCACCTCCGGGAGCGACCGCCGACCGCATTGCGGTGCTGGGCGCGTTACCGGGGTGGATGTACCGGTCGGAATGAGTGGGATTGTGCGATGCGTCATAGTGTCCTTCGAAGTCAGGATCGAGCAGCCTCCCTGGATTGTACTCCTGCGATCTGGCCGATCAGGTGGCAGAACCCCTTATGTTATGATGTTCGTGCACAGAGCCTGCCTCTGATAGCGGAGGCGATTCAAGCACTGGGATTTCCCGATGTCGACCGATTCCATCCAGGCACCACGAGGCAAGACCCGCTCCGACATTCTCAATGTCCTCAAGCGATCTGAAGGCCTGACCGCCGATCAGTTGGCTACTCAGCTTGGCATCACCTCAATGGCAGTCCGAAAGCACCTGGCCACACTCGAGGCCGAGGGGCTTATCGAGGCGTCGATCGAGCGTCGACCGATCGGGCGACCTGCCAACGTTTATCGCCTCTCCGAGCAATCCGATGCGCTGTTCCCGCAGCAGTACGACACACTGGCTGTCGAAATGCTGATCGACCTTGCGACGCTGGATGGTCCAGGCAAGCTGGATCTGCTGTTCAGCCGCCGGGCTGATCGTACCTATGAGTACCTTGAGCAACGCGTCAGTACTGCGCGCACGTTCGATGAGCGCGTTCAGGCACTGGCGGAAGGGATGGACGCGCTTGGCTACCTGGCGGAGTGGGAGCAGGTCCGCCCCGGTGTCTATGTCGTGAACCAGTACAACTGCGCCATTCAGCGCATTGCTGCGTCGTTCCCACAGGTCTGCTACTACGAAATGGAGACCTACCAGAAGCTTCTCGACGCCAACGTGGAGCGCACCTGTCACCTGGCCTCAGGTGATCACCTCTGTAGCTACCTCATCACCGAGCGACGATCCGGTGCCTCTGCAGAATAGCCTCGATTCCCGATACTTGTCGCTGGCTTTCCAGCAATGTATTGTGTCATCAGATCTCATGAATTTCGGTATCATGCGCGGCTGGCGGGTAGTCCGCACGAGTGGACACTATCTGGGAGCGAGCCGCAAAATGACAGTTTTGATGGCGGCCGAATCCCCTGCAAAACACGACGCCAATGCAATGCTGGAAGTGCAGAAGGGACGATCCTATGGCCCATATATTCGCAGGAGAGCTCAGTATGATCGACCCCGAGGTCATGGAGTCGATCAAGCGTTTGCCTGATTCCTTCTGGGCGTTTGCGGAATTCAATATCGGACGCAATATCGATTGGTTCATTATTCGCCCCGACGATCCTTCCACGCTCATCCTCACTGAGGTCAAGCGGATGAGCAAGCCGATTCGGGGCGCTGTCAACGGGCTGTGGGAAAAGCAGAGCCCGACCGGCGACTGGGAAGAGATGCCGGCCAATGGCAGCGATACGAACCCCTACTGGCAGGCAGTCAACGCAGCCAACGCTCTGGCGGACTGGCTCTGGAACAATCAGCAGCTGTACCGCGAGAACAACGACATCCGCCCCTCTGGCGACTTCCGCGTCTGGCCAGACCTCCTGTTGCTCAGCCCTCCCGGAACTCAGCACCGCCTGCCTCTGGCGCCACCAAGCCGTTATGGCCGCTGGTGGTTCAACGTTGACGACTGGATTCGTCATGTCGATGGCTGGACGCCGAGAACGGGTGTCGGTCTCACGATTCGGGAGATTGAGAATCTGGCGGAGTCGCTCCGCCTGACTGAGCTCTGGTCGGGCGGCGACACGGAGAACCAGATCCTGCCTCAGCCCCCGACGCCTGAGCCGTCGATGCCGTCATTCGATGTCTACGGCTTTGCCGCATATCTGCGGGCAATCGAGGATCGCGTGACGCGTCTGGAGCGTGAGGTTGCGGAACTATCCGCACAAGTGAATGGCGACGAGCCTCAGCTGGGGTAACCGTCGTCCTGGGCTATCGATATGAGGAAGGGGTTGGCGTTGCACGGCAATCCCTCGTACACTTATATCGTGAGGCGATGTAATGAGAGGGCACATGCGCCGACCATCGATCGACATCGACGACCATCGCGCGTTGGCAGAATTTCGCTATCAAATCCGGAAGTTTCTGTCGTTTAGTGAGCGTGCTGCACGCGAAGCCGGAATTGAGCCGCAACAACATCAGCTGTTACTCGCGCTGACGGGTCTGCCGGATGGAACAGCACCCACCATCGGCGAACTGGCGGATCGGCTTCAGATTCAGCACCACAGCACCGTTGAGCTCGTCTCGCGGCTTGCCAAGCGCGAAATGGTCCGACGGACGCGGAACCCGGCCGATCGTCGGCAGGTGTTCGTTGAGCTGACCGACGAGGGCCGTGAAATCATGTCCCAGCTGTCAGCAGTGCATCTGGAAGAGCTCAATCGGGTTGGCCCTGAGCTCGCACGTGCGCTGAGCGCGATTGTCGAGGAGTCGGCGCAGGGTGTCCCTACACGCGGTGCGTAGCGAAGGGGCGGAGCTTGACATCTACGACACCTGACGACGGCGTCAGTCAACCAGCGGGCCGCGGATTAGCGGCCCATTCCCATCGGTGGGATCCAGAGCAACAGCATGATCGAGCGATGGATCTCGGTGACTTCACGACGACAATGCGCGTTGTCTTTATTACTGCCGTAGCAATTGGACTGGGCGTCGTTAGCGCCGGTGTCGCATGGTTTCTCCTCAAGCTTATTGGTCTGTTTACCAACCTGTTCTTCTTCGGGCGGATAGATTTCTCGCTCGCCGACCCGGCGGACGCCAATCTCGGCCTGCTCATCATTGTCATCCCGGTCATTGGCTCGTTGCTCGTCGGTCTGATGGCGCGCTTCGGTTCGGAGCGCATTCGCGGTCACGGTATCCCTGAGGCTATCGAGGCGATCCTGATCAATGGCTCGCGCGTCGAGCCGCGGGTCGCCTTCTTCAAGCCGGTCTCGTCGGCAATCTCGATCGGGTCTGGTGGTCCGTTCGGCGCAGAGGGGCCGATTATTATGACCGGCGGGGCTGTCGGCTCGCTGGTCGCCCAGCTCCTGCGGCTGACCGCTGCCGAACGCAAGACGCTGCTGGTTGCCGGCGCGGCGGCTGGCATGTCCGCCACATTCGCCGCGCCGGTCGCCTCGGTGCTGCTGGCCGTCGAGCTGCTGCTGTTCGAGTGGAAGCCGCGCAGCCTGATCCCGGTGGCGCTCGCCAGCGCGACGGCGGCCGTCGTGCGGCGCTACATCATCGGCATCGGGCCGATTTTCCCAACCCCGCCGCATCCCGAATTCATTGGCATGAGCGGTATTCTCGGCTGCGTTGCGATTGGTCTGCTGGCCGGGTTCGTCTCACTGGCTCTGACTGCTGGCGTCTACTTCTTCGAAGATGCGTTCCACCGCCTGCCGATTCACTGGATGTGGTGGCCGGCGATTGGCGGCCTGGTTGTTGGCATCGGCGGCTACATCTTCCCCGAAGCCCTCGGTGTCGGCTACGGCACGATCGACCGGCTCCTGCAGGGCAACACGACCTCAGGGCTGATCCTCGGCATTCTGCTAGTGAAGTCGATCATCTGGGCGGTCGCGCTCGGCTCCGGCACATCCGGTGGCGTCCTCGCACCATTGCTGATGATCGGTGGCGCGTCCGGCGGCCTGGCCGCCTACGTCCTGCCCGATATTGGCCCCGGCTATTGGGCGCTGATCGCGATGGGCGCGATCATGGGTGGCACGATGCGGTCGCCATTCACCGGTGTGGTCTTTGCGCTGGAGCTGACGCATGACATCAACCCGCTGCTACCGCTCCTGATCGCCGTCACGGTGGCCCATGGTGTCACGGTGCTTGCGCTGAAACGTTCGATCCTGACTGAAAAGATCAGCCGTCGCGGCTACCACGTCAGCCGCGAGTATTCGATCGATCCGCTGGAAATCCTGTTCGTGCGCGAGGTCATGCGGACCAACGCTGAGGTATTGCCCGACACGATCACCCGCGCCGACCTGCAGGCCCTGCGCGACGAGCGCATGGTCGAGGACGCCCGGCTGGGGCAACGGCTGTATCCGATTGTTGATAGCGAAAACCGACTGGTCGGTGTGGTGCCGTCGAACAGCGTTCAATCGGCAGACGGCTCCTGCCCGGATCTCTCGGAGATTCTGGTCACGAACCCGGTCGTCGCCTATCCGGATGAGCCGCTGCGTCTGGTTGTCTATCGCATGGCCGAGACGCGCCTGACCCGCTTCCCGGTCGTCGATCGAGACACTGGGCAAGTCGTCGGAATGATCTCGCTCAATGACTTGCTCACGGCCCGCATCCGTAATCTGGAGGCGGAGCGACGTCGGGAACGCGTGCTGCCGGTGCGCCTGACGAATCCGCTGCACTCGAATCGTGGCACGAGCCAGGATCGTGTCCGCACCGGCTGAACCATCGACAGACGCGCAATCCGCGCTAGACTGCCGCCATCGGCTGATTGCGAACAGTTGGTGGGAGCGTGCCATGAGCGCAGAGCGTCAATCGGAACATGAGGACGTTGACAATCGCCTGACTGAGGCGATCGCAACGGCTGTCGAAGCGTCGCTGTCGTACGAGCTGGATGATGAGGCGCGGCAGGTGCTGCGCGACACAGCGAAGCGACATCAGCAGTTGGCGCGCA
This sequence comes from Thermomicrobiales bacterium, assembly GCA_039810005.1. Taxonomy (GTDB): domain Bacteria; phylum Chloroflexota; class Chloroflexia; order Thermomicrobiales; family CFX8; genus JAMLIA01. The sequence goes on along the minus strand of JBDHWD010000031.1, from coordinate 13,915 downwards.
AGCTACGCGAGACGCCGTTGACGAACGCCGACGAGCCCGATTTCGTGTTCGTCCCATTCCGGGCGGAGGGCTGAGATGACGACCTCGGTCTATAACCGCACCATCGGCGAGCTTGGCGCGATGCTGCGCTCCGGCGAGACGACGCCGACCGAGCTGACGCGCATGTATATGGAGCGGCTCGATACCGTCGCGCGCGAGTACAACGCGGTCGTGACGATCACGGAAGAGCGCGCGCTGCGCGAGGCTGCGACGGCTGAGGCCGAGCTTGCAGCCGGGCAGGATCGCGGCCCGCTCCACGGCATTCCCTGGGGTGCCAAGGATTTGCTGGCGGTCGAAGGCTATCCGACGACCTGGGGCGCTGAGCCATTTCGCAACCAGTCCTTCGATACCGACGCGACGGTTGTGCGCCATCTGCGTGATGCCGGCGCGGTTCTGGTGGCCAAGCTCTCGATGGTCGAGCTGGCCGGCGGGATGGGCTACCGGCAGCCGAACGCCTCACTGACCGGGCCCGGCATCACCCCCTGGGCGGCGGACACGTCACCGAGCTGGTCCGGTGGATCGTCGAGTGGCTCCGGCTCGGCTGTCGCAGCCGGGACGGTCGGCTTCGCGATCGGCAGCGAAACGTGGGGCTCGATCGTCACGCCGGCTGCGTTCTGTGGCATCACCGGCTTGCGTCCTACCTATGGGCGCGTATCGCGGCACGGCGCGATGGCGCTCTCATGGACCCTGGATAAGCTCGGGCCGATGTGCCGCAGCGCCGAGGATTGTGCGCTCGTGCTGGCGGCGATCGCTGGCCACGATCCGGACGACCCGACGTCCAGCCGCCGCGACTTCGTCTGGCCGACCGCGCACCGCAGCCGCGGGTTCCGCTTTGGCGTCCTGTCCGACGCCACGCTCGGCGTTCAGCCGGAGGTACGGGCGAACTTCGAAGCCTCACTCGCCGTGCTGGAGGAAATGGGGACGGTCGATATCGTGAAGCTCCCCGACTTGCCGTACAACGAGACGGCCACGGCGATCCTGCAGGGCGAGCTGGCCGCATCCTTCGAGGAGTTCATGACGAGCGGCGATGTTCGTCAGCTGACTGCGCCGGAGGATCGCGTGAACGGTCTGGCGGCGCTGGCGCTGCCGGCGCATGTCTACATCCGCGCAATGCGGATTCGCGGGTTGATCTGTCGGGCGATGGACGAGTTGATGGAGAACGTCGATGCGCTCGTTATCCCGACGCTCCCGACGGTGGCCAGCCCGATCGATCAGGCATTCGATCGCTATTTTGATCGCAGTAACCGTTCGCCGTTGGGCGCTGCCGCAAATGTCGCCGGCCTGCCCGGCATTGCCGTGCCGAATGGCTTTGGCGAGCGCGGTCTGCCGACGTCGCTGTCGTTCGTTGGGCGCGCCTGGGATGAAGCCACGCTGCTGGCGATCGGCCGCGCCTATCAGGAGCGTACACACTGGCATACCCGCTTCCCGCTTGAATAGCGTAACGCGCGCTTGCCCACCTGGCTTTCGGTGGGCAGGCGTGTACATCCCAACACTGTGCCTTGACTCACTGTCACGGACATGAAAGAGTACGTACACGTCGCCATGCGTGGCACGCGCCTTGTTGTTCCGAATCTACGCCGCGCTCGCTGAATGCAGCAGCCAGGCATGCTGATAAATCGACAGTGAGCGTCGTACCCGCTTGCAGGTGCGGCGTCGGAAGGTAGAGCGGATCTGTGTCTCGAAAGGATCCACGCGGGTCATCGCCATTCTCATCGCGTCCGTCGCGTGGCGTGCCGGCCGACAAGAACCGGCGCGTCGGAACGAGCCGCCCATATCATCAGGGCCGGGATTCTTCGGGAAACTGGACCGGTTCGTCCGCGCAATTCTCCCCATATGGTCGTCGTGACAAGCTCTGGCCGAAGATCCTGCTGGTTGCCTCGGTCGTCGGTGTCCTGATCTTTGGGTCGTTTATCGTAGCCCAGCGCCTGACCGGCCTGGACGACGAGACGCCGACGGCCGAGCAGGGCGTCGCCGCCGCGTCGCCAGAAGCCACCGGCGAGGGGGAGGCCGAAGGAATCGTTGCCTCGCCCGAGTCATCACCGGAGGCTGAGGCGTCACCGACACCGCTGCCGGCCGAAGCACCGGCTCGTGACGTTGCTCAGGCGTATCTCGATGCCTGGAACGGCGCTGACTACAACCGCATGTACGATCTGCTCTCGGCTGCTTCGAAGGAGCGCATGAGTCGCGATGACTTCGTCGGGCGCTATGAAGCGATTGCCCTGGAAGCGGGCATCGTGAGCGTCAAGGCCGAGGTGATCGGCGGTGTCGATGGCGACGAGATGTTCCCGATCAACGCGACGATCGAGTCTTCCCGCGTTGGCGAAATCAAGGATGACAACCTTCTGCCGCTCGTGCGCGACGGCAGCCGCTACGGTGTTGACTGGACGCCGAATCTGATCTTCTCGCAGCTCGGTGATGGCTTTGTCCGCTGGGAGAGCGACGTGCCCCAGCGCGGACGCATCCTCGATCGCAAGGGCCGGCCACTGGCAATGATGGGATCGGTGACGCGCGTTGGTGTCATCCCCGGCCAGGTCGTCGATCAGAACGACATGCTGAATCGCCTGTCGCAGGCGATTGATATGCCGGTCGCTGACATCGAGCCGCGCATCGCCGACGGGCAGGCCGACTGGTTCATGCCAGTCAAGGATCTGCCGGACGCCACTGATCCGTCAGTCATTGACACGCTGCGGGGCATCCCCGGCGTCGCAATCCAGAAGGCCCCGGCCCGCGTCTACCCAGCCGGCATGGTTACCGCGCATGTCGTTGGCTACATGAGCGAGATTACCGCCGATGAGCTGCCGGAGCTATCCAAGCGCGGATATGAAGCTGGCGACCAGATCGGTCGAGCCGGCATTGAGTCATGGGGCGAGCAGTGGCTGGCCGGCAAGCGCGGCGGCACGCTGAAGCTGATCCGCCAGGATGGCTCGACGATTCGCGTGCTGGGCGAGGTGCAGTCCGAGCCAGCCAATGACATTGTTTTGACGCTCGACCTCGACATTCAGAAGGCGACCTACGATGCGATTGGCGATGACGCCGGAGCAGCGGTCGTGCTCGATCCGAACAACGGCGAAGTGCTGGCCATGGCCTCCAAGCCGTCCTACGATCCCAACTGGTTCGTCCTCGGTATCACCGACGATCAGTGGGCGTACATGCAGGACGAGCAGAAGACGCCGCTGATCAATCGCGCTGCCGCCTTCGGTACCTCGACCGGTTCGATCTTCAAGGTCATCACAGCCGCCGCCGGTATGGCTGACCTCGGCTACACGATCGACAGCGTGATTGACTGCCCTGGTGAGTTCCGCCTTGAAGGCGCGGATCAGGTCTGGCACGACTGGATCCCCGGCGGGCAGGGCAGCCTGACGCTCCACAATGCGATTGTTCGTTCGTGCAACACCGTCTTCTATCGCATGGGCGCGGAACTGGACGCTAAGGATGAGAACGCGTTGCCGAATATGGCCAAGGCGTTCGGCCTCGGCGCGCCGACCGGCATCCCTGAGCTGTCCGAGATCTCCGGCATCGTTCCCGATCCGGACTGGAAGATGGAGAACGTCGGCGACTTCTGGGCGCGCGGTGATGCCGTCAACCTCGCGATCGGTCAGGGCTATCTGGTCGCGACTCCGCTGCAGATGGCCAACGTCTACGCAGCGCTGGCGAATGGCGGCACGCTCTATCAACCACATCTGACGCTCGACATCGTCCGTCTCGACGGGTCGATCGCCCAGAAGGGTGAGGTGAAGGAGATCGGTAAGCTGCCACTCTCGGGCGAACAGATCCAGGGCATACGTGAAGCACTCTACGACGTCGTGAACGCGTCAAACGGCACTGCTGTTGAGCCGTTCGTGGGGTTGAATCACACCGTGTCTGGCAAGACTGGTACTGAGCAGACCGGCACCGAGGGACAGGGCACCAACGCCTGGTTCGCTGCCTATACGCCCAGCGACGCGCCGGAGATTGCGACGATCGTCTTCATCGAGAAGGGTGTTGCCGGATCCAAGGCCGCCGCGCCTGTTGCCCGCAAGATTATTGACGCCTGGTATCAGTTCTATCCCTGATCGGTGATCAGCCAGCGATCTCGATAGATGGGTCATAACAGACCCATTCGACCTGATTGCCTTCGGGATCGTCAATGTAGAACGAGCGCCACTGAACCCACGGATGGGTCGCCGTGCTGACTGGAATGCCGAGCGCCGCGACCCGCGCCTTCTCAGCGTCGAAATCGTCGCGATTGATGCCAAAGGCGATGTGGTCGAGCGGCGGGCGTCTATGCACCGTTGCGGGTCGCGCGCCGTGGTCGAAAAGCGCCAGCACCTGCGTGTGACCACCAACGCCATCAGCGATGCGGAAGAAGGCGGGACCATTGTCCGGGAAGCGCCGCAGCAGATTCAGGCCGACGATGCGCTGATAGAAGTCGATCATCGCGTCCATGTCGTTCACCTGCAGCGCGATCTCACCGAGACCTCTGATCGGGGTGGGCATGGTCGATTCTCCAATTCCGGGCAACGTAGCAGATCCCTGCGGACGTGGTGCTGGATTCAAGAACACGCTGAGGAAGCAGTATATTCGGCTATTTCACCGTAACCGCTACGACATCGCCGTGACGGGCAGCGTCGCCGACTTCGGCGTCGATGTCACCGTACTGATGGCTGAGCGTCGAACACTATCGCGGGTAACCCCAGACATGCTGGCTTCAATCGCCACCGCGCTCCTGCTGCGGCGAGGGCGAATACTCGGCTGCGCGGCCGAAGGGCAACGGACCGGGCAGGCGCGAGGTCGCGACGAGCGCTGCTATGGCCGCCATCAGGAGAAGGATGTACAGCAGCCGGAAATCACTGACCGGCGGTCGTGAGCCACTGAGAATCGCCGCCATACCGGCCGAGCCAAGAATGCTGCCGAGATACCGCATCGTCGAGAACAGGCCGGCTGCCTGGCCGGTTTCGCCGTGCTCGGCGGCCTGCAGCGCTGTTGTCTGGACCGGCGCTGACGACAGACCCAGACCCATGCCGATCAGGACGAGTGGGAGCAGGTACGCATACCATGACCAGGATGCTGCAATGCCAACGAACGGCGCGACTCCTGCAATCAGCAATGACGATCCTGCGACGGCCGGCGCACGCCGACCGAGTCGATCGGAGAGGGTGCCACCCAGCGGCGAGAACACGACCATTTGCAGCGACATGCCGGCCAGCAACAAGCCGACCTGGCTGCTGCTCCAGCCGACATCGCGAGTCAGGAAGACCGGCAGCGACAGCAGCAGCGTATACATCGCCAGATTGCTGAGCATCACCGCCAGCGTCGCTGGCGCATAGCCGGGACGTTGAAACATGCTGACGTTCAGGACCGGTCGGTCAACACGACGGACATGGCGCAGCAGCCACCACCCAGTGCCGAGCCCGACAGCGGCGAACACCACTGCGACAGCGACAGCCGTCACCTTCCAGACGGTGAGGGCCAATGCGAGGGAGATCAGGCTGATCATGAGGAGACCCGCGCCGCGCAGATCGAAGCGGCCAACTCGCTGCTGCGCCTCGGCCGGCAGCCGCAGGGCCAGCACGAGCGCCGGTCCAATCAGCAGCACATTGGCGGCAAAGATCCAGCGCCATCCGAGACTATCTGTCAGGATGCCGCCAAGCGGCGGGCCGAGTCCGGCCGCGACGGCGATCCAGGCGCCGATCGAGCCGAACGCGCGCCCCTGACGGCCCGTCGGCACGAACGCGCGAACCAGCGCTGTTCCATTCGGAATCGCGATAGCGCCGGTAATCGCCTGCACCGTGCGTGCGACGATCAGCACCTCAATCTGCCAGGACAACGCGGCAACCACTGTAGCAGCGAGGAAGCCAGTTAACCCGATCAGAAACAGCCGTCGCCGTCCATACCGGTCACCGAGGCTGCCGCCAAGTGGCTGGACCGATGCCATCGCTACCAGATACGACAGGACGATCCACGAGCCCCACGTCAGTGAGCGATCGAAACGATCGAGGATGTCCGGCAGCGCAACGACGATCATCGTCGAATTCAGCGGCGCGAGCATCGTGCCGAGCGCCGCGGTCACGAGGACTGTGCGCTCGGCCGGGAGCGTCGGGCTACTCGGCGATGATCCGGACGACGCCACTGCCACCGTCCACTTCGACCATCTGACCATCGTGCAGCCGGTGTGTTGCGAAACCAGTGCCGACGACAGCCGGAATGCCGTATTCGCGCGCAACGACAGCGCAATGACTCAGCACGCCGCCGGTATCGGTCACGACCGCCGCAACCGTGCTGAAGAGCGGTGTCCAGGGCGGCGCAGTCGTCTCAGCAATCATGACGTCGCCCGGGCCGATCTTGTCCGCGTCATCCAGCGTCCGAACAATCCGGGCCGGGCCGCGAACGACGCCGGCCGAGCCAGGCGCGCCAAGGAGGATATTCGGATCGTTCGATGTCTGCGGAGGAACCCCGAAGAACTTGGCCAGCGTGCGAGTGCCGGGGTTGTCCGGCGGCGGGCCGGGTGGCTGCGTGCCGACCATGAGCGGTAGCTCGACACCGCGATAGCGCTCGATCTCCTCCTTGCGACTGTCGATCTGTGTCCGCAGGTCGTCCTGCCCGCCGCGAAGCGCAGCGATGATCTCAGTCGGAGTCAGGTGGAACACGTCGTTGGTTGCTTCAATTGCACCTGTTGCCGCCAGCCGTCGGCCGGCCTCGAGAAAGACCTGTCGCGCGTCGCTGGCGGCGCGGAAGTCGAGCCAGTAGCCGTGATCCTCAGAGAGGACGGTGCCGACGCGACCGGCTTGCAGCAGAAACTCGAACTGATCGCGCACCGCCTGCGGAAAAGTCTGCAGCTGTTCGCGCGCCTCGGCAACGAGCTGCTCGCGCTCAGCAGCCAACGCGGCCTGCTCAAGCTCAGGGTTCTTCTCCGGCTGCGCGAGGTAGCCCTTGATGATCTCGATCGCCGGAGACGGGTCCTCGATCCATGATGGCCGAGCGACGCTCCACCACATTTCGCTGCGACGACCGAACTCATCGAGATAGGCTGCAAGATCGCTGAGGAATGCGCGACCCTCATCAGTCTGCTCCAGCCTGGTGACGACATCGTCGGCCGGATGCGCGACGATGACATCCCTGACGGACGGGATAGCAGCGGCCTGCTGGCTCAACCGCCAGAGCGCGTTCCCCGACTGGACCGTCTTGTTCTCGTATCCCTGGACGAGCTTGTAAGGCCGGAGGCGGTCCTCATCACCGAAGAGCTCGAAGTACAGCTCCTCAAACAACGAGAGTGGGACCATCGCTGGTATCGCAATTTCGAAGTGAATCTCAAACAGCCGCGTTAACTGCTCGACAACTTGCTCGACATGATCGGCAAGCTCACTGGTCGGAGTACCGGCGAGGTCGAAGGCTTCCCAGGCGTCAAGCGTCGCCCTGATCTCGGGAAGCCATTCGGAGTCCCACTTTTGTTGCATCTGCCCGAGAACAGCGCCAATTGCGCGCTCGGAATGCGCCTCCATCGCCGCCATCTCGGTTGGAGCGAGGGGCACCGGTGCCTGGGTTTCGTAGTGATGAGCCCAGAAGCGGCGAGCCTCTGCACGCATCGGTAGGCCGTACAGCTCGAACGCATGGTTCATCCCGCGCGAATAGAACGTTCGCATCAGTGCGTCATCGAGGTGCATGATCGGACCGTCGTAATGCATCCGGTCCTGCCTCCAGAAGACATCGGCATCTTCAGGCTTCTCCCAGTCGGGACTCAGATGATCGGGGAGAGGAATGCGGGTAGGTGCAGTCATGGACAGGCACTCCTGTGTGATGTGTCGCGTCAGTTCGACAGTAGACGAGGGAGCGTTGTTATCGGGCGACACTGGAGGAGATACAGCCTACCAGCCGCCAGCGCCAACTCAAGGTCGACGGGCCAGCCGACGTGGCGCTCCAACGTGATCCCCAGCGTAGCGATTTCCCGGACTCGATCCGGTTCCAGTGAAGGCTGGGCGCGCATCAGCCGCGGGACATCGATCTCGCGCACGCCGCCCAGCATCGAGACGGTCATGCGCTGCTTCGATGCGATCTGTTCGCGCAGGATCGCACGGTCCGCTTTGCAGATCGTCCACATATCAGGCGTCACCGTGCCGCCAGCAATGCTCTCGCCCAGCCCCCAGCTTGCCGTCAACACCATCTCGTCGCGCGCGCAGGTCACCGGGTTGATGCTGAACAGGACGGCAGATACATCTGCCGGCACGAGCAGTTGGATCAATACCGCAATGCGAACCTGATCGATCGGCAGGTTGTGGCGGCGGCGATACGCTAGCACCTGCTCAGTCTGCGCCGACGCCCAGCAGCGCTCGACGGCGTCACAGATGCTCTCGACACCGCGGATATTGAGGTACGTCTCGTGCTGGCCGGCGAACGATGCGTGTGGCCCATCCTCGTCGATTGCCGACGAGCGGACTGCGACAGCCGGAGAGTCGCTGCCGCAACGAGCCGCCAGCTGCTTGTAGGCGCGAGCGATTGCGCTGCGCAGATTCATGCCGACGCGGCCTCCGAACTCGCGGGTCAGGTGGGCATCCGCTGTCAGGCAGAAGCCCGGCGGGATGCAGTGTCGCTGAGCGAGCCGGCTGAGATGGGCAGCCTTTGCGCCGACCATGTCGGCGTTCGTTGCTCGAGGATCATCGAGCCAGACAATATCCGACCTCTCGTCGGCTGGCTCTGACAATGCACGAGGATGGGTAACGATGCGTGAGGAGGACGAATCCATGCACCATCTCACTTGTATTGCCGCGAGGTCGCGGTCACGGCTGTAACCAGGACGCTTGTCAGGTTCGGGCTATCGGTCGATACAGTGGACTCGCACGCAATTCAGCATGGAGATCTTCGACGAGCATGCGCATATCGGCCAAAGATGCGTCTCAAAATAGCGCGAACCTTATGTTCTTGTACATGATATCGATATCCGAGTCAACTGAATGTAACGTCATCTCAAAAGTGCGGAATCCTGCGGTTTGACGCGACGAACGGATGCGCCGACGCGTTGGGCGTTACGCAGCAGGCTCGCTCGCGCCGAATTCGTTGCACGGCATCGAGCGACACTGGAGCAGCGAGAGCCATCCACCAGCGAAGGCCGCATCGAGACAGATTGGCGCGCCATGCTCGGCACGCAGAAGGGAACACAGCGTCGTCACCTGGTGTACCTGCTCGTCGGTGAGCGTCGCCAGGTTGCGCATTTCATCGGGCACGGCCGTCTCTGCAACGCCATCTGTGGCGCTCACCAGCATCCGCTTCTTATCACCAAGACTGGAGTCGACAATCTTGCCGTCGCTCACCCTGACCAGCCAGCGATCGGCACCGCACGCCGGATCGCAACTGCCCATCCCGAGCCCCCAGCGGGCCGAAATGACGACGTGCTCGCTATCGCTCGTGAACGTCTCAACGCTGTAGGCCATGACGCTCACATCAGCATGAACCATGAGCTGCACGATGACCGAGCGCTGAACATCATGGCGTGCGGTTGCTGACGCGCAGGCCTCGATCGCGGCCGCGATTGCGCTGACGCCTCTGACGTTCGCGATCGTATTCGGCCGACCGGGTAGCGAAATGGATGTTGAATCTGGCGTGAGGGCCCGCACGACAACGGCCGGCTCAGGCTCTCCGGCGCTCGATGCCAACTGGCGATAGGCAAAAACGAGTTCGGAAGGGCGAATAGTGGAGGGAGGGAACGAGGAGAAGCTCATGACGAAACCGGGCGGGACGGGGTAGCGTTCGGCGAGACGAGCGAGGTGCGCTGCGGGACCGCTATGGTGCGGATCGCGTGTCAGCGGATCATCGAGCCAGAGCATCCTGGGGAGCTGGCGGTCTGCCGGGGGCGCGAAGCTTACGAGGAGTTGGTCGGGAAACGGTCCAAGGGCACGAGTCATCTGTCCCTCTAGCCTGATGCAGCGTGGATTCGCCCGGGTGAGCGATCGTCAACATCGATTGCGTTGATGTCCCAAGCATGCTCGCAGCCAGTATCCTCGACACCGGACCACAGGCGGGAATTGTTGCTGCCACGCGTACAGCCCAACACCTGAACAAATGGACAGGTCGTGTGGCCGCAGCGTTGACGCTACCAGTCAGGTCGTGGTAGCATCAGTCGTTCCGGCTGTGCCGGGCTTCTTATTGCGTGCAAAGAATTCCATAAGATGCCTGACGATATCGGGTTGAGGAGGGAACTGGCAGCGTGCTGAAACTGCGACTTCGGCGGATGGGCGCCAAGCATCAGCCAAGCTATCGAATTGTTGTCGCCGAGTCAACGTGGCCGCGCGATGGCCGTTTCATTGAGATCATCGGAATCTACAATCCGCGAACGTCACCGACGACGCTCCGCGTTGATGGCGAGCGCGCGGCCCACTGGCTGAGCGTTGGCGCGCAGCCGACCGATAAGGTCCGCTCGCTGCTGGTTCGTGCGGGCGTGATTGAGGGCAAGCTGAGCCGCGAAGTCCTCGAAGAGGGCTACGTGACCGAGGTGCCGAGCCGCGGCATTACGCCGAAGGTGATTCCGGCCGGAACGGCTGCCGACGCAGCCGCCGAGCCTGCCTCAGCCTGACAGGTCGCTGCCTCAGCTCATCGATGTCGATTTCTCTGGCTGGCTACCGCGTCGCGGTAGCCAGTTGTGTACTCGGCGCTGGAACGGCGCTGATTTCCGGACTAGTTGAGCAGCCTGGAGGACGCTGATATGGATGAGAACGTCGCCAATGCCGACGCGGTCGATACCGAAAGTCCGATCGATAGCCTCGTCTCGCTGACCCAGTTCATGGTCGAGAATGTCGTCGAGGATCCCGAGGTGGTTCAGGTCATCCCGGAGCGTCTCGGCGCGAATGTCCATATCAAGGTGCGTGTCCCGGAAGAAGAGATGGGGCGCGTTATCGGTCGTCAGGGACGCATCGCCCGCTCGATGCGCACGATCCTGATGATTGCCGCATCACGCAAGGGCCTGCGAGCGAGCCTTGACATCGACTCCTGAACGGCCCACGCACCGCACACCCTGGCGCGACCGCAACGCCGCGCGTCCGTCATCCCCAACGAATCCGGATCCCTCGACACCGCCAAGCGAGGTCTTCCTCGCTATTGGCCGGATCGTGACTGCGCACGGAATCGCCGGCGAAGTCAAGATGGACATCTACTCGGACGATCCCGAGCGGCTTCGCAAGCTACGCCGCGTCTACTTCGACGACGACCCCAATCCGCGCCAACTCTCCGGCGTCCGCCTGCAGGGCCGTCAGGCGCTGCTGCGGTTCCCTGACGTGACCACACGCGATGCCGCCGAAGCGCTGCGTGGCACGCTCGTGCGCGTCTCCGGCTCGCAACTGCGCCAGCTTGAGCCCGACGAGCTGTTCTATTACCAGCTCATCGGCCTGGCGGTCTTCCTCGAATCCGGCGAACCGATCGGCACTCTCGCCGAGATCATCGAATCCGGCGAGGTCGATGTCTACGTTGTCCGCGACGAGCAGGGCCACGAGCAGCTCTTCCCCGCGCTCAAGAGCGTGGTCCTCGACATTGACCCCGCTGCCAACCGCGTCATCGTCCGTCCGCAGGTGTGGGACGAGGAATAGGCTCCTACTTCCGCTTGGGGGAGCGGCCGAGCGGCCCGAGCAGCTCCGCGACCGCTTTCGGGTCGCTCATAATTGATTCGACCATGCTTTCGAACGCCTGACTCATATCAAAATCTGCAAGCTCCGCCCGCATGGATGACAGTGAGAGCAGTGTTTCGCGAGCCATCGCCCGCAGGAATGCATTCGAGGTGAGGTCGATCGATTCCGGGTCGCGTAGCGATGCGGATACCGCGAGTGCCGTGTCGCGCAGATGCTTGTCGCCAGTCAGATCCAGCATGTACGCGACGCGCCGGAGCCGCTGCGGTATCCGCGCCACTTCCTCTGGCGTTGCCATCGCCTCGACTGCTTGCGAGATGTCCTGCTCGCCCCAGTTCCCCGCGTTCTTGACGTCCTCCGGCATGTACAGCTGCATAGCGCCGAAGGGGTCGAATGACCAGTCGGGCATCAGCCCCGAGCCCAGCAGCACCGCACTCTGCTCGACCAGATCGTTGCGCGTCTCGAACCCGGTGTCGTCGAGTACTGGATCAATGACGGGCTCGTGAGGCTCCACGGGCCAGGTGTCATGGACGAAAGGCTCTGCGAACTCGAGATCCAGGCCAAACCCGAACCCATTCTCGATACTGGTGTCGATCGCCATGGCGAGCAACCCCCGCGCCGCGGCAGGCGGCACGTCGACGTAATCGGCGTCGTCGCCGATTGTCGCGAAAATCAGGGTTTCGATGTCGCCGAGCGGCACGGAGGGCGTTCTGATGGCTTCGAGGACGCCCGCAACATCGTCGGTTACGAACTCGATGACATCGGCGATCAGGTCGCTTCTGTGCCGGATGACGAACAGGCTTTGCTCGCCAGTCGCGAGCAGCGGTCCGACCACCGTTCGGTCTGGCCGGCCGATATCGTCCGGCGGGAATGGCGGCATCTCGTCGTCCGCTGGCGGGATCGTGGTCAGGTCGAAGGTCACCTCCTGCAGGACGGTCGTTGCGTGCTCCCGGATGCCCGGGTCGGTTGCGGCGGCCCGGATGCGTTCCAGTGGAGCTTGCGAACCGGCAAAGTGGAACGACGCGAGCGCATCGATCGCGAGTCGCTGGGTTGCCGGTTCCTCAAAATGCAGCAGCGCGTGCAGAATCGGGATCGCGTATGGGCCGGCCTCGTCGCGGATGCGCACGATCGCTGCTCGCTGTCGCGACGGGACCAGCGCCGCGAGGTATGCGAGAACCTCTTCCGGAAGGTAGGTGTGTGCTGGCCAGGAGAGGCCGATAATCTTCGTGGCCTGCGCGAGTATCCCCAACCCGTCTTTGAGCGACTTCAGGAACCGCGTACGTTCGGGGACTTCGTGCGCTTCGTCAAAGCCGAGGATACGTCGAGACTCGAACCTTGTCATGTCGGGGGTCGCGCGATTGGTGGCGATCCGATTGAGGTAGACGTCCATGTCGTCGCCTGCAATCTCGGACAGCATCAGCAGCATGGGGCCGCTCACCGGCTCGCGATCCTCGATCAATCGCCGAGTAATGGCCTCCGGGGCGAACGGCGGTACAGTCTCGAACCCTGCAAGGATTTCGGTGACGAGTTTCGTGTCCTGGTCGAGATAGGCGCGGCCGAACTCGTCCAGCTGCGCTTCGAACGCGACCATCTCCGGCGATGGCGGGCGCGATGGCGGGGCGGTGTGCTTCTTCGCATTGATCCGGCGCTTCTTGCGTGGCATCGGGCCGTCCTTCCGCGTTCAGTTGTGGTGCCCCATCGCAAACCGCAGCCAGTTGCGTGCCAGCGCTACGGCTCGCCGGTCTCGATCGGCAGGTCGGGTCGGTTGCCCCATTCGGCCCAGGAGCCGTCGTAGACCTTGATGTTGTCGTAGCCGGCCATCTTGAGCGCGATGGCGGCGTGAGCGGCGCGGACCGCGCCCTGGCAGTAAGTGATGATCTGCGTCTCGGGCGTCAGGCCAACATCTGCAGCGCGCCTGGCCAGTGCCTCGGGCGAGATAAAGCGCCGGTCGCCGTCCCAATCGAGGTTGTCCTGCCAGAAGAGCCACGTCGCACCCGGCACGCGACCGCCGCGCGCAGCCCGCACTTCCTCGCCGGTGAACTCGCTTCTGCGGCGCACGTCGAGGATGACCGTGTTTGGATCGGATATCGCTGCGTTGACCTCGCTCCAGTCGGCGATGAGGCCGGGTCGCGCCTGATTCTGATCGATGGTGAATGTGACCGAATCTGGCAGCGTTGGCTCGGCGTCGGTGACCGGACGATTCTCCTGCTGCCAGGCAGTCCAGCCGCCATCAAGGATGCGCATCTGATCCCCGTGCCCATAGCGCGCCAGCACCAGCCAGAGGCGCGAGGCGA
>JBDHWD010000030.1:0-29265 GCA_039810005.1 Thermomicrobiales bacterium | reverse complement strand
GCGTGAGAGGACCTCGTCATGAATGCTCGTGAAACCAGCACGCATCTCAAACCGCATCAGCCAGCCGCCAAGGGGTGGGATGAGCTCAGGAGTCGCACATTCCTGCGCGAGATCGACGTGAAACTACCGAAGTCTGGGGCGGTGTTCTCGATCTGGAAGCCGGACGACATGGACCGTCTCCTCGACGATGTACAGGATGATCCTGAGCAGAACCTGCCGTACTGGGCTGAGGTCTGGCCGAGCGGCGTGGCGCTGGCGGATGAGATCCTCGCCGAGCCTGGACTGCTGGCCGGTAAGAGCGTCTTTGAGATCGGTTCTGGTATTGGTATTACGGCGATCGCGGCGTTGCGGGCGAACGCCGATCTCACCGTCGCCGACTATGCCCCGGATGCGCTGACGCTCTGCAGGGAGAACACACGTAGAAACGCCAACCGCCAGCCGGGCACGATTCAGTGCAACTGGCGCGCCCCGGAGACTGAGCTCGCGGGCCTCAAGCCATTCCCGATTGTCCTGGCCGCCGACGTCCTCTATGAAGCTCGCGACGTCGAGCCGCTGCTGGCACTGCTCGATTCGCTCGTCGCACCAGATGGTCTGCTCTGGCTGGCGGAACCAGGACGGGCAGCTGCCAAGCGCTTCCTCGCCGTGCTGGTGGAACGTGGCTGGATTGATCAGTCTCAAACGCACGTCGGGCCGTGGCTCGATCCGGAAGATGCGGGCACGATCGTCACCGTCCACCGGCTGCGCCGCGCTACTGCTCCGTCTCAGGTCGCGAGCGAATCAAGCCCATCCTCGTAGATCTGACGCACGATGCCCTCGATCTCCGGCTCCTCGATCGTCAGATCGCGGACGGGATAGCGGCTGGACAGCTCGGCGATCAGTTCGGCGGCAGTGGCTTCATCGCGGCGAAACTGGATCCAGCGACGCGGGCCGTCGGCGCGAATCTCACGTCCGCGAGCCAGGCAGATCGGCTCGTCGGGCTCGTGCTCCAGATCGACAACAAGCGTACGGGCGGTGCCGTACCGCTCGCGGATCGCGCTGACGCTGCCGTCGTAGATGAGTCGGCCGTGGTCAATAATCATCATCCGGCGGCAAAGGTGCGCGATATCTGACATGTCGTGCGTCGTCAACAGTACCGTGACATCACGCTCGCGGTTGACCAGTTGCAGAAATTCGCGGATGCGTGCCTTGGCGACGACGTCAAGACCGATGGTCGGCTCGTCGAGGTAGAGGATCTCCGGATCGTGCAGCAGCGCGGCGGCGAGATCGCCACGCATCCGCTGCCCGAGGCTCAGTTGCCGCACCGGCGTATCCAGAAATGGGTCCAGCTCCAGAATCTCGCGGAAGCGTGTGAGGTTGTCGACGAAGCGCCGCGGTGGAATGCGGTAGACATGCCGCAGAAGCTCGAGCGATTCGATCAGCGGCAGGTCCCACCACAACTGCGTCCGTTGACCGAACACGACACCGATGTGGGACGCCAGCTGCCGCCGCTGCTGCCACGGAACAAGGTCGAGGACACGCACTGTTCCGCTCGACGGCACGAGGATGCCGGTCAGCATCTTGATTGTGGTGCTCTTTCCAGCACCGTTCGGTCCAACGTAGCCGACAATATCGCCGCGCGGAACTTCAAACGATATGTCGTCAACCGCTCGCACGACGCGCGAGCTTCGACTCAGCAGGTGCCGCAGTGCTCCAGCACCCGGCTCACGTCGCCGGACGCTGAATGTGCGTTGCAAGCCTTCGACAACGATTGTTGCTGGATCGGCCATCGGCGGTTAGCTCCCCGTACTGCGATAATGACGCACGCCGACGCCCCAGAGGATGTACGAGACACCAACGAGACAGGCTGCAGCGACTGGTGGCATCAGCACAATCCAGCCCGGCCAATCGGCTCGCTCCGGTCGATCGAGCAGGTAGAGCGCCGGAATGTAGGATACAAACAGCAGCGGGATCACGAACGTGAAGAAGCGCTGCATCAGATCATGGTAGATCGACATCGGGTAGCCGGTCATCTCCGAGCCACCGTTGGTCAGCGTATTGATCACCTCAACGCTCTCGACCGTCCAGAAACACAGCGTCGCGCCGAGCACGAAGACAGCCAGGAACATGATCGCGCCGCTCAAGATCGCCAGCGGCAGATACAGCATCTTCTCCGGCGTCCAGGCGATCGATGTCCAGCGCAGCGCCAGAATCAGCGCGACCAATGCCTGGCCGATGCGGCTGAAGCGACGCAACTGGAAGTCGGCCGCCATGACCTGCGTGAATACGCCGGCCGGCCGAAGGAGTAGCTGGTCCAGCTCACCGCGCCGGATCATCTCCGGGAACATGTCGAATCCAGCGCCGACCATCTCAGCCAGGCCGAACGCGATCCCAGCAAGCCCGTACAGCAGCGCAATCTCGCCAACGCCCCACCCGGCTATATCGCCAAACGTATCCAGCAGGAAGATGACCGCTACGAGCTCGGTCGCCATCCCGAGGAAGGTGACGAACGTAACGAGGAGGAACGAGCCGCGATACTGCGCCTGACTGCGCACGCGTGACTCCACGAGCGTGAGGTACAGCCTGATGTCCTGTAGCAGGATGGCCGTCATCAGCCCCCCTGCACCACGACGCGCGTGATCGCCAGCGATATGAGTCGCCGCCCAGCGAGCATCAGCGCAAGCGCCCAGGCGAGCTGAAATACCAGCGCGCCAAGCAGCGCACCGTCGGCCAGCTTACCCAGGTAGACGTCAGCGGGCACTTGAATGATTCCGGAGAACGGCAGCGCCTCGGCGATCGTTCGCGCCCAGTCTGGCCAGAATACGAGCGGCACGAGCAACCCGGAGAAGAAGCTCGTCGCGAACATCAGCAGGATACCGGGGCCGCGGTAGTCAAGGAGCCAGAACGCCGAAATGTTCAGCAGAAAGCGCAAGCCGAAGCTGATCCAGACGGCCAGGACAACGCTCGCGGCGAAAGAGAGCGCATTGAGCGCTGAGCTCGGTAGCGCGATGTCGAACACCAGCAGGCCGAACATTAGCGTCGGAGCCCCGCGCGTCAGCGTGTGGCAGATGGCGCGACCGGCATCCTGACTCAGCCAGTAGCCATAGAAGTCGAATGGCTTGCTCAGATAGGTGACGACATCTCCGGAGCGAATAGCGAGCGCAATATCCCACCAGCCCCACATGAAGACCGGCATGATCAGCGCCTGACCAACCCAGACATAGGTCAGCGCATCGTCGAGCGTCCAGCCGCGTGCATCGACGCGGCCGGTATATGCCGCCATGAAGACGTACGAGCGCAGGATGCCGAAGAAGCAGTTCGTAGCCATGCCGGCCAACGTTGCTGCGCGATAGGTGAGCTGCCGGGAGAACGCGCGTCTGACAATCTCCAGATACAGACGCACAGAAGCCTCCTACGACTGGATCGCGGATCGTTCATAGTCGTGGCTGATCATTCGTCACGAACAAGCAGGGTCGGAGACTATATCACACTCAACAACACATCAGCCCCGCTCATTGTCTGAGCGGGGCTGAACTGCATGAGGCGGTGGGAGAGGCTTTACCGGGCAGACGCCTCCAGCCGGGCGATTTCCTCTTCGACGATCGAGTCGTCCAGCTTGCGGAACAGGACGGACGGCTTCTGGATCTTCTGTCCAGCCGGCAGCTCGCTGGGCTTCCAGCGGTCGACCGTGCCTTCGATCTCAAGCGGCTGATAGGTCAGTGCCTCGTGCGCGCGCGTCTCTTCCTGATATTCGGTGATCGTGATGTCGCCGAACAGCCGATCCTCGTAGCCGAGGAACTGATGCACGCGCTCGCTGCTGAACGGCAGCACCGGCGAGAGGATCGTCTTCAGCGAATCGATTGCGCGCAAAGCGACGTAAATGCTTGTCGCTGCCGCGTCCTTGTCCGTCTTGATCTCAAACCACGGCGCGGTCTCATCGAGGTAGCGGTTAACCTCGCGAGCCAGCGCAATCGACTGCCGCAGCGCCTCACGAAGCTCGACGCGCTCATAATGGCCGGCAACTGTCGTGAACCCAGTCTCAATCGTTGCTAGCAGCTCGCGGTCGCGATCGTCCATCTCTCCCGGCGTCGGGACGACGCCGTCCCAGTGGCGATGGGCGAAGGAGACCACGCGGTTCACCAGATTGCCCCAGGCAGCAACCAGCTCATTGTTGTTGCGCTCGACATAACCGGCCCAGGTGAACTCACTGTCGTGCGTTTCGGGGGCGATCGCGGTCAGGTAGTAGCGCAGCGGGTCCGGGTCGTAGCGCTCCAGATAATCTGGCAGCCAGACGGCCCAGTTGCGGCTGGTGCTGAGCTGGCGGCCTTCCAGGTTCAGAAACTCGTTGGCTGGAATATCGTAGGGCAGGTTCATTTCGGTGTCGTAGCCGAGCAGCTCGGCCGGCCAGATGATCGCGTGGAACGGGATGTTGTCCTTGCCGAGGAAGTAGTAGGTGCGTGCGGCGGAGTCATACCACCAGTCGCGCCAGGCATCCGGCGTGCCGTTGTTCGCCGCCCACTCGATCGACGCCGAGAGGTAGCCGATCACCGCCTCGAACCAGACGTAAATGATCTTATGTTCGTAGCCCTCGACCGGGACCGGAATGCCCCAATCGATGTCGCGCGACACGGGCCGCGGCAGCAAGCCTTCGTGAAGCCAGTTGCGCACGAAGTTCTGAACGTTGGGCCGCCAGTGCTTCTGCTCGTTGATATATGCGAGCAATTGCGATTCGAACGCCGGCAGGTCGAAGAAGAAGTGCTCGGTATCCCGGATCACAGGCGTGCTGCCACAGAGCTTACAGCGCGGGTCGATCAGATCGGTCGCGTCGAGCGTACGACCACAGTTATCGCACTGATCGCCGCGAGCGTTCGGATATCCGCAGAATGGGCAGGTGCCCTCGACGTAGCGATCGGGCAGGAAGCGCTTGTCGACCTCGCAGTACAACTGCTGCACTGGCTTCAGCGTAATGTAGCCCTTGTCGTAGAGCGCCTTGAAAATCTCCTGCGACACGCGGAAGTGATTCTCGGTGTCCGTGTGGGTATAGAGATCGTAGGACAGGCCCAGCTTCTGCCACGATTCGAGAATGCGTCGGTGATAGTACTCAAAGAATTCACGCGACGTCTTCCCGACCTTCTCCGCGCCGATGGTGATTGGTGTGCCATGCGTGTCGCTGCCGGAGAGCATCAGGACGCGGTTGCCACGCAGGCGGTGATAGCGGGTGAAGAGATCAGGCGGCAGCTCAGCGCCGGCGACATGCCCAAGGTGGGCATCGCCATTGACGTAAGGCCAGGCAACGAAGACGCTGATCGTTTCGTTCATACTATCTGTCCGCCTACTTTTCGCTGTATATCTGCACACACAGTCGCGCCGCGCATCGTTAAGGATATCCTGATTGCCAAGTCACAATACGCCTTACAAAGTCTGTAGCGTATCACCGAACGCGCGAATCAGCCGTCGCTGAAGTAGAGTAGCGCCGAGGGATGCCAGGGTCGAACGAATAGAGGGCAGAACCATGCGAACCGCGGACGTCGTCGTCATCGGCGGTGGGGTGAACGGGATGAGCACGGCCTTTCACCTTGCGAAGGCTGGCGCGGGCAAAATCATCGTCGTTGAGCGCGGTCACATCGCCGCCGGAGCGAGCGGCAAGAGCGGCGCACTGGTTCGCATGCATTACACCAATGAGCCTGAGACACGCCTCGCTCGTGTCAGTCTCGATTACTTCCAGAACTGGAGTGATCTCGTCGGCGGCGACTGCGGATTTCGTCCGATTGGCCTGCTGGTCTTCGTCGCCCGCGAGCAACGCGCCGATCTGGAAGCGAACCTGGCCATGCAGCAGGAGGTCGGAGTCGATACTCGCCTGATCAGCGCCGCCGATGCGCTGGAGATGGATCCGTCGCTCTACGTCAACGATGTTGATGTTGTCGCCTGGGAACCAGGCTCGGGCTACGCCGATCCGAACGCGACAACCTTCGGCTTCGCTCGCGCTGCCGAGCAGATGGGTGTTGAGCTGCTCCTCGACACGCTCGTCGAACGCATCCTGACCGACGGCGACACGGTGACCGGCGTCCAGACGGCAACCGAGCAGATTGCTGCTCGGACGGTCGTTGTCGCAGCCGGAGCATGGTCGAACCAGCTGTTCGATCCGCTGGGCGTCGATCTCGGGCTGAGACCAATACCGGCGCGCGTCGCCGTCTTCCGCTGGGCCTACGACCGCGCGCCGAGCCACATGACCTACATCGATCACATCAATGGCACCTGGGCGCGACCGACCGACGGCAACTCAACGCTGGGTGGGGCGGAAGTTGCTCAAACTGGCAAGATCGATCTCGACGCGATCAGCGAGTCGCTGTCGCAGGCGCAGATCGAGGCGACGCGCGGTCAGCTTGTGCGCCGCTTCCCGATCATGCGCCACAGCACGATGCGTGGGAACTGGGCCGGCGTGCTGTCGATGAGCCCGGACGGCCGACCCCTCATCGGCAAGATCGAGCAGTACGACGGGCTCTATACGATGACCGGGGACAGCGGAACCTGCTTCAAGACGGCACCAGCGATCGGTCGCTGCCTGAGCGAGCTGATCACCGAAGGCAGGGCATCTACGGTGGACCTGACGCCGTTCCGTCCGTCTCGCGTCGCCGAAGGCAAGCTGTGGCGTGACGAGCACGATTACGACCTGACCCAGCAGACGATCTCACGCTAACCGGTACTGCTTCCGACGCGGCTATCCCGGGTTGGAGATCCGCGTTCCCGGTGGGCTCCGGTCAGGATCTTTGCGCCATTCCAGGTAGGAGTAAACGACCAGGATCAGGCTGACAGTGATCGTCGGACCGAGGATCAGCGCGGCCATCCAGGATGCCGGAAGCAGCCCACCGAGCATCAGCAGAAGGCCGGTGCCGATGAACATCCAGCCACCGAGCCGATGGGTGCGCGTCCACGAGCGTCGGCTCGAAAGTGTCCACGGAGTGCGGATGCCGACAAACCAGTTGGGCTGAATCTTTCCCATGACCAGGCCGAGCAGAACGAACAGCAGCCCGACGCCAAGCATGACGAACAACGTAGCGTCTGGCTTGATGTCCTTGATCCACAGCAGCACCATCGCGTGGATACCCGCCATGAGCGCGGTAGTCCCGATCCGAATGGCTGCGTACGCGCCGCCAAAGTGCGCATAGTTGGCCTTACCCGGATCGATGCGCGGCAGGAACAGCAGAAGCAGATAGAGCCCGATCGTTATCACCGGCAACAGGAAGAGGCCCTCGAGCTTGCCGCCATAGCGGTCAACCTCTCCGGCAGCATTCCAGTGCATCGGCACGCGATCCGGGGTCGAGGGCCAGATGATGGCGCTGAACAGGAACATCGCCGCGATCATGATCCACTGTGGCACTTCGTAGCGGATTCGAAGGTTCATCCATCATCTCCCGTTCGATCGGCATCGCCGACACCTAGCAGATCCATGATCGCGGCGATGATCTCTTCGTACGCCGCGACGTTCAGCCGATACAGGATGGTGGTCCCGTTGCGCTCGGCGATGACGAGATTCGCGTCCTTGAGCACGTTCAGGTGTCCTGAGAGCGTCGATTTCGCAATCGGTAATTCGTCGGCAATCGCTCCGGCGCTCATTTCGCCGCGCCGGAGAATCCGTAGAATCGCGCGCCGGTTCGGGTCACTCAGCGCCCGGTAGACGGTATCCACCACTCGCTCCCGTATTTCGCTCATCACCGAATTAAGGATACGTCGCGACGCTACCTCGGGACAATGCAGTTGTCTCAGCTCAGGGCGTTCGGATCGACCGCCAGCTCGATCAGCCGCGTGACTTCGAGCGATTGCCCGTTGTCGTCGCTGACGAGGATCAGCGACCGACGACCATCAGGAAGCACCGGACCGAACGTCATACCTTCGAAGTTGTCGAGGAGTGGGCTGAAGTCTCCGGGCGGGTCACCGTCGGGCGTTACCGGACATTGCGCCAGATCGACGAGCAGACGCTTTGTCACCGGCACGACGTCCGCACCATCCAGCCCATTGATGTCGCGGACATCGGTCGCCGCGTCAATGGTGACGAGATACACCTTCGCCGTGAATCCAGCCAACAGCGAGAAGCCGCGCTCCAGTGCCAGCAGGTGGTTGTCGTCAATTGCCACGAGCTCGGAAAGCCCCTGCTCGGCCTCAGTGAGGTACCCATACTGGCTGCCGGCCACAAAGGCGTCGCCGGTACGCTCATATCGCAGGAGCCGCACGCGACCGCGCCCGTCTGCATCGAACCCGTCGGGGCCAAGAGGCCGCTCGTTGGCGGTCCAGAGGCTTGCGCCGGTCGGATCGATTGCCAGCGATTCGAAGATTTCATTCAGGCCGGCATCGCCCTCGGGCGCGACGTGGAAGCGGCCTGGCACGTCGTAGCCGGCCTGCAGCTTTCCCGTAGCATCGAAGCGGCGGATGGTAGGGCCGACCTCAGACGCGACCAGCAGGTCGTCGCCGTCGACCGCAAGCCCCTCAGCATCGATGTCATCATCCGACCACGGCTGGCCGTTCGCATCCGTCAAACGGAACATGTCATCGACCTGCGGCGTGCCATTGAGCGGGAAACTGATGCGATACATCACGCCGTCGCGATCGGCCGCGCCGATATAGCTGTCGCCACCGACCCACGCGATGGCCGAGATGTTCCCAACTGTGTGGTCGCCAATCTGCAGCTTATCGAGCGCATCAGAGAACCCGAGGATGTCCACGCCTGGCGCACATGACGCACCGGACGGCGTCGTTGATGTTGCAGGACTGGCCAAGACAGTGGCGGTGGGTGGGGCGAGGGTGGCGGTCGCTGTTGGCAACGAAGATGAAGTCGGGGCGACGGCGCTTGTTGCCTCGGGACGTGTCGAGTCGGGCCCGCTACAGCCGATCAGCAGAATGGTCGGCAGGACCAGCAAGCGAACAAGGAACCAGCAAAGACGTCGCGTCAGCAGAGCGGGCAGATGATACATGACGCAGGAGCCTACCAGATGCGGGCCGTCATTTTGAGCCAGTATCGGATGATAAGATCTGTGGCAGTTGACGCCGGTCAGCTCCGGACGAGACGTGCGCCGTACCCGGGATGCAAAGACGACGCACTCCGGTGGACCGTGCGCTCCTTCGTCGCAATCCACCAGTCGGTATCAGTCTGAATGTCGGTTCGGCAGCATCGTTGTCGCGCGCGGCGTTATCGTGCGCTCGATCGCCGACGTGAGGTGATCCTATGGCGTGGTTGCTCCTATTGCTGGCGGGCTGCTTTGAGGTCGGCATGGCGTTGTCGTTGAAAGAGTCAGCCGGGTTCTCGAAGCTCACTCCGACCTTGCTCTTTCTCGTCCTGGGTGTCACGAGCTTCGCGTTGCTGTCGATGGCTCTGCGGACGTTGCCGGTCGGCACGGCCTACGCCGTCTGGACAGGAATCGGCGCTGCCGGGACAGCCGTGTTAGGCATGCTTATTCTCAATGAGTCACGCGATCTTGCCCGGCTTGGCGGCATCATTCTGATTATCAGCGGCGTCGTCCTGCTGCGCCTTGCGGGAGGCGAATAGCCGGCAACACAGGTTTCGAACTCTACGGCTGCGGGCCTACGCCGGGCGCCCGACTGATGATGTGCAGCGCGCTGAGATTGCGCGTGCTACTGAGGTATTGCGCTGACCACACAATCCCACTCCGGTTCATGATCTGTTGGGTCACGTTGGTCGCGTAATCGATGGCCCAACCGTCGCCGAGCTCACCGGGATAGCGAGCGATGACTGCGGCGACCAGTGGCGAAACGCCCGGCGCGCCTTCGCGACTTGACACGAATCCGGCGCTGGCAACGCGCCACTGGTAGGGGTCATCATCGAGATACCAGCCGTTCTTCCCGATAGCGAGGCGATCCCCACCCGGCGTGCTCGCGCCCCAGCGGTGGGCCGAGGTGACGTTCTGCATCAGGTCCAGCGCCAGAGACGTCAGGCCCGGCGAAAGCAGCTGACCGCTGCCGAGCTGCGCAAAGAAGCGCGCCCAGTCGGCTCCACTCGCGGCAATCTGCCCCCAGTCCCACGGGTGCTGGATGGCAAAGCCGGACACACCCATCTCTTCAAGTGCCTGCGCAACACCGACGTCGAGGCCAATCATTCGCCACAACGTATTCGGCGCGTCGTTGTCCGAGTAGATAATCATCGGTTCGATCAAGCCCTGGATGTCACCAAGGCTGATGCGCCCAGCGTCCACCTGGTGCAGCGCGACAGCAAGCACGACAGCCTTGGAGAGACTAGCCGAGCCAATCAGCCCACCAGAACCACCGCCAAATAGACGACCGGTTGAGGTGTCATAAATCCCAACAGTCGTCCAGGCACCATTTGCACGCACAGTTGCTGCTAACGTCGGATCGAATGCTTCGAGGGATTCGAGCGCAGCCGAGCGAGGATCTGGAGTCCGTGTCCAGCGCAATGCCGAGAACGGCACCCAGCCGGTCAACTCCGCTGTCGAGACGAGATACCAGTCGTTTCGTGGACCATCGATAACGCGAACGGTAGTACCAGCCGACAACGTGCCGATCGGTGAGCCATGTGGCGCTTCGGCAGCAGTAATGTCAACGCGCAGTGATGTCGACAGCGCCTGGCTCGCCATGAATGCCGACGAACTGGAGACTCCAGAGCGGTTCGCCATGTCGATACCAAGATGTCCGAGCTCAACTTCCCAGCCGGTACCGAGGTTCTCAGGATGCCACTCGAAACGGGCGCGCTCAAAGTACTGGACCTGATAGCCACCCTCGGTCATCTGCTCTGACAGCGGGTAGCCGAAGATCGGCAGGCCGCCCTTCGCGTGCCACCAGCCGAGGAATGGCGCGCAGAGGCTGTGGCCCGTTGGCTCGAAGAACTCGCAGCCAGCTTTCGATTGCGAGCTGTTGATCGGCAGGAACTCGCGCTCGGCCCGTCGGCCAAGAGTTAGGTCAAATCCGAGCCGACCACCGAGAACGCGATAGGGAGTGTCGTCGAGCGCCGGATGGTACTCAAGGCGGGCACGCTCGAAGTACTGCGCAACGATCGGCTCGCCATCCTCGGACACGGCCTCATAGGGCTCAGAGACCGGATAGCCAAATAGCCACAACCCGCCACGAGACTCCCAGTACTCGCGGATCGGACCACTCAGCGAATGAGCAGTTGGATCGTAGTAGCTGATACCAGCAGCGTGTGCCGACAACGGGCTCAGTGCGCCGGCAAGCAGCGCGGCTGCGATCAGCCCGAACGTCAGACGCGAAGCGATGCGATGTGCTCCGCGCTTCCCCCATAAAGAACGGACCATCTTCCCTCCAACGAAGGAGTATAGCCCGTTGCGTCATGCGCGTTACACGACAAGCAGGCAATCGAGCGCGACACATCCCGCGCCTTTCTCGAGCGCGACTAGTGGATTGATGTCGATTTCGCGGACTTCCGGAAGTTCGGTCAGCAGTGCCGACACACCGGCGATGGCATTTGCCACGGAGGTGACATCAGCCGCCGCCGCCCCACGATAGCCATCCAGCAGAGCCCGACTTCGCAGACGCTGCAGCATGCGGCACGCGGTCGGCGCGTCCACCGGCGCGAGGTGATGGACGGTGTCGCGCAGTACTTCGATAAGCACGCCGCCGGCCCCAACGACAACGACAGGCCCGAACTGCTCGTCTCGGGTGCCGCCAACGACGAGCTCGACGCCGCCGCTCACCATGCGCTCGATTCGGACGCCATTGATCGTCGCTTCGGGTCGGGCGGAGGCGACACGTTGCGTGAGCGCTGCATAATCCGCTGCAACCCCGTCACCCGAATTGACGCCAATCACGACGCCACCGACTTCGGTCTTGTGATGCAGACCTTCAGCCTCGATCTTCAGAACGACCGGGTAGCCGATCCGCTCGGCGATGTCGCGCGCCATCTCCGGCGATGTGGCCAGGCCACCGTCCGGGATCGGAATACCGTAGAGGCGCGCGATCTGTTTGCTTACCGATTCTGAGACGCCTCCGGAACCAGCAGGCGGCAGCAACGCCAGCGCCTGCGCGCGCCGGGCATCGTCTACCGTGTGTGGCGCAGCCGGTGCGGGGCGCTCGCGCTGCCAGACTGCGTAGCGCCCGGCGTTCGCGATCGAGCGGATGGCGGTGCGCGTGCCTGCCAGCACCGGCACGTCATGCTCGGCCAGCGCCTGCACGAGCTCTGCCTGAACGTCGGTGACCGTGCTGATCAGGACAACCGGCACGTTCCCGTTCGCCGCAACGTCGCCGAGGCCGGCGACCATCGGTTCCCAGCCGATGTCCGCCATCGGGCCTGAGTAGCTCGACGCCTGGCCGATGCTGGCGACGAGATCGACGCCCGGCGTCTCGGCAAGGGCACTCACCGTCTCACGGGAGATCTCGCGTACACCCCAGCCAACCGCCGTAATATCCAGCGGATTGGATGGGCGAGCGAATGACGGTAACAGCGGCACAACCTTCTCGCGCTGCTCAACCGGCAACTCGGGCAGGACAAGGCCCGCTTCGGTCGCCAGGTCGGACACGAGTCCGCATTCACCACCGGAACTCGCCGTCACACCCAGGCCCATGCCGTTCGGACGCCGGGCCGCGGCCAGCAGCGCAGCCGTTGCGCCGATCTCACCAAGGTCGTCGACGCGAATCACGCCACACTCCTCGAACAGCGCCTCAACGAGGTGCGACGCGCCGGTGAGCGACCCAGTGTGGGCAATAGCCGCGCGACTGCCACGCTCGGAGCGCCCGAGCTTCAACGCAACAATCGGCACCTGTCGATCCGCTGCGCGTGCTGCCATGCGCCGGAATCCAGGCACGTCCCGGATGCCTTCAAGCACGGCGACGATGACGCGGACGCGCGAGTCTTCCAGGAAATAATCCATGATCTCGACCGCATCAACGACGGTCTGGTTGCCACAGGAGACAGCATAGGCCAGCGGCGGGACGGTGATCGAGGACATCAGCGACAGCAGGATATTGCCGCTCTGGCCGACAAGCGCGACCGAGCCGGGCTCGGTGCGACCGCCCGGCGTGATGCTCCACAGCGGCGTGCGATCGAGATAATTCACGACGCCGAGGCAGTTCGGCCCGATCACCGGAAAGCCAGTCTCGCGCCCCAACGTGGCGATCTCGGTCTGCAGAGCTGCGCCCTCCGCGCCGACCTCGGCGAAACCGGCCGCGAACGCAACTGCGCCGCCAGCCCCAGCCTCAATCGCCTCGCGGATGATCGCTGGTGTCGCCAGCGCGGGAACAGAGATGCCGACCGCGTCCACCGATTCCGGCAGGCTCGCCAGCGTCGGCCACGCCTGGCGTCCGTCAATCTCATCGTAGCGCGGATTGACCGGATAGATGCGGCCGGGGAACCCGAACCTCTCAAGGTTCCTGACCGTGCCCAGCCCGTAGCCACCCTTTGGCGACACGCCAACAACCGCGACCGAGGCGGGAGCAAACAACCGCTGCAGCCGATGGCTCATCTGTGACCTCTTTGACCTATACGCGCAACAGCCCCAGCCGCGCTATCGCTGGCCGATTCTGGCTCACATTCGCGTTGGTACGCTGGCTGCAGAAGGTAACCGCGATGGCGCAGATCGTCAACGCTATTTGGCGTTGAACGACGGGTAGATTGTGAGATTCGGACAGTTGACGTTGGACTTTGCCGGTGCAACACTCCGCTTCCATCGTCGGGCCGTCCGAGCTACAAATGCCTTTGTTCCTCGTACGAAGCGAGCTGCGCATCCGCAGCGGCAACCCACCGATGACGGTGCGCGTATGATACCGGCCTCTATCGGGCTACGATATACCCGCGCACATGGGGGTAAGGTAATGATTGCGAAGGACGTCGTCACCAATCTCGCGCGAGGAAGCAGTTCGACGCACAGCGTCGCGGAGCGTCAAGCGCAGGCGCTGGTGCGATCAGCATGAGTCGCGCTGACGAGCCGGATCAATCAGGGTCACAGCACGAGTCCCGCGATAAGCGGAAAGCGCACTATATCGAGCGCGAGGGCACCAAACCCGGCGACCGCCGCATCCGCGTGCTGCGTGCCGAAGACATCGTCGTGCAGGAGGGCAACCGCACCTACCTCCGAACTCGCAAGGGGCCGCGCCAGACCCGAATCGGGCGCTGGCTCCTGCAGACTCCCGCTACGGAAGAGGGATCGACAACCGCCGCTGAGGAAACGCACTCGTGGTGGAAGGTGATGTGTCTCACGGGCCTCGACTACTTCTCCACGCTCGGCTATCAGCCCGGCATCGCCGCGCTCGCAGCCGGGGCGCTGGCGCCCTTCGCCACACTCGTCCTGATCCTGCTGACGTTGCTCGGCGCGTATCCGATCTACAGCATTGTTGCCGAGCGCAGCCCACATGGCGAGGGCTCGATCGCGATGCTGGAGCGCCTGCTCGCCTGGTGGCAGGGCAAGCTCTTCGTCCTGGCGCTGCTCGGATTCGCGGCGACCGACTTTATCATCACGATCACGCTATCATCCGCCGACGCGACCGCGCATATCCGCGAAAATCCCTACATGCTCGACGCGTTCTCAGGGCATCAGGTGCTGATCACGCTGCTGCTGATCGCGGTGCTTTGCGCGGTGTTCCTGAAGGGCTTCACTGAGGCGATCGGCATCGCCGTCGTTCTCGTTTTTGTCTATCTGGCGCTGAACGTCGTCGTCATCGCCGTGAGCCTGATGCACCTCCTGGATAATCCAACACTGGTCAACGACTGGTGGACTCGGCTGACGTTGGAGCACAGCAACCCGATCATGATGATCGCAATTGCGCTCATCCTATTCCCGCGCCTGGCGCTCGGCCTGTCCGGCTTCGAGACCGGCGTTGCGGTGATGCCGCTGGTGAAAGGCGATCCGTCCGACACGGAGCAGAGACCAACTGGTCGCATTCGCAACACGCGCAAGCTCCTCCGAACGGCTGCGCTGATCATGAGCTTCTTCCTGATCACCAGTAGCTTCACGACGATCATGCTCATCCCTGAAGCCGAATTTGAGGCGGACGGCGAAGCGAATGGTCGCGCGCTCGCCTATCTGGCGCACGAATACCTCGGCAACGCCTTCGGGACGGTCTACGACATCAGCACAATTCTGATTCTCTGGTTTGCCGGAGCTTCGGCGATGGCCGGTCTGCTGAACATCGTACCGCGCTACCTGCCACGCTACGGCATGGCGCCGGACTGGGCACGCACGATTCGCCCACTTGTTGTGGTCTTTACCGCGATCGCATTCGGCGTGACGATCTGGTTCCGCGCTGATGTTGATGCGCAGGGCGGCGCGTACGCCACAGGCGTCCTCGTTCTGATGTCCTCGGGAGCTATCGCGGTGTTCCTGTTGAAGCTGCGTAAGGGTTCACGGCCGCGCACCATCGTCTTTGGCGCGATCATGGTCGTGTTCATCTACACCACCATCGTGAACGTGTTCGAGCGGCCGGATGGCGTCAAGATCGCCTCGTTCTTCATTGGCGCGATCATCGTTACATCGCTGCTCTCGCGCGTCTTCCGCGCAACAGAGCTGCGCGTCGATGAGGTCAAGCTCGACGCTACTGCTGAACGCATGCTGCTGGAAGCAGCGATGCACGGGCCGGTGCGGCTCATCGCGAATCATCCAGACGCCCGCACGCCGCGCGCGTACCTGCTGAAGCTCCGCGAGCAGCGCGCCGACCATCACATACCTGGAGGTGCATCGGCGCTCTTCCTGGAGGTCGAAATCGCTGACGCTTCCGAGTTTGCGCCGACGCTCGACGTGCGCGGAGAGAAGATCGGCGAATACAACGTCCTACGCGCTCGCGCGGCGGCCGTACCAAACGCCATCGCTGCCTTCTCGCTCTACGCGCGCGACCGGACTGGTTCGATCCCGCATATCTACTTTGGCTGGACAGAGGGTAACCCGCTGAAATATCTGGCGCGCTTCATTCTCTTTGGTGAAGGTGACATCGCGCCGCTGACACACGAGATCCTGCGCAAGGCCGAGCCGGATCCCGAGCGGCGCCCGGCAGTCCACGTCGGCTAGCGGACTGGGTCGAGCCCATTCCGGACAGGGAACACTGCCGGGATGACCGCCACGGTCATCAGCGCGATGCCGGCAAAGACGACACCGAGCCCGGCAGCGTCGCCGAGAACGCCGAATGCGAGCGGCGAAATCGCCGAGCTGACGAGCGCGGCTGTGAAGTAGACGCCATAGCCGCGCGCCCGCTCGGTTGAGGGGACAAACTGCGCGACACTCACGTTCAGCGCCGACGACGTGCCATTCAACATGAAGCCGAGAACGGCAACCAGCGGAATCGTCGACCAGACTGGACCGCGGTAAATCACGATCAGCGCGGCGGCGGTGACCGATTCAGTCAGCACAATCACGGGCAGCGCTCCCCAACGATCTGTCATCCAACCGCACAGGAACTTGCCGGCTGCGCCGCCGGCAAAGATGACGGCGAATAACGCGCTCACAGCCGCGGCGCTGAAGCCCTTGTTGACCAGCACAAACGACAGGAACGTGAGTGATGCACCGCGCGTCGCCGTATCGAGCGCGCCGGCCAGTACCACGTTCTGAAAGCCGGGCCGAAACGGAAGACGCTGATTCGCCTCGTCGGCGATGTTGCGACGCTCCCGGTGCTGTCCGTTTGAACGTCCCCGCAGCAGGAGAGCCAGCGAGAACAGGACTGTGAACGCGCCAACGCTCCCCAGCGCAATGCGCCAGCCGAACTGCGTCGCGACGATACCGGCAACGAACGGGCCGATCAGCTTGCCGACATCGCCGCTGAAGTTCAACGTGCCGAGCGCGGTCGCCATCTGCCGCGCCGGAACGGCTTGCGAAACGATGGATGAGCCAAGTGGATGCTGGGCGTTGCCCCCGATTCCGCCTAATGCCGCTGCGAGAAGCAGCGCGAGGAAGCTCCCGGTCAGCGCCATCAGGACCAGCCCTAACCCCACCCAGGCATTGCCAACCAGCAAAACCAGCATCTCGCCGTACCGCGACCCGACGGCACCGGCCGGAATCTGCAGGACACTTGACGCGCCAGAGAAGACGGCCTTCATTAAGCCGATCTGCGCATACGACAGACCCAGGTCATCGGAGATGAAGGGAAGCAATGGATAGAGAAGGGCGAAGCAGGCGTCGTTCGTGAGATGTATGCCAGAGGTGATCATCAGTACCGAGCGGCCGGTCGCATGGTCGCCAGGAGTTGCCGCTTCGGCCTCGCTCACCAGATTCTCCCCCCCAGAGCCGCAATTTCGGCGGAGGGCCATTATACGCGGGAAGATAACGAGCACCAGCCGCCCGTAGTCATTCAGGCGGCTGGTGCTGTTGTGGAGGACGACGCGCGCTAGCGAATCATGATCGTCGTACCGTCGCTGTCGCGATCGGGATCACGATTGTCTGCAGGGGCATACGCGAGCGTCGCATGTGAGACGTCGGTCACGGTGTATGCCACTGATGAGGTATTCGGCGGCAGCGACGGAATCGAAACGGTGCAGATTCCGCCATTGTCCGTCCTGCACGAGACCGCCTTCGTTGACCGACCGTACGAAATCGTCCCGGCGACTGTCGCATTCGATACGCGTTCGCCTGCTGAGGACTCAACCTGAATCGTGATCGTCACACTCGCGCCGGAGCGAGAGCTGGTGATCTTGCCGTCAAGGTCGGCGATGTTCAGCGTCGATGGCGGCGGTGGTGGCGGTGGCGCGGCGGCCACACTGACATTCTGGCTCTTGGCAGCGGTGCCACCGCGGTTGTCAGTGACGGTCAACGTCACGGTGTAGGTGCCCGATCCACCATACACGTGGCTAACATTCGGGCCAGTCGCCGTGCCGCCGTCCCCGAACGTCCAGGCGTACGACACGATCTGGCCGTCGGGATCCTGCGAGCCATTGCTATTGAACGAGCATGAAAGCTCGTTGCAGCTCGCAGCGAGCTGCGCAACTGGCGGCTCGTTGATGTTGTCGACGTTCACTGAGACAGCGGCGGAGGTCGTTGTCTGTCCGATGGAGTCTGTCGCTACCGCTGTCAGCACGCGGGTGCCGTCTGCCACACCCGACGAATTCCAGGCGACCGCCCACCCACCGGCCGCGCTGGTGTCCTTACCGACGGACACGCCATCAACGAAGAACTCGACTTGTGCCAGGCCCTTGTCATCAGCCGCACTGGCCACAAGGCTCGTCGATCCGATGATCGTTGCTCCCTGCGTCGGGCTCGTAATCAATACTGTCGGCGGCTCGTCGGCCGGCTCAGTGGGAGTCGGATCACTGGCGAGGGAAACACCCACCCGATTGAGATTGACGAGACTGCCCGGGTTCGTGCCAGTGTGGCCGAACAGGAGCTTCATGGTCTGGACGCCAGCCTTCAGATGGATAGATGGGCTCGTCGTGTCCGCCCAGGTACTCCACCCGCCGGTCGACTGGATCGCAATCGCGTCCGAAACAGCAACATCATCGACCAGGACGGTCAGCGTCGCGTTGGTTCGCGGCGTAGCCGTGCGGAAGGCGAAGACGTAGTCGCCCTCGGCAGCGACGTTCACCTTGTAAGACAGCCACTCGGCCGATGCAATGTCACTGACAGCGACGCAGCCTGAGCCGTCGCCACACGTCGATTTGTCGACGTCATCGGTCCAGTACGCGCCACCGCTGTTGCCGGCGGTCGTGTCGTAGTAGCGATGGTAGTCCTCGGCCTCGAATGAACCGGGGAGGGCGAACTGATGGGTTACCCGGACGCCTACGGGCGTGCTGATTGTTGAGCCACCCGAGCCGTTTGTCGCACGCGCCTCGACCTGGTGGCCGCCGACGCCAACGCCGTTCAGCGACCAGTTCCATTCATAGAGTTGTCGGGAAGCATTGTAGGTCGCAGCATTCCAGCTACCACCGTCGATGCGGAACTGAACGTTCAGCGAGCCCTCAGGCGTTGTCGCATCAGTGGCCCGCAACTGAAGGCGCTGCGATGAACCGTCGGCGGTCAAAACCGCGCCATCGCTGGGCGTCACGAGCGTCACGTCCGGCCCGCCGGCGACGCCGTCGCAGACACCGCCGACAGCCTTACAGGCGTTCACCCGGCCGTTCAGCCAGCGCGAGCCAGTGCCGCTGATCGCCTCGGCATTCTGCTCGATCCGGCCACGCACTGCGGCGTTGCTTGTTCCATACGGCGTCGACCAGACGAGCCCGGCCAGACCGGCGACCACCGGCGAAGCCATCGAGGTACCGCTCTTGAGGCCGTATGTGCCGCCTCGCAGCGTCGACAGGATTGACTCGCCGGGCGCGGCCACACTGACCCAGGTGCCGTAGTTTGAGTAGCTGGACTTCTGATCGCGGTTGTTTGTCGACGCCACAGCGATGACGTTCGGCAGGTATGCAGGATAGAACGCAGACGTCGTGCTGTTGTTTCCGGCCGCTGCGACAACGACGACGCCCCGATTCCAGGCGTAATTGACGGCCGACGCGAGTGACGACGACGACGTCGTGCCGCCGAGGCTCAGATTGATCACCTTCGCACCATTGTCGGTAGCCCAGTAGATACCCTCAGCGATGCCCGCCCACGAGCCATTGCCGTTGTCTGCCAGCACCTTGACGTTGAAGATGGTGCATGTCTGGCAAACACCAGCGCCCCCGACACCGTTTCCGGTTCGGGCGGCGACGATGCCCGCCACATGTGTGCCGTGTCCATTGACGTCCTGCACAGAGGTGCTGCCGCTGAAGTTTGCTGACTTTGTGATCTTCCCGGAAAGATCCGGGTGCGATTCATCAATGCCGGTATCAAGAACTGCGATGGCGACCGAACCGCCGGTCGTCACATCCCAGGCGGCAAACGCATCAATGTCGGCATCTGCAATCCCGCCGCTCTGGCCGCCGTTCTCAAGGTGCCACTGATCGCTGACCCGTGGGTCGTTCGGCATGGCTACGGCGGAGTAGACACCATTACGTTCCGCGAATTCGACATTCGGATTGCGAAGATAATCAGCTATGCGGGCATTTTCCTGCCCGGGGCTTACTGCTACGACATCGATTCCATCTTTGGAAATCGTTCTCTTGAGGCTTCCGCGCGCGCTGCGGTGAGCGTCGGTGACCTGCTTGCTATCCGTTCCCTTACGGAACTTCACCAGCAGCTCACCAGACACGTACTCCGTCTGCGGGCTGCGTGCACTTGTCGGCGTTGGCGCGAACGCTGCCATCAGCGATACGACCAGGACAACCACCGAGACCAGAACAACACTCCGTGGCATGCAACGCTCCTGACACGACGGAGAACGCACGGTGGAAGGGATCCAGCCGCCGATACTCCCCCAACTTACGCACGCTCACGCACACGTCAGGCACGCCGCGACCGCCCGGCGATTCCCCAATCGTCCAGTCAGGTGGCGTGTTTTGTCAGACGCGTTCGTCCGCAAATCGGACATGCACCGCAAGCATGCATATCATACGCTGTAGATGACAATATGTACAGGAAAGGGGGATGTCAGTGACCTTAAGGACGTTGCCTACGATCATCAAAGACAATTATCGTGTCTCGCGAGCGACGCGGGCGTCTCTTCGGGTCGGCGGCAGCATGTCCGAGCGCGATCAGCGCATGCGGCACGAGTTCCGCGTCCAGGCCGAGCGCATCCACCACGACCTCCGGACAGAAGAGGGGCGCACACATCCAGCCGGCGTCGATGCCGTTCGCGTAAGCAGCCAGCAGCATGTTCTGGACGCACGCACCGAGGCTCTGAACGGCCATCGTCCGTTCAGCAGTAGCGCGCTCAGGATCGGGGTAGCGATCCAGGTCCTGGGTGTAGAGTGAAACCAGGATCAGTGTCGGCGCCTCCAGCAGACGTCGGCGAGAACCGCCGAGCCGCGCCTGAATGACATCCTCCGGCTGGCCGTCCATCGCCAGATTGTGCTGCCAGCTGGCCGCCATCGCATCCGCCAGTCGAGAGCGCGTCTCGAGCGAACTCAGGACTGCGAATCGCCACGGCTGAGTACCGTGCGGCGAGGGTGCCCACAGGCCGGCGTCGAGGACGCGATTGATGATCTCGTCAGCGACCGGATCAGACCGGAAGCGACGCACCGACCGCCTGCCGCGAAGCAGACCGTCGAAGTCGGACAGCGAGTCCGGTTCGAGCGGCACTCTTGGTTGCGGCGCGGGTGCCGGAATCCAGTTGGGGTCGTCACTCATCATCCTGCTCCGGGTCGGTTCTGCTGGTCCAGCAGAAGGATACGATGCGCGCGTCAGCACGCTCATGCAGTCATCAATCGTGGAGGCGACCTATGACATTTGCAGATCACCCGCCCACTGGCATCGTGCGCTTCGTGCTACGAGGCCCGATTCTGCTCTATCGCCTCGGGCTCGGCAGATTGCTCGATCACCGCCTGCTGCTCATCATCCACCGCGGACGGACATCTCATCTGCTCCGTGAGTCGGTCGTTGAGGTCGTGCGCTTTGAGACGGCTAGCAAGACGTGCGTTGTCATGTCTGGCTGGTCGGGCAAGACCGACTGGTACCGCAACATCTCGCGCGAGCCTGCGCTGGAGATCCGCATCGGCGCGACGCGGTTCGTACCCCAGCAGCGCCTGCTGTCGCCGGAGGAAACGATCGGCGAACTGCAGAGGTACGTCGAGCGCCACCCCTGGCTCGCGCGCAATGTGCTTGCGCGCGGCTTCGACGTGACGCTCGACGGCACAGACGCGTCCTGGAACAAGGCAGCCGACTTCTTCCGCGGCGTGCAGTTCACGCCGGCGGAGACCGGCGACCGCTAGCTACTCGACCAGATCGTTCGTGAACGCGGTGGAAGCGTCCACCTCGCCTTCCAGCAGCCCGTTCTCGGTCAGGAACTCGGCCATGCTCTGCCAGTCTTCGGCGCTGCTTGATCCCGGCGGCGTCGTTGGCTGCCAGAGCGGCAACGACGCCTCAAGCACTGCCTTGGCATCGGCAACCTGCTCGGCGTTCGTCAGCGTTGGCACATATTCTCGGGAGATCTCCAGCGCCTCATCGGGATGATCGATCGTGTACTGCACGCCTTCGAGCGTTCCGGCGACAATAGCGCGGGCGACGTCCGGATGGTCGTTGAGCATCGCTTCAGTGATGACGATCCCGTTCGAGATCAGCGGGCGCACATCGGCCACGGGGAACGTGCGCGTCTCCATACCGGCTTTCTTCAACTGCAGTGGCTCGTTGTTGACGTAGCCAATTACCGCGTCGACGTGCCCGGCGAGGAGCGCCGATGCCTGAGTAAAGCCGATGCTCTCGACCTGCACGTCGTCAGCCGTCAGGCCCGAGCCGGCCAGCAGCGCGAGCAGACCAATGTAGGTCGCGCCGTAAGGTCCGGGAATGCCGACCTTCTTACCCTTGATGTCGGCGACTGACTCGATTCCGGAATCTGCCGGCACGATCAGGCCGATCGGGTAGCGGGTGAAGACTTCAGCGACATAAACGAGTTCGGCACCTTTAGCCCGCGCGGCCAGAACTTCATCGCCGCCGGCCATCATAGCGTCTTCCTGCCCGCCAACGAGCGCACCGAACAGGTCTGCTCCGGCCTGATGATGGTTCAGGTCCACCTTCAGCCCGTGCTCGGCATAGAAGCCTTTCTCGATCGCGACATAGAACGGCGCAAACTGCACGTTCGGCACGAAGGACAGACCGATAGTCACGTCGCGCAGTTCATCGCTGCCCGATGCGGCAGGAGATGCGGCGGTCTCTGCGGTCGTTGCGGATGTCGCAGTGCTCTCGCCGTCGCCATCACCGCCACAAGCTGCCAGGATCGGCACGAGTAGCAGCAGCATTGCAACTGCGAATAACGCCAGTCGGGATGTTCCGTCGGCACGTCGAACGGATGACGGTGACTCGATAGTCTCCATGTTCCAGATCACTCCCCCAATATGCGCAGCAAGTGCGCTTCGATAAACCGGGCAACCCCATAGAGAGACGATGCCAACAGCATCAGCATGAACAGCGTGGCGAACACGAGTGGCGTATCGAAATTGCTGCGCGCGATCGTCAGCAACCCACCCAGCCCCTGATCGCCGAGAATGAACTCGCCAACAACTGCGCCGATAATCGAGAGTGTCAGGCCGGTTCGCAGGCCGGTCAGAACTGCTGGCATCGCTAGCGGCGCTTCGAAGTACAGCAGCATCGACCAGCCATGCGCGCCATCAACCCGCGCGGCGTCGATGACATCGCGGTCTATCGTTCGCAGTCCGAGGGCCGTGTTGACGACGATCGGGAAGAAGACGATCAGCGCGCAGAGCACGACAACAGCCTTCAGCCCGTAGCCGAGCCAGATGACGAGCACTGGCGCAATGGCGACGGACGGCATCGCCTGGCTGGCAGCCAGATAGGGCTCCAGTGTCCGCGCCAGGATGCGACTGCGGGCGATGCCATAGCCAATCGGGAGCGCAATCGCTGCGCCGGTCGCAAACCCCAACATGCTTTCGGCCAGCGTCGTCCGGGCATACTTCCAGAACAGGCCGCTATTCAGAGACTCCCAGAACGAGCGGGCGACGTCGGCAGGATAGGGCAGCAGAAATGCCGAGACGCTGCCGGACCGAACGAGCAGCTCCCATAGCAGGAGAATAGACAGGCCGAGCAGAATTGCCGGGATACTGCCAGCAACGGAAACGAGCGGCCGCCTGCGCTTCGCGCGTGGGCGCGGAGTGCTGGGCGTGGCGGTATCAACGGCGTCGCCTGCGCGCAGTGCTTCAGCAGAGGCAACATCGGAGATGGATTGCGAGGTGTGGCTGATCTGCATACAGTCTTCCCTGACACAACAAACCCGAAGGCGGAGGATGCCTTCGGGGTAAGCAGTGTCAGGTGGCGGGCCTTCGACACCTGTCGAACAGGTCGACAGGATCGGCGGCACACGAGCCTGAGACTACCGCGAGCCTTCTTTCATCCGGACTATACCGTCGGCCTCGGAGTTTCACCGAGTCATGCGACATTACACACGTCGCTCGCGGGCTATACCGCCGATCGGGAATTGGGACTACACGTCCCGCACCCTGCCCCGAAGGACCTCGCTTTCGCACATAGTATACGACGACTGTAAATACGCAAGACAGGGGACCGGCATTGCAATCTGCACATGACATCATCATCTCGAAGGCCATCATCCAGCTTCGCCCGGCAGGCGACGTGCTGCGACCCGCGATTGTTGGTGGCGAAGTGACGCTCACGCAGGCTGGCCTGATTCGGATCGTTGAGCATGTGCTGGCTGAGCCGCTTGAGGTTGGCGGCGCACATCTGCACTATGTTTCGGCGCGCGTCGATGACGGCGCATTGGAGATGGTTCTGCGCGTTCGGCGCTCGATCATCAACCAGCACGTCACCGCGCGTGTCGAGCTGAGCCCATCCAGCACTGGAGATCTGACGGCAACAATCAGCGACCTGCGGGTCGGCCGGCTCGGTGCGGCCTGGCTGCTCGACTTTCTGCTCAGCGCGGTTAATCAGCAGCCCGGGCTGCGGCAGTCCGGGGCGCGCTCATTCGACATCGACATCAGCGCGCTGCTCCACGCTCGGGATGTTGCCATCGACTGGGAAGCGCGAATCCAGCAGGTGCGCGTGGCACCTGCCGGACTCACGATCGTTGCTTCCTGACGCTTGTTGGCCCTACGGCTCCGGCAGGACGATGACGCCAGATCCGGCTGACGTCGTCGAAACCTCCGGCCCTTGCAAGTTGACATAGGTGCATGAGTCAACGCTGAGGTGAATCGTGGAGTTGTTACCGGCATGAATGCGAATTGCTCCGCCAGCGACGGCGTTGCCGGAGAATGCCGTGCCGGACACCGTGACGCTGGATTCCGTAGCAACATCAGGGTAGTTGGCGATGTAAATGCCGGTGTCCCAGAAGCTCGCGATGACACTGTTTGTGACAGTGAAGGAGCCGGCAACCCCATTCAACGAATCCCCGTCACCGCCCTGGAATGACAGCGCATGCTCGCCAGCAGTGTCACCCGCATTGATGATCTGGCTGTTATGCATGGCGAAATTTGTCACTTCACGCCCGCGGATACCGTGGCCCCCCGTCCGCGCGATCTTGACGTGATCGAGCGTGAGGTCCGAGACAACGTAGGCGTCGACGCCGGCACCATCAGTCGCACGCGTCTTCGTTGCGGATTCATCCACGCTTGCAGAGGGCTCGCCAATAAGGAGGTGCCGCAGCGTTACGTCGCTCGCGTAGCGGAGCAGGACTGCTGGTCCGCTCATGCCGGCGATTGTGCCGCCGTCCCCGAACGCATGGCCGTCTCCAGTCGGCCCAACCGTCAGCGGTCCGTTGCTGGTCAACCCATCAACGTAGATGCCGTTGG
Organism: Thermomicrobiales bacterium; assembly: GCA_039810005.1. Classification (GTDB taxonomy): domain Bacteria; phylum Chloroflexota; class Chloroflexia; order Thermomicrobiales; family CFX8; genus JAMLIA01. The sequence goes on along the minus strand of JBDHWD010000030.1, from coordinate 4,067 downwards.
TTGCGTAGGTCGAATTGATGCGGTCGAACGCCGCGCCCCCGGACCCAATCGTTACGTTATAGAGCCACAGCCCCGTGCCATTCGTTGCGTCGAGCGTGTTCCCAGTGCCCGGAAGTTCCAGAAGCGAATCGGCAACATCCAGCGCATTGCTGTTGCTCACCGACACACGCAGGCTTCCACCCATCACGATCAACTCAGACTGTTTACGGACATACACACCGGTAGCGCTCGTCGTCGTCACTGCATGAGCGAACGCCCCGGAGAGCGCGAGCGGCGTGGTATTGATGTACATCCCCTCGTAGCTCTCGGTGTTGATGGTGACCGCGCCACGAAGCTCGGCGCTGCCAAAACGCTCGAGCATCAGGCCACGCGCAGCGGAGCTGGTGAGCGTCAGGCTACCTTCAACGACGAGCGTTCCGCCTCGAATATCGGCAACGTGGATCACGCCCTGGGCACCAGATGGTTGTGTCGTCTTACGCTCAATGCTGACGAAGCTCATTGAGGCATTGCCGTAACCACGAACGTACAGCGCCGGTCCGAGGTTCGTGCTGGTGCCACTAATCGCGACATCGCGGATCGTCGGCCCTTCATCGTTTGAGGATCCAACTCCATCGATTGCTGCGCCGCGTGTGCCGCCAATCGTCAGGCCAGCAATCAGGTTGCCGGTGGATAGCTTGATACCCGGCCCGTTCGTCGTCGTGATCGTCGGGCGAACGCCATTGATTGCCGGTTCCAGGTAGGTTCCACGCTCCAGTGCGGGTGCGTTCACCAGCTCGGCGAAGGTATCTGCAACAGCTCCCTGACCGATGAGCATTTGTCCTGGCCCGAGCTCGATAGTTCCGGTATACGGTGCTACTCCAGTAGCGACGTAGACAATGTCGTTTACCTTGACCTGCGAGTTGCCGGTCACCTCATTGATCGCGACGAATGGAGCGTTCCAGCTTCCGGTTGATGCACCTCCGGCATATGTTTGATCAACATGCCAGACCGCGCGGCTGGACATCACGAGCTTGACAAGCGCAGTCGCCTGGTTTGCTGCAGCATCTTCGACGGTGATGAGCCAGATGACAGTGGTTGTTCGCATGCCTATCCGCGGATCAAAGGTGAACCCGCCGTCTGCATCCCAGGTGAAGGCACCCGATTCCGGGCCAGACAGCGACTCAACGTCAACCAGCGTGACGGCCGAACCTTCGGGATCAACTGTTGTGCTCAGGAGCCCATCTTCGGCGTCAGCGGAAAAACGTAGATTGCCCAGCAGCGGTCCATATGACAGCGTGCCAATTGTCGGCGGCTGGGTATCAACGCCGTCCTCGACGACATCGGTAATCACCACCGTCAGCGTCCCCACACCACTCAGCGCCGGGGAGCCGTTGTCCGTCACCGTGATCGTTAACTCAAAGCTCGTGGTGGACTCGTAGTCCAGCGGCGCTGAATCAGCGACCGAGACAGCGCCGGAGGTCGCATTGATGGTGAACGCCCCGCTGTCATTCCCGGCGGTGATCGCGAACGAATGCGATTGTCCAGCATCCGGGTCAGACGCGCCCACGGTTGCAACGACCGTATCGACGGCGCTGTTCTCTGCCAGCTCAACCGACGATGGCGTAACCAGCGCGGGTGCCTCATTAACGTCCGTGATCGTAATCGTCACCGTCTCGGAATACGTTCTGCCGAATGGATCCGTCGCAACAATCTCCACGTCAATCGAAGGCTCTGTTTCGTAGTCGAACGCTGCGTCGCTGCTGGTCTGCAACGCCCACTCGTCGCCGGTCATCAGGAGAACAAACCGCGCATCGCTCCCCGGCGCGAGTGACAAATGCACCACGTCATCGTCCGGATCGTGCGCGGTCACTGTCCCGACAATCGTCCCGTCGTGGACGCCCTCCGGCAGCGTTGCGCCGACAATGGCGATGTCATCCGGCGGGCTGTTCACACCGATAGTCACGATGCCGGTCGAGCTGGTGCCGCCGTCGCCGTCAGTGACCACCACCGCTATTGCCCGGCTCGCCATCGATGTCGATGTGGAAGCGAAGGTGAGCGCGCGAACAACCGCAGCAACGCGATCTGGCGTTGCGCTCTGCGTAAACGTCATGACGAGGCTGCCTTCGGATTGAGCCGCTTCGCCAATGACCGCCAATTCTCCGCCCGCATCCCAGGTGAGCGCTCCGCCCGATAGACCGAGCGCGCCGGACGGAGTGACCGACAGCACATCCCCGTCCGCAAATCCGGTGGTGATCGTAGCCGTCAGTTGACCGCCTTCGAAATCCGACGAATCGACATCAATCAGCGTGGCGTCGCTATCGACCAGCACCGGCGCATCATCACGTATGACGCTTCCGCCGAACACCAGCGCGGGTGGGTCATTCACCGGGATGACGGTGACGCTCACCGGCGTCGAAGCTTCCAGCACACCGTCGGAAATAGTGATGGTCACTGCCCGCTCACCGGCAGTCGGCGCGTCCGAGTTATGAACGTAGCGCAGCGATTGCAGGATCTGCTGATATGCATCGGGAGTTGCAGAGCCTGCGAGCGTGATTGCTCCCGTTTCAGGATCGACCGTGTGAGAGATCCCGATGCCGTCATCAATCGACAGAGTCTCAAACGGGCCGTCAGGCCGACTGACAAACGAGATCACTGCCGAGACGATCTGCGAGTCGATGTCTATGACAGACAGATCGGACGCAATTGCGATCGGCGGTGCATTCTCCTGGTAGTCCAGGCTCGTGACTGATAGCGAGAGCTCCGGCGCATCGTTGACCGGCAGGATTTCCACGGAAACGGCTCCGGTAGTTGTCGCCCCGCCATCATCGCTGAGTGTGTAACTGAAAGAGTCCGTGCCGAACGCATCCGCATGCGGCGTGTAGGAGACGCCGGAGCCGTCGGCTGCGACGGCAGCGGTTCCGAGCGACGCAGCGCCGACGCTTGCCACGAAGAGCGTTTCATCGTCGTCCGGCGAGAAGGAATCATTCCGAAGGACATCAATGAAGATCGTTTCTGCGTCCTCGCCAATTTGCGCGGCGTCATCGACCGCCGTCGGCGGGTCGTTCACCGGATGGACGGTGATCGTCACGTACGCCTCCGCTCTTCCGCCGTTGCTGTCCTCAATCCCGTAGCGGAACGTGTCGGTGCCGAAGCGATTCGGGGCCGGCGTGTAGCGCAATTCGCCGTTGCCTGGATTCACATCCACTGCACCGAGGCGGGGCGAGATGCGCCAGGCGATTGCAATCGTCTCGCCTTCGTCGGGCGCGGCGCTGTCGTTAGCCAGGAGGTCGAGGACAATCGAGCCGCCGTCCTCGTCCATCTCGTAGACATCGTCCGTTGCGGTCGGCGGGTCGTTTACAGGGAGCACAATGACGGTGACTATCGCGCTTGCGGTTCCACCATTTCCGTCAGAAATCGAGTAGCGGAATGTCTCGGTGCCATTGAAATCGGCGGCCGGTGTGTACAAAACAAATCCATCGACGGTCCGCGCAGAACCGCCGGCGCTGAAGTCTGAAAAACCGACGATGGTCAGTGTCTCGTTTTCATCCGGCGCAATCGAATCGTTCGACAGGACGTCGACAGCCACGTCAACGGAATCCTCATCGACACCGACGAGATCATCGTCATTTGCGAGCGGCGGATCGTTCACTTGCAGGATCGAGATCTCAATATCGGCCAGAGATGTCAGCGCGCCATCGCTCACGCTGATCGAGAAGCTGTCGTCGCCATGCGCGTTCGCGTCGGGCGCGTACATGACCTGCAGGGAACACAACATCATTGAGCTGACGACATCGCAGCTGGTCTCGCCGACGACTGCGACAGTGCCGAGAGTCAGCGACGCATCAGACACTGCGATACTGAGCGAATCACCATCGACATCGGTGGCTACCAGTGTAATCGTTGCGGAACCGTCTTCCGGGAGCGTCACCTGCTGCGAGGTAGCCACCGGCGCATCGTTCACCGGGGCAATCTGAATATCAACGTCTGCAGGTTCCGATTCGTGAGTGCCATCGGAGGCCACGAACGTGAACGTGTCATCCCCGTGATAATTTTCATCCGGCGTGTAGATGAGTTCCGCGCCGCTGCCA